>JBGTSH010000247.1:0-16227 GCA_041940405.1 Polyangiaceae bacterium
CTCGACAGGCACTCCAGCGCTCCGGCCGGCGCCGGCGCCGGCGCCGACGACTCGCTCTTGCCTCCGGAGATGCTCGCGATGCTCGATGAGCCCCTCGATGCGCTCGAGGAGCAGGTCGGTACGGGCTCCGAAGGGACCGGTGGCACCGGCGGACGCTCGGGCTCTGCGAGCGGAGGCACCGGAGGCATCGGTCTCAGCCCCGCGGCGATGACGCCGGTCCCGCGCGTGGCGACATCATCGACCGGCGTCGAGGCGCTCGAAGCCGCTTCGGCCGCGAAGAGCTCGACCGAGTCGGGCCTCTCGACGTCGCAAGAGTCGCCCACGCGGCCGCCGCCCCCGCCCTCGCGCGACTCTCCCGGGCCCATGCCCGCGGTCCAGCAGGCGTCGACGTCGCGGCGCTTTCCGTTCGAGTCATCGCGCGGATCGACGGGCAATACGCCGCCGCCGTCGCGGGTCCCGAGCGTCGCAGAGCCTCCGATGACGCCGGGGCCCCAAGCCATCTTGCCGCCGGTGATCGCGACGCCGACGCTCCTCGGCTCGGATGCGATCCTCTCCGAGATCGCCGGCGAGACGGCTCGTCACCGCGAAGCGCCCAACACGGCGCAGCCACACTCGCCGCCGGTGCGTTTCCGCGAGCCGCGCGATATCGCCGAAGGGCGCGTATTCGATCGACACTCGGTCGCTCCGGTCGCCGAGGAGCCACCGCTCCTCATCGTGCCTTCCGCGCCGCTCCCGCCGAGCGCGACCGCGCGCGACCTGGGCGCATACGTGCCTCCGTCGGCCGCACAACCGCTCTCGACCTCGCGCGGAAAGAGCCCGGCCGCGCAGTCGGTGCCCGGTCGCCGGGAGTCGAGCGCGGTGCCGCTCGTGTTCGGTGAAGGCGAGGGCCTGCGCCCGCTCGCGCGCGCCATCGCCGCGCGGGTGACCGGCGTGATGACCTTCTCGACGACGGCCGGCGTCCGGCGCATCGTGCTTCAGGAAGGCGACATCGTCACCGCGGCGTCGGAGATCGCAGACGAGACGCTCGTGGGCTTCCTCTTGAGTCGCGGCGACCTGGATCGGTCGGCCGCGGCGCGCCTGGCAGGCAAGCTTCCTCCTTCCGGGCGTCACGCCGGCGCCGCGCTGATCGCGCAAGGACACCTCGCTCAAGATGAGCTGTGGCCGGTCCTGCGCTCGCATGCGGAGTGGCTCGTGGGTCGCGCGATGATCAGCGGGCCGGGGAGCATCGATCTCGAGGAAGAGCCGGCGGGCCGCCTGAAGCTCGAGCCGGGCGTCTTCGGCGGCTCCACGGGCGCCGAGATCTTCGTCGAGACGGCGCGCCGCGTGCTCCTTCCGCAACAGTCGCTCGCTGCGCTCGGTGGCGAAGCGGCCCGCTTCGACGGCGGTACGCGCGGCGCGCTCCTCTCCGAGTGTGCCCTCTCGGATGAAGAACGCGCCGCCGCGCTCGGAGCGCCCGGGCGGACGGTGGCGGAGCTCGTGGGCGCGGTCCCGCTCGAAATCGTGAGCGTGCTGCGGGCGCTCGTCGAGCTCGACGTCCTCGCCGTGCACGCGCCCGTGCGGCGGGCGCCCGCGCCTCTGCGTGGTGAGCCGGATCCGATCGATGACGATGCCGTTCGCGCGCGGGTGCGAGCGCGATCGGCGCTCGTGCGTGAGGGCGACTACTTCGCGCTCCTGGGCGTCGGACGCAGCGCTACCTCGTACGAGATCAAGCGTGCCTATTTGGACCTTCGCCGCTCGCTCGAGCCGGCGCGGCTTCTCACCGCCAAGACCGCCGACCTCCACGAAGAGGTCGTGCTCATCCTCGAGGTGGTCGAAGAGGCATACGAAATCCTGAAAGAGGAGCCGCGCAGAGAGCGGTACCGCCGGGCGATCGAGGCGGGACCGCCCGCGGACTGATGTCGCGTCGATCGGCCCCGCCGAGGTAGCCTGGTCCGGACATGAGCACTCGGGGTGCGAAGAAGGCCGTCGCGAAGAAGAAGCCCGTCGCGAAGAAGAAGCCCGTCGCGAAGAAGAAGCCCGTCGCGAAGAAGAAGCCCGTCGCGAAGAAGAAGCCCGTCGCGAAGAAGAAGCCCGTCGCGAAGCGGAAGCCCGTCGCGAAGCGGAAGCTCGTCGCGAAGAAGAAGCCCGGCGCGAAGCGGAAGCCGGCGGCCGCACGACGGCGTGAGCGCATCAGCGATCTCGGAGACGGCGTCACCGTGAAGGCGGACGGGACCGTCGAGGTCCACATGAGCCTGCTCCGCTCCGATCTACTTTTTCTCGAAGCGAACCAGGCCTTCGAAGCGGGAGACTACGCGCGCGCGGTCGAGGGTTACACGCACGCCCTCGAAGAGGTCGAAGATCCGGAGATCCTCTACAACCGCGCCATGGCGCGCGGGCGGCTCGACGATCACGAGGGTGCGCTCGAGGATTACGATCACGCGATCGCGCTTCGCGGAACGCAGAGCAAGTACTTCGGCAACCGCGGCGGGGTGCGGCTCGCGCTCGGCGATCAGGAGGGAGCGCTGGCGGATTTCTCGCGAGCGCTCGAGATCGAAGGACGCAGCACCGCGCAGTACTACGTGTGGCGCGGCACGCTGCTCTACAGGCTCGGTCGCTTCGACGAGGCAGCGCTCGACCTGACCGAGGCCGTCGCCATCGATCCCGACTACAAAGACGCGTTCTTCCAGAAAGGGAACGCGGAGCTGCGTGCCGGCAAGCCCGGGCAGGCCGAGGTGAGCTTCGGTGAAGATCTCAGCCGCGACCCGTCGAGCATGGGGCACTTCAATCGTCACCTCGCCCGCAAGCAGCTCGGCAAGAAGGCCGAGGCAATGGCCGATCTGGATGCTGCGGTCGCGCTCGATCCGACGCGCACCATGTTCGCCGCCCACCGCGGGCTCCTGGCCTTCGACCTCGGGCGCTTTGCCGACGCTGCGGCAGATCTCGCGACGGCGATCGATCTCGCGACCGAAGCCGGCGAGGAGGTCGACGCGCGCTGGCCGCTCGCGGTCGGGCTCGCCCTCTCGCAGCTCGGACGCAACGAGGATGCGCTCGGGCCGCTCTCCATGGCGATCGCGCTCGCTCCCGAAGACCCGTCGTGTCTCTCGAACCGGGGATGGGTGCTCTATCGATTGGGAAGGAACGCGGAGGCCGTGGCGGATCTCGATCGCGCGCTCGAAATGGCGCCCACCTACGAAAAGGCGCTGTTCAATCGGGCTGCAGCTCGCGAGGCGATGGGCGATTCGGGGGGCGCCCTTCGCGACTACCGCGCGCTCGCAGCGCTCGGGATCGACGTCGCCGATCACATCGAGCGGCTCGCCTCATCGACCAATTGAGCGCGCAGTCGATCAGCCCGCGCTGCGGATGGGCTCGAGCTCGCCGAAGCCGTGTGCGCGCACCCAATTCACGTGGACGCCGGCGCACCGCTCGTTCTCGATGCAGCCCGCGCACCGGACGGGCTTGGAATAGAAACCGTCTTCGATGAAGCGCTGGGTGAATGCCGCCATGAGGACGCGCCCGTCCGGGCCGAGCACGGCAGCGTCCGCGGTGCGTTCGGTCGCGCGCGCTCGCTCCCCCGCGAGGCACTTCGGGATGTTCTCGGTGGTGATGCCGGCCGGCAGGGAACCGAGCGCTTCGCGCACGCCTTCGATGTCTCGATCCTTCGCCGACGAAGCCAGATCGTAGTTGGGCTGGATCGCGACGATCCGCTTCGAAAGAGCTGCGCTTTGGGCGAGAAGCGGGAGCGTGTCCTTGCCCAGCGCGACGGCGATCTCGAAATCCCCGCCGAGCGTCGTGAGGAGCTCGAGCGTGCCGGGCGTCCTTGCGTGGCAGCGGACGAGCTTCCTTCCGAAGACGAGGCCCGATGCGGCGACCTCCTCGGCCAGACCGGCATAGTCCTGGAGGTCGAGCTCGAGGCTCGCCGGGGGCAGCTCTCTCGCGAGCGCTCGCGCCTTCTCCAGATCGGGCGCCACGACGAGGATGGTTCGGGCTGACGGGAGCGCGCCGCCCGCGGGGACGCGACCTTCGACGCGCAGGCGGTCGACCGACTCCGCGCGAACGCCTTCGAGCGTCTCGTCGAGGCCGTCGCAGAGGCTCTGGAGGTAGCAGACCTTGCAGCGATCGGGCTCACGGCACGACAGCTTCTCACCGAGCGAGAGGTACCGATCGAACTCTTCCCGGCGGCCGCGGACCTCATCGTTGAGCTTGTAGGGGTCCTGGATCAGATCCTCGAAGCCCTCGGTGTAGGGCGGGGGAAAACGATTGAGCCAGACGTGGATGTCGGGCCGCCTGGCGAACGCGAACGCCTTCTGCAAATACGGGAGGTTCTCTTCGAGGTCGTAGAAGAGGTGCTCTCTTGCTTCGGTCCAGGCATTGCCGAAGGGAATCACGTGGAGCAGATCGAACTCTCGCACGCCCCACGAGACGAACGTCTCGAGCATCTCGGGCAGGTGCTTCACGTTTCGTTTGTTGATGACGATGTCGACGTTGACGATGAAGCGGCCCGAGGCGAGCGCCGCTTTCAGACCGGCGACCTCTTCTTCGAAGGCTCCGGGGGTGCCGACGAGGGCGTCGTGCAGCTTGGCGGTGTGGCCGTGCAGAGAGAACGTGATCTCGTCGAGGCCGCTCTCGGCGGCGCGGTTCAAGAACTCCGGATACTGAAACATCCGGCCGTTGGTCACGGTCTGGACCTTGGGGTAGCCGGCGCGCTTGCCGAGCAAGACGAAGTCCAGGAAGTTCGGGTGCATCGTCGGCTCGCCGCCCGAGAGAATCAGCCGATCGGCCCCGCGCTTGCGGCCCTCGACAATCTGCACCTTGATGTCGCGACCGTCGCGCATCGTGCCGTCGTGCGCGTTGGAGTCGAGACAGAAGATGCAATGGTTGTTGCAGTCGTAGCTGAGGCGGACCCAATTGCGCTTCTCGTGCGCGGCGCTCTCGTGCGACAGCGTCTTGGAGCGCGCGAGGACGTCGTTCTGAAAGTCCGCCCAGGCGGTGTTCGGCGTGGCCGCAGCCCCGATCACCGGCAAATGGTGCCGCGGCGTTCGAGCGCTCTCGGTCATGCTGCGACCTTTCGGAACCTGAGGAGCCATTGGTTCGATGTGTCTCGGCCGACGTCGCGGCGCTCCTCGAGGACCAGCGGAAGGCCCGTCAGGCGCTCCAGGGCTTCGGCGGCGCCATCGTTTCGGTAGTGCTCGAGCTTGCCGGAAGGCGAGGCTTCGGCGCGTCGCGCGACGTCGGTCTGCCTTACGACCCCGAAGGCAACGTTGTCCACCACCGTGAGGGTTCCGCCCGACTCGAGGCGCTCGAGCGCGCGCCCGATGGCGAGCCGCGGATCGGCGAGATGGTTGAAGCTGCGGAGGACGAGCACGTGATCGAACGCACCCAGAGAATCGGGCAGCTCTTCGGCCGGCGTACACGCGAAGGACGCTGCCGGAAAGCGCGAGCGGAGCAGGGACAGCCGCGCTTCGTCGGGATCCACGCCGACGTAGCTGACCGCGCCGGAGGCGAGGCGAGGCGAGAGCGCGGCGAGGTAGCGCCCCTCGCCGCAGCCGATGTCGAGCACGCGGCCGGTCACCTCTTCGAGCAGCGCGAGGACGCGCGCGTCGTCGCGGCTGAAGAGGTCCTTTGCCATCGGCTCGTAGGATCCCGCGCAGCGCTCGTTCTCGGGACAAGCCTCGCACTCGGCCGACCGTCGCAGCTTTCTCAGGTCGGCCGCGAAGTCGTCCGAGAAGAGCTTCTTGGAGACGTCGACGTAGATCTGCTCGGTGGAGAGCTTCACGCTCGCGACCTCATCGTCGTCGAAGTCGCGCGTCTCGGTTCGGAAGAGGCGCATGCGATCCTTCAGCTTCAAGAACAAGGTGCGACCGCGGTCGTAGGGGCTGACCCCGTCCTCACGAATGGGACAGCTCGATCCGGCGGGCCGCGGAACGTCGCGCTCGGCCACCAGATTGAAGGAGTTGGAGCGAGGCCGGCCGGTGAGCGGGCTGAGCGCGCCGGAGCCGCGCGTCTCGTAGTAGCCACGATAGAGCCCCGGGCACGCGCCCCTCAGCGCGCAATCGGTGCAACACGGTGGCTTCACCTTGGCAACGTCGTCGACCGGGATAAAGTCGTCTTCGTCCGCTTCGATCATCGTCGCGTACCGGTGCGTCTTGAGGTCGTCGTAGAGGTGCTCGAGCCCCGGAAGCAGGCAAAATGGCACCCCGTCGTGCGCGAAGCGGAGGCCGTCAGGCTTGCGGCGGGAGAGGCCGTGCTCGATCGCCTCGCGTATCGATCGGCCGCACGTCTCTACGTCGGGCACGATGACGTCGAAGGCGTGGGCGCCGCCGCCCTTCGGCTGGGTCATCGAGAACTTCAGCGTCATCCCCTTCCGGTCCGACAAGAGGTCGACCAGGCCGACGAGCGAGCCGACGTTCGAGGTCGTGACGACACAGTTAACCGTCAGATCGGGGATCCTGCCCTCGAGGTTGTCGAGGGCTCGGATGGCTTGGGCGAACGTGTCGGCGCGCACGATGCTCTTGTGCACCTTCGCCGTGCCGCCGTGGAGCGACATGTAGACGTACTTGAGCCTGCGCTTCTCGATCAGCTCGTCCGAAAGCTCGCGATACGAAAGGACGAGGCCATTGGTCACCAGGCCCAGGTCGAGCTCGAGCGACGCTACCTTGGCGGCCCAGCGCCGCAGCTCGGGTCGAACCGTCGGCTCGCCGCCCGAGAGGACGACCATGTCATAGCCGAGGCGTTTGGCCCGTTCGATCTTCCAATCGACGCGATCGGCCGTGTCATTGAGATGGCGAACGTCGGCCGTATGGCAAAACGTGCAATTTTCGTTGCACCCATACCCTACCTTCACCAATGCCTTCACTTCGCTGCTTTCAATGGGAGGGCTTCACTTCGGCTTTCGGTGCTTCTCTTCCCAGCTCTGGGCGATTCCGAGCGGGTCGTCGAACGCCGCCAGGTCTGCCGGGTCGACCGCCGGAAGCGCCGCTGGGGGCGCCGCGGGCTTTGCGCTGCCGTCGGGGACATCGGTCTCGGGCGAGCCCAGCGCGCTCAGCATGATCGAGTCCGCCCAGGCGCCCGATGTGGCGTTCGACGCGTGCTGCAGCCTGGCCGCGTAGAGCGCTTCCTCGAGCTCTTGCCGCGCACCGGCCGGGAGTGACCCTGTGGACTTTTCGCGGAGCACGACGTCGATGCGGCCGGGCTCGCTCCGGTCGAGACGCACCCACGCGCGATCGATGAAGGTGAACGCTGCGGCGTAGATCGTCCGCCTGTCGAAGGCGGCTTCGTCGACGCGGGCGACGAGGCCGCCGGCGCCGTCGGAGTCTTTGGCATCGAGGTCGCGGAAGCTTACAAGCTCGTCAGTCATGTTCGGGGTCGCTCGGGGATGGTCGTCTTGACGGGGCGAACCAGATCTTCGGGGCGCACGAGCCAGGTCGGCTCGGCGGCGTCTTCGAGGTCGAAGAAGCCGCCGCAAAAAATCGCGTGCGGGCACGTCTCACAGACGGGCTTCTTCTTGCGGCGCTCGCGCAGGTACGAAAAGAGGTTCACCTCGTCGTTGTTGACGAAGATCATGTGCCGCTCGAGCTTCAGGAGATCGCCGACGAGGTTCTCTTCGTAGCCGGGCATGAAGCAGAAGGGCAGGTTGATCACCTGGACGCGCAGCCGCCCTCGGAACGCGTCGATGGTGCGCGTCGTGATGTCCGCCGCCTTCTGGGTGTCCGGGGCCACCCATTGGGTCGCTCTCCCGAACGGGGTCAGAAACTGCACGTTGAGCCAGCCCAGGCCGAGGCCAACGACGAGCTCGGCGAGCTCGGGCAGCTTCTCGTGGTTCGACTTGGTGACCGTAACGTTGGCGCCGAGCTCGACGCCGGGCGGCGCGACACGGACCAGGTTCTGTATGCCGGCAACCGTCTGATCGAATGCCTCTTTCACGCCGACGTTCTGTGCGTGGGTGTCGGCGTCGGGGCCGTGAATCGAGACGAGGATCGACGTCGCGCCGGAGCTCGCGAGCTTGCGCGCGAAGTCTTCGTACGAGGCCATCCGCCCGTTCGTGGTGACGTTGACCCGTTCGTAGCCCACCGTCCTCGCGAACTTCACCAGATTGAAGAGGTTCGGATTGAGCGTGGGCTCGCCTCCGTCGATGTCGAGCAGCGTGACCCCGAGCTTTCTGTACTTGACCAATATCTCGCGCTGCCGGCCGAAGTCGCCGTCGAGCTGCGTGCGTGTGCCTGTCGCGCAGAAGGTGCAGCGGTTGTTGCAGCGGTAGGTGGCGTTCAGGATGATCTTCTTCGGTCCGCGCGACGCGGCCATGCGGCGATCGAACGTCTCCTTGTGCCGCACCAGATCCTCGGCCGACAGCGCCTCGGTGCCGAACGTCGGTTCCTTCTGGAACCGAGGGCCCCAATCGTCGATCAGCGGCAGGCGGATTGCGCGATCTTCTACGGCGCGCGCGAGCGGCGTTCCGGGGAGCGGCGTCGCGAACTGCACGCTCGGCTCGGCGCCCGTCTCCTCGAAGAGATCGAGCGCGAACGCGAGCGTGCCGTTGACGTCGGCGCGCGTCTCACCGGGCGAGCCGATGAGGTAGTGCACCATGACGGGCACGCCCGCTTCGTGCGCCTCGCGGGCGACGCGGGTGATCTCGGCGAGGTCGAGCTTCTTGTGGACGATCTCGTCGACGACCCGCTGCACGCCGCTCTCGGCGCTGACGCTGAGCGTGGTGATGCGGTCCTTCATTCGGGCGAGCTGCGTCGTTCGGACGTAGTCGGCGCGTAGACCGTTGGGGATCTCGAGCTTCAGCTCGTGCGCCTCGGCGAGGTCGAGCACGGCGTCGAAGTGGCTCTCGCTGACGTTGGCCAGCTCGTCGAGCAGGTGAACCCGGCGTGCGCCGCGGGCCTTGAGCAACGCGAAGAGCGAGTCGAGCCACGCTCTGCCGTGACGCCTCTGGATCTTCGGGCGCACGAGCTCGCCTCGTTCGCGCGCGCTCGGGTTCGAAGAGCAGTGACCACATCGGAACGGGCAGCCGCGCGACGAGAGCGCCGGCAGGCTGGCTCCATCGATGGGGAAAGCCCACCGGCCGCGACCGAGCTTTCTCACGACGTCTTCGTGGAAGCGGAAGTACGCGGCCGTATCGACGAGATCCCAGGCCGGGGGCGGAAGGGCGTCGAGCGGCGAGGGGTCGACGCCGGAGGTCGCGTGACGTGTCGCCTGCGGCTCGAGATCGGCGAGCAGCGCGAGGATCGACGCCTCGGCCTCGTGGCGCAGGTAGATGGACGCTTCGGGGTACGCGGCCAGCACGTCGTCGGGCGGCGCGTCGACGACGTGCTGCCCCCCTTGATGAAGGTCCGCGAGGACGATCGGTGCAGATGACGACGCCGTCAGGTGCTCGAGCACCTCGGCGAGCAGCTTGTCTCGGCGAGGCGGAACCGCAAACGGCGAGAGCGCGACGACGAATGCGTCGACGTCCGTCGTGAGGCTGCTCATGAGCTCGCGTGGCGAAGCGCCGAGGCGGATCCGATCGGCGCTCGTCGGCTCGAGCGTGGATCCGGGCAGGGCGAGCGCATCGGCGAGGACGACCTCATGGCCCGCCTGGCGCAAGACGGCGGCGACCTGCACTGCGCCGAGGTCGGCGAAGTACGGGTAGTCGATGAAGTCGCGCGAGACCTCGAGCGGGGCGAAGACGACCGCGACCCGCACGGCGAGCTACCGCCGTCCGTCCAGCTCGCTGGCGAAGGCCTCGGTGCGCTCGCGCATGGTCAGCCAGCCCTGTTCCGTCAGGCTGGGGCGTTCGATGCCTGCTTCGTGCGCGCGAAGGTGCGAGGCGAGCTGCATCGCTGCGAGGCCGTGATCTTCGACGGTCGTGGTCGCGCCGTTGCCCGAGTTCCGGACGAAGACCGCAAAGTGCTCGCTCTGACCCGGAGGCGTCGGCCCGCCCTGATCGCGAAGCAGCACCTCGACCTCGAACCGGTCGGCCCCGCCGCGAAGGAGCAGCACCCGGCCGCCACGCGCCAGGGGCCTCACCTGCTCGACCACCCACGGCCCCACCTGGGACCCCGAGCTCAGCCCCGCGAACGTGTCCGACGTCACGCGGTCGCGGGCGAGCACGACGCGCGCCGCGAGCGGCACGGCCAGAGCGGTAGGCACCCCAAGAAGAAAGCCGCGGCGGAGGACAGCCATCGCACCTTCTATGATCGGGCCCCCGGGATTCCGAGTCAACAAGGCTTCCGCGTCGAAGGAAACAACTGCCGAAGCGTCCACGCTTGGAGGAAGGTCCTGTCCTCTGCCACCCGGAGCGAGTCCCGGAGACGGAACAAGAAGATCGCTGGGAGGAGCGAGAAACCGAGGGCCGTGTAGACGAGCCCGACGACCGTCGTGACCACCGGAAGGTCGAGGGCGCGTGGATGGAGGACGACGGAGCCGTCACGGAACGACACGGCGGGCGGCCATCCGGGGACGAGCTCGGCCAAGAAAGGGAGCACGATCATCACGGTCCCCGCGAGCAGGACGACCGGGCGTTCTCGCCGTTCGGCGTAGAGGGCGAACACGCTGAGGGTCAGCGTGGCGGCCGTCGGTGTGAGGACGAACGGCCCGAGCCAGGTGCTCTGCAGGACGACGATCGCCACGCACACGCCGAGGAGCAGGAAGAAGGCCTTCGAGGAGACGAGCTTCTTCTTCTGCGCGACGCGCGCGAGCACGAGCGCGACGAGCGTCGCGACCAGGCCTCCGAGGACGAGCCCGTAGGACCGAATGCCGGCGATGGCCATGAGCGGGAACGCCAGCAGGTAGGAGATGAAGCCTCTCACCCCGAGGCCGGCGCCGGCCGCACGCTCTTCCTTACGCATCTCGTCCCGCTCGCTGCGCGCCGCTCGGGGCAGCTCCTTCGGAGGATCGAGGAGGAGGTGCCCGAGCGTCTCGAGCGCCCCGTCATGCGACGGATCGAAAGCGAGGGCTCGGAGCGCGTCGCGGAACGACTCGAGACGCGCGGCGTGGGCGCGCTCGGGATCGCCGCCGTTCTTGGACGCTTCGTCGTAGAGCGCGCGCGCCTTGTCGCTCATCTCGGTCGCGAGCTCTCGGCGGCGCTCGAGGTCGCGGTCGCCGTCGAGGTACTTCTCCACGGCCAGGCTCAGCGCCTCGGCCGACTCGAATCGAGCCTCCTTGTCGCGAGCTGTCGCGCGCTCGCAGATGGCGTCGAGCTCGGGCGGAATGTCGAGCGACGGTGCTTCGCGCGACGGTCGCCCGTCGACGCCGGCGGCGATGCGCTCGAGCGCTTTCATCGCATTGGTCTCACGGATGAGCGTCTTCTGGCTCAGGATCTCGTAGAGGATCGCGCCGAGCGCATAGACGTCGGTGCGCGCATCGATCTCTTTCCCCGCGGCCTGCTCGGGCGACATGTAGCCGATCGTCCCGATGATCCGTCCGGACCCGGTCGATTCATCGCCTGTCTCGACTTCGTCGGCGCCCGCGTCGGCCCCGACGATTTTCGCGATCCCCCAATCGAGCACGTACACCTCGCCGAAGTCGCCGAGCATGATGTTGCTGGGCTTGAGGTCTCGATGGAGAACGCCCCGCGCGTGCGCATAGTGGAGCGTCATGCACACCGTCGAAAAGGCGGTGAGGAGCTTGCGGCGCGAGAAGCGCTGCACGAGATCCTCGTCGCCGCGCGCGAGGCCCTGGATCACCGAGTGGAGCGTCAGGCCGCGGATACGGCGCATCGTGAAGTAGAGATCTGCGTCGGCGCTCACCCCGAGGTCGTAGACCGGCACGACCGACGGATGCTCGAGCTGGCCCTGGACGCGGATCTCGCGCATGAATCGCCCGCGCGCACCTGGCCTCTGCCCGACCTCGGCGTGGAGCGTCTTGAGCGCGACCTCGCGACCGATCCATTTGTCGCGCGTCGCGCGCACCTCACCCATGCCGCCGGCGCCGAGGACGCCCAAGAGGTCATACCGCTGTCCGCGCGCGAGGGTTTCCGCCGGGGGATCGGGGAGCGCGCTCGGCGAGACGATCGTCGCGTCCGGGCGCGAAACCATCGTCGATTCTGCTGCGGGGGTCGTGTTTGCAAGCGCTGCTGCGCCCGCATTCAATCGAGGTGCGTTCGCGCCCATGGCGCACATCGTACACGCCAAACCCACTCTGGCTGCGTCCGGCGCTAGAGAAGCCTTTCGTCACCCGAGCGCGTCGTTCGAATTTTTTCTCTAGCGAACGGCTCCGCGCTTCTGCTCTACCTGATCGTTAATGCCAAGCTCCGAGAGCTGTACGTCGAGCTCGACCGACGACGTAGGTCCGTTACGCAGCTACAACCAAATCGCCCCTGCCGTGGTGCCCGGTGACTACGCGGCGGAGCGCTTGCTTCGACAGACGCCCGCGACGAGCGTCTACCAAGCGAGGCGAAAGCGAGACGGCGCGCGCGTCGTCCTCAAGCTCGCCAACGGCGAGTTTCCGACGGCTGTGGCGCTCGCGCGCCTGCGCCACGAGCACGCCATCTTGATGTGGCTCTCGGAGCTGCCGAGCGTGGTGAAGGCGCCGGCGCTCGAGAAGTGCGGCAACGGTCTCGCGCTCGTGTTGGAGGACGCGGGCCAGCGTTCGGTCAAGACGCTCATCGAGTCGGGTTCGCTCAACCTGCGGCAGCGGCTGGAGCTCGCGGTGCAAATGGCCGGCGCGGTCGAAGCGCTGCACCAGCGCCACGTGATCCACAAGGACCTGCAGCCGGATCACTTCCTGATCGACGAGGCCGGCGCGTTGCGGCTCATCGATTTCGGGACGGCGACGCGGCTCTCGCTCGAGACTCCGTCGATCTCCGACGCGTTCGAAGGGACGCTCGCGTACATGTCGCCCGAGCAGACCGGCAGGATGAACCGGTTCGTCGATCGTCGCAGCGACCTCTACTCGCTGGGCGTCAGTTTGTACGAGCTGTTCACCGGCACCCGGCCCTTCGTCTCGGACGATCCCCTCGAGCTCGTCCACTGTCATATCGCCAAGACGCCTCGCGCGCCTCACGAGACCCGTCCCGACGTGCCGAAGGTGCTCTCGGCCATCGTGATGAAGCTCCTGTCCAAGGCGGCGGAGGCCAGGTACCAAGACGCGGGGGGCCTACGCGCGGATCTCGAGACGTGCCTCTCGGCGGTGCTCGAACAAGGCGACGTCGCCGACTTCGATCTGGGTCGTGCCGATGCTTCGCGGGAGCTTCGAATCCCTCAGAAGCTCTACGGTCGATCGGAGCAGCTCGCGGCGCTCCACGCGTCGTTCGAGCGCGCGCGCGCGGGAGGCGCAGAGCTTCTCTTGATCAAAGGCAGCTCGGGCACCGGAAAGAGCGCGCTCGTTCACGAGCTCAACAAGGCGCTGGTGCGCGAGGGCGTCGTGGTCTCCGGCAAGTTCGATCAGCTGAGTCGCAACGTCCCCTACGCGCCGATCGTGCAGGGTTGCCGGCAGCTCGTCCGTAAGGTGCTCGCGCAACCGCCCGCGAAGCTCGATGCCTGGCGAGACCGGATCTCTCGCGCTCTGGGCTCGAACGGTCGGCTCGTCGTCGAGCTCGTGCCGGAGCTCGAAGCGGTTATCGGTCCCCAGCCGGCGGTGCCCGATCTCGGCCCATCGGAGTCGCAGCACAGGTTCGAGACCACCTTCTTGAACTTCCTCGAGGTGTTCGCGTCGGACGATCACACGCTCGTCTTCTTCCTGGACGACCTCCAGTGGGCGGACGCGGCTTCGCTCCGTCTCGTGCAGCTGATGATGACGAGCCCCAACGCGGGGCATGCTCTCCTCATCGGCGCGTACCGCGACAACGAAGTCGACTCGCACCACGCGCTCGCCCTCGCTCTCTCCGGCTTGGCGAAGGCGGGCGCCAAGACGCAGGAGATCGAGCTGCGCCCGCTCGATCGCTCGCAGGTGACCGAGCTCCTTGCCGAGACGCTGCGAGCGACGCCGGCGGCCGTCGCCGAGCTTGCGGGGCTCACCCACAAGAAGACGCTCGGCAACCCGTTCTTCGTCGGTCAGTTCCTCAAGGCGCTCCATACCGAAGGGCTCGTCGTCTTCGACGCCGGAGCGCGAGCCTGGAAATGGGACGCCGGCGGCATCGACAGCAAGATGGTGACCGACAACGTCGTCGACTTCATGCTCGCGAAGCTCGGCGAGCTGCCGGCCGCATCGCGACGATTGCTCGAGCTCGCCGCGTGCATCGGTCACGAGTTCGATCGCGAGACGTTGTGTATCATCTCGGAGCGCGCACCGGCCGAGGTCGTTGCGAGCCTGTGGGACGCTCTCTCGCTGGGGCTCGTCCTGCCGCTCGACGCCAACTACCGCTACGACACGGCCCCCGACGCCGTCGACGCCGCCTCGCTCAACGCGCGGTATCGGTTCCTCCACGACCGCGTCCAGCAGACGGCCTATTCGCTCGTCGATCGATCGAACCGCGAAGCGGTGCACCTTCGCATTGCAAGGCTCATCCTGGCGGCGCGCGGCGGCGAGCCGAACCCCGACGAGCTCTTCTTGGTCGTCGACCATTTGAACATCGGTGCACCGCAGATCACCGATGCGGCGGAGCGCAAGCTCCTCGCCGATCTCAATCTTCGCGCCGGCATTCGAGCGCGCGACGCCGCGGCGTACGGTGCGGCGTCGAAGCTCCTCGAGAGCTGCGTTTCGGCGCTCGGCGAGGACCCGTGGAGCGCCGACTACGACACGGCGTATCGTGCTTTCCTCACCAAGGCCGAGTGCGAGTTCTCGAGCGCTCGCACCGACGATTCGTTCCGCTCACTGGCCGAGTTGGAGAAGCGAGCCCGAACCGCGCTCGATCGTGCGGCCGCCGGCGCGCTGAAGACGAGCATGCTCACCACGCTGAACCGGCTCGAGGAGGCCGTCGCATGCGGCGCCGACACGATCCGTGACCTCGGCATCGACATTCCGCGGGACAGGGACGCCATGGGGCCGGCGGTGGGCGCCGGTCTCGGTGCCGTCGTCAAAGCGCTCGAAGGGCGGAACCTCGACGACATCGTCGAGATGCCGCTCCTGCAGGATCCCGTAAAGCTCGCCTTCCTCGATCTGGTCTTCCGCCTCGTCCCATCGACCTTTCAATCGGATCAGACGCTCCTCGCCCTCCTCCTCTGCAAGGCGACGGGGCTCATGCTCGAGGAAGGGAACGCGCCGTCCGCGCCGCACCTTTACGTGACGTTCAGCCTCATCTACGGCGGCGCTACGAAGGACGTGAAGACCGCTTTCGGCATCGCGCGGGCAGCGATTGCATTGAACGATCGCCTCCAAGGACGCTCGGGAGCCGCATCCGCCACCCATTTCGTCTATGGCGTGTTCGTCGCCCACTGGTGGAGGCCGCTCGCCGAGAGCCTGGACCACATCGAGCGCGCAATGAAGGCCGGTCTCGAGACCGGCGACCTTCCTCATGTCGGTTATGCGGCCACCTACAGCGTCGTGTACCGCTACTATGGCGGCGAGCGCATCGAGGAGCTCGAGGCGCGCAGTCGCTCCGTTCTCGCGCTCCACAGGCGAAACGAGGACGCGCTCAACCTCGTGACGGTCACGGTCTACAGGCAGGCGTTCGCCGCGCTTCGCGGCGAGACCCTGACCCGCGAGACGCTCGCCACGGCGGAAATCAGCGAAGAAGAGCTCCTGCGACGCCTGGGCCCGAATCAGTCCGGGTTGTCGATGTTCCACCTCTTGAAAGCGCAGGTCTTCTACTTCGCTGGGGCGTACCGCGCGGCGATCGCCGCCGCTACGGCTTCAGAGGCGCTCCACGAGTACACGCGCGGCATGCTGGCGGACATCGAGCGCGTCTTCTTCCGTGCGCTCGCCACCGGACAGCTCCTCAAGAGCTCCCGAGGCGAAGAGCGTGACGAGCTCATCGTCGCCCTCGAGAAGGACGTCGCCACGCTGGGCGCGCTTCCCGAGGGGTCGCTTCACAACGGCACCCACCGGCAAGCGCTGGCCAGAGCCGAGCTTGCAGCAGCCCTCGGGCAGTACGATACGGCCCTCGGTCTATACGAGAGCGCGATCGCTTCGGCGCGCGAGAACGGCTTCATGCATCACCAGGCCATCGCCAACGAGCTGTGCGGCCTGTTCCATCTGCAGCGCGGCCGCCAAGCGCTCGCACGCGCGCACCTGACGGAAGCCCAGCAGGACCAGGTGGTGGCGGCGCTGGCGCAAGCGCTGGCGTGAACGGCGGGCAACCCAGCTCGCCCCGTCCGTTGGTGAGCAAGATGGCTGCGCGCGAGCCGCTGCAGGCCCTTCAGGCCCTGCGCGGCATTGCGGCCCTGGCCGTCG
>JBGTSH010000248.1:0-16156 GCA_041940405.1 Polyangiaceae bacterium
TCGCAGGTGATGGGCCATCGCGGTGCGGGATGGCTCGAGCGGCCGGAGCGCGAGCGCGAGGAAGCCCCCGAGCGCCTCGTCGATGGCGCTGAGCACGTCCTGCTCGCGCGGCAAGTCGGCGTCGAGCACCTCGTGGTGTTCGTCAACAAGACGGACATCGCGGATCCCGAGCTCATCGAGCTCGTCGTGCTCGAGGTCGAGGAGCTGCTCGAGAGGCACGGCTTTCGCGACGTTCCGGTCGTACGCGGCTCGGCGCTCTTGGCGCTCGAGGCGGCGGCGAAGGGCGACGTCGCGGGCGAGGCGGCTTCGTGCATCCGCACGTTGGTCGACACGCTCGACCGTGCGGTGCCGGCGCCGGCACGCGACTTCGAGGCTCCGTTCTTCATGCCCATCGAGGATGTCTTCACCATCGAGGGGCGCGGAACGGTCGCCACTGGTCGCGTGACGCGGGGCGTGCTCCCCAAGGGCACGCCCGTCGAGCTGGTCGGCGGCGGCGAGCCGAGGACGATCGTGGTGACGAGCATCGAGTCGTTCCACCGCGAAAGGTCCGAGGCTCGCGCGGGCGAGAACGTCGGCTTGCTCCTCCGTGGAGTGGGTCGATTCGAGATCGCTCGGGGACAGGCGCTCACCCTCCCGGGTAGCGTCGCGTCTCACGCCGCGGCAGAGGCCGAGCTCTTCGTCCTCACCGCGAAGGAAGGCGGCCGCCACACGCCGTTCGGCGTCGGGTATAAGCCCCAGTTCTTCTTCGGTGCCACCGACGTCACCGGCGTCATCGACGCCATCGACGGCGGCGAGGTGCTCGAGCCGGGCGGTCGAGCGCTCGTCCGCTTCACCCTCCAGCGCCCGGTTCCTCTCGAGGCCGGGATGCGCTTCGCGATCCGCGAGGGCGGCAGGACGGTAGGTGCGGGCGCCATCACCGCAGTCCATTAGGACAGGGGCCGCGCGGGAGCTTCTCCCGCGCGGCTTCTTTTTCTCCTGCTGTGCGCTCTCGCCTCATCGGGCGCTTCGGGCTTCGTGGTCCGGGCATTGCACAACTCTGAGCCCATGCGGTTTACCAAGCACGCTCTGGGCTGTTTCGCCGGCGTCGCGACCTGCACGGTGGCGCTCTCCGGCTGCGTCACGAACGAAACGCTGCGCGCTCAGCTCGAGAAGCGCGCGACGTACGATCTCGCATGCAACCAGCTGACGCTCACGCCGCTCGAAGAGCGCGGCTCCACGTGGACCAGCTACGGCGTCGCCGGTTGCGGGCAGCGCGCGACGTATGTGCTCCAGCCGAGCACCGGCACCTGGGTGATGAACGTCGTCTCGAACCCCGAGGGTGAGGCGGACCTCGCTCCGGCGGCGGTCCCGGCCAGCGGCCCGAACGCGCCTCAGAAGAGCACGCCGGCGTCGGACGAACGCTGACGGCATCGCTCGCACGCAGCCGCCGCGGACGACGGTGGTAGCCTACGCGGCATGCGTAGGCGGCAGACCATCGCGCTCTCGCTGGCGGCCGCGGTCACAGGCGCCTGCTACTCGTCGGTGCCTGTTCCGCCTCCCGCCGAGCATCGTGCGCCGGCTCGTGGGGACGTCTCGACGGTGCTCAAGGGCGTCGCAGACATGCGGGGCCTGGTCGTGAAGCGGGGGGTGACGGTCGACTTCGTACCCGGCGAGATGATCCTTGCCGAGCTCCGCGCGAGGCACGAGCGCGACGTCGAGGCGAGCGCCCGGTACGAGTCCTTCCTCGCCGGCTTCGATCTCATCCGGCCGAGCAGCGAGGGTCCTCGCGTCGACCGCGGTGCCGTCGGCAACGCAGCCGCCGACGCCTTCTACGACAGAAAGCAGAACCGCGTCTTCGCTCCCAATCACCCGCCGACAACCGAGATCGAGCAGAACAAGCTTCGGAGCATCCTCGCCCACGAGCTCTACCACGCGCTCCAGGCGCAGCATTTTCCGGCGCCACAGATAACCGACGGCGATGCGGGCATCGCCTACAGCTCCCTCGTCGAGGGTGACGCCGAGCTGGCTGCCCTGGCGTTTCGGTCCAAGGAAGAGGGCGTTCCGGTGAAGCGGAGCATTCTTCACCGGCGGTATCAGCTCGACAACCCGCCGCCCATCAATCCTCGCCTGTCGGCCGAGCACCGCACCGACTGGTCGCGCGCCCCGACGCTGACCAAGACCCTCCTCTTCTTTCCTTATCGCGAGGGCACTGCGTTCGTCGCCGACCTGTATCGGACCGGAGGCTTCGCGCTCGTCGACCGGGCTTACGCAAAGCCGCCGGTGACCTCGGAGCACATCCTCCACCCGCAGAAGTACCTCGATGGAGAGCTTCCTCGCGAGATTCGGGACATCGAGGTGCCGGGCTTTTCGGTCAACGCGACCAGCCGACTCGGCGAGATCGGCGTGCGCGTGTTCCTCGAGCCGTGCCTGGGCAACGTCGCCGCGGCGCGCGCGGCTGCCGGCTGGAACGGCGACCGCGGCTTCGTCCTCAAGTCCAGTGACAAATTTGTCATGGCATGGATCTCGGCCTGGGACACCGAAGAGGACGCGGCCGAGGCAGAGGATGGTCTCTCGCGATTGACGCGCTGCTTGACGCCGAACGACGCCGGCGGCGGGACGATCGGCGTGGCCTTCTCCGTCCAAAGGCAGGGCACCCTCGTGGCGTTCGTTCGCGGCGCAGAGGCGGCCGATCGTTCGACGATCGCGGCACGGCTCTTTCCGCTGGTCGAAGCCGCGCCCCCGCGTGACCCGCTCATGCTCGCGCGTGTCCCGGAGCTCTCGCCGCCCCCTCCACGCAAGGACGGGCACATCTCGGGCGAGCGGTTTCGGAGCGACTGGCTCGGCATCTGGGGACCTCTGCCACGCGGCTTCACGGGGACGACCGACACCGATCGCGGCGAGCTGAGCGTGCGCGATCCGGCAGGCTACGGCGCGGGCACGCTCTCGCTCACCGGTCGCATGCAGACGCCGGATCGCATGGGGCAGAACCTCAACGAGGTCGAGGGCGACCTGGCGACGCTCTTCTTCGCCAAACGAGAGCTCGAGCTCTCGCGCCTCGGCGACGACGAGATCGATACCCGCCTCGGGCCGGGTCTCGAGCGCACCTGGCTCATCAAGAAGCACGGCGCCAAGCAACGGCTCGTGGTCATCCCGATCTGCGGCGGCACCGGCGGGATCGTCATCGACTACGGCTACGGCTCGGGGGCCGCGAAGAAGGCTCTCGAGGAGTGGGTCGAATCCTTCGAGTGGCTGCCCACCGCCGCTCGGGCACCGGTGTGCGAGTGGCTCGATCCTCGCTGATCACTCCTCGAACATTTCCTGCTTGAACCGCTTCGCCATGTCCGGAGGGAGCGCCTGCGGCCCCGGAGGCGCGAGGTGCTTTCCCATGATGCGTCCGGGCAGGACCTCGATCGGGACCGGCGGATCGAACACGTAGCGGTAGCCGCGCGACTCGAAGGCGAGGTCGAGCTTCTTTTTCTGCCACTCGAAGCGCCGGTGGTAGCCGAGCACGTCGGCGCCCGCGCGGGTGTGCTTCCGATGGGCAAGCAGGAACGAGCTGAGGCGCATCGCCTGGTGGTTGAAGAGGCGATGGCAGCCGTGGCTCGTGCCGCGGACGATCGACTCGTAGCTGACCGAGCCGTGCGTGCGGATGCCCTCGTCCCCGGGCTCTTTGTCGCCGCGCCGCTGCCGCTGATGGTGCACGAGCAAGCTCAGACCATACGCGGACGCGTAGCCCGGGCCGAAGAGGTCCGTTTTGGTCGTCCATGAGCCGTCGAAGCGAGGCCGCACGAGGTCCCGCTTCGGTGTGCTCTCGGGAGGAATCCACGCGGGGGCAGCGAAGAGCTCGCGCCAGACGCGAGGCCCGGGCGGTGACAGCTTGTAGACGAGATCGATCTCTTTGGGCTTGCTGCGCTCGGGCTTCCACCCGCCGATCGTCGTAGGCCAGCGCACGAGCGCGATCTCGCGACCGTCGTGCTTCGCGTAGAGCGTGAGCGTGGGACGGTGCTCGACAGGCTGCGCCTTGGGCGCACCCTTCTTCCCGAAGGGCGGGTCGTACCAGACGTCGCCGCGATCGATCTCGGCGCGGATGTCCATCTCCGGGCTGTGGTACGCGGGGCTCTTCGGCAGGCGCACCGCGACCTCGAGCTTGTCGTACGCGCCGTGCGGCAGAGCGCGGAAGAACCGGGCCGCTCCGGCTGGGTCCGTCCATCCGAGCGCGGTCGCGGCTGCATCGGTCGCCTGCGCGACGAGATCCGGGGCGCCCTCGACCGAGAGCGGCCGATCGTCGGCGGCACGAAACGACGGTGCGTCCAAGAGGCGTCCTACGATCATGCCCTGCTTGCCGCCCGCCGAGCCGTCCTCGATGAGACCTGTGGTGTCGGCGACGCGCTCGCGCAGCACCCGGAGCAGGCCACGAAAATCCAGCTCGCGGCTGTCCGTGGCAAACGCGGTGCGGGTGATCTCGTCGAGCGAGTACGAAACGATCATGTGCTTGCGCTGGAAGGCGCGCATCGCGTCGGTCGTCGCGAGATCGAAGGCGCCCGGGTACGACGCCTTCTTCAGGAGCCCTTCGCAGCGAAGGTGCTCCTGCACGGCGGTGATCGCGCGGTACCGGATCCCGACCTTCTTCATCGCTTCGTAGCGCTGCCGCTCGCGGCTCGCCCACGGATCGATCTCGCCTTCGAGCTTCTCGAGGGGCTCGTCGTCGACGTCATCATGACACTGGTGTCTCTTTTCATCGAGGAGACGCCCGGCCATCACGCGCGGCGTCGGAAAGATCCCGTAGAGCTCGAGGAAGCGGTCGCTCTTCGGGCGGTCCCACTCCGGCCCGTCCCCCATCCGTTCGTTCGCCAGCGCGATGAGCATCTTCCGATACGCAGGGCCCGGATCGTCGCCCGAAGGATCGAAGAGGCGCGGCGTCCATTCGTCGGAGAGGTTGACGACGGTGAGCCCCTTTGCCGCGGCTTGCTCGAAGCAAACGGCGCCGACGCGCTCGCCGTTCTCGTAGACGGCGATCGGATCCGCGCACGGAGGTGGGGCGACGAGATCGTCGCGCACCGATTCGATCGGTGCGGACTCGACCTTGGGATCGATCGCTGCCGGCAGCGATGTCTGATCGCCGGGCGGATCGCACCCTACGAGAAGGACCGGCATGATCACGATCCCTCTCGCCCACCCGAGGAGGCGAGCGTGTACAGCCAAGGCTCAAAAAGTCTAGCTGTCGCCAAGGGGTCGGCAAACGCCACGCGCCGCCACGAAAGCGCGATCGGTCGGATCACGCCGGCCGCGCACGCCGAAGGGAGGCGGCGCGTCAACGCGACGAAATCGAGCGCCCCGGTGAAAAACGGGACGAGGTCTGCTCCACTCGAACTGTGATGACCTCCAAACGGCTCGCGCCTTTCCTCGCCGCGGCGCTCGGCGGGACGCTCCTCATGTCTCCTTCGGTCGCTCTCGCCGGCGACGATGACGACGACGCACCGCGGAAGAAGAAGCGGATGACCGTCACGATCGAAGACAACGAGGACGTCGACGACGAGGAGACCGAGGCGGTCGTCGTGAAGAGCAACCGCAAGCGCAAGCGGCCGGATCCGCCGGAGATCGGCGCACCGCCGGCCGAGGTCGAGGTCTACCTCAGCGAGCTGAAGGCCGAGGCCGACATCGCCAAGGAGAGGTCGAAGGCAGCCAGGCGCTCGGGGGATCCCGACCGCGAGGCGGAGCTGAGGATGGAGGCCGAGGAGGCCAGGGCCTTCTACACCGTCGAGCGGGATCGGCTGACCGAGCGGAATGTGGGCATGATCGCCGGAGGTGGAACGCTCGTCGGCCTGGGCGTCGCGTCCTTCGTCGCGAGCTTCGTACTGGTCATCGGTTGGGGTCTCTCGAGCATCGACGGTAACCCCGAGGATGAATACGGCTGGGCGTCGCTCGGCTGTCTCGGCGGAACCATCGTCGGCATCGGGGCCGGCACGCCGCTCATCGTCATCGGGTCGATCCGCGAGCCGAAGCAGGCTTCCGACGCCAAGGTGACCCCGCCCGCGCCCTTCGGCGTGGGGACCGGAATCGCGCTCACCGTCTCGTTCTGAGGGACACGATTCTCGTGTTTAGAGAGCGGCGAAGAAGAGCGCCGCCAAAAGGACGACCCACAACCCCGAGACGACCGAGGCGGCCGTCTTTCCCTGGAGCGGGAGGGCGTCGGTCGTCCACACGGCGAAGACGCCGGCGGGCGGGAACACGACCAGGAGCACCGCGATCAGCGCGGGGGAAAACGGAGCAGCAGCCGGGGGCCGGGCTGCTGCTGGCCCGGCTGCTGCTTGCAGAGCCGCCGGAACGCGCCGCTTGTCGAGCAACTGGGCCGCGGCTCGATCGAATGCTCCTCGGCCCTCAAGCTCACGGCGGCCTTCGACCTCACGCCGGTCCGGGAAGGCGGCGAGCGGAGCGCGGGGCGCGGCCGCTGGATAGACGTGCTTGGCCGAGTCGAGCGCCCGCTGAACGTCGAGCGGCAAGTGCGACATCATCACGCACTTTCGGAGCGCCGCGCGAGGATCGCTGGAGCGATCAGAGGAGCGTTTGGACGAGCGGTTCACCCAGGCTTCTTGAAGCCATCCACCGTTACGCCAAGTGGGCATCCGCGCGCTCGAGCTCAACCAGAAACAGGTAGCTCACGCTCGTGCGAACGCAAGGGGTGCGGTACGACTTCTCGGCAGCTCGTCGAGCGAGTACGGACAGCAGCATGACGACGCTGGTGATGGGGAACATCAACTACTCCTCGTGGTCCGTACGTCCTTGGTTCTTCCTCACGCACGCCGAGATCCCCTTCGAGGCTCGCGTGCTCCCGATGGAGACGCCGAGCTTCGCGGCGGACGTCGCGAGCTGGTCACCCTCGAAGCGTGTGCCGGTGCTCGTCCTCGATGACGGCACCAGGGTGTGGGACAGCCTCGCGATCGGCGAGACGATCGCCGAAGAGTGGCCAGAAGCCGGCGCCTGGCCCGAGAGCGCAAAGCTTCGCCGGCTCGCTCGCAGCGCCTGCGCCGAGATGCACTCGGGGTTCACGGAAGTGCGTCGCACGATGCCTTGCAATGCGCGGACCCGTTACGCCCCGACCCGCTGGCGAGAGATCGCCGGCTCTCCCGAGGCGGAGAGCGCCGTCCAAGCCGAGGTCGATCGCATCCACGCCCTCTGGCAGACGCTCCTGCAGGCGTCCGGCGGCCCCTTCCTCGGCGGGGACCGCGTGGGCTATGCGGACGCGTTCTTCGCGCCGGTGGTCTCCCGGTTCATCTCGTACGTCGTGTCGTCACCCGCCGACGTCGTGAAGTGGCGCGAGCGGCTCACGGCCCTCCCGACGTGGGAGAAGTGGATGAACGCTGCGGCGTCCGAGCAGCACGTGATTCAAAAGTACGAATTCCACGGCTGACCCTTTAGGGGTTCGGCCAAATCATCACGCCGATCGTGGTGAGGAAGTAGTCGCTCACCAGGACAGTGATGGCAGAGACGACGACGGCTCGCGTGGTAGAACGGCCGACGCCCTCGGTTCCGCCTTTGGTGATCAGGCCGAAGTGGCAACCGATGATCGCGATGAGCGCCCCGAACACCGGCATCTTGAGGAGGCCGCTCCACAGGTCGACGAGGCGTACCGAGTCGAGCGCCGTTCGGTAGAAAAACTGCGCCGGGATCCCGAACTCGCGCGAGGTCATGATCATCGCGCCGCAGAAGCCCGTGATGAGCGCGATCATCCCGAGGATCGGCATGACGACGACCGCGCCGACGAGGCGTGGCACGACGAGCTTCTTGAGCGGGTCGGCGCCGCAGGCTTTGATCGCGTCGACCTGCTCGCTGACCATCATCGCGCCGATCTCGGCGGCCATACCGGCGGCCATGCGGCCCCCGACGACGATGCCGGTAAGCGTCGGCGCCATCTCCCGCGTGAAGCTCAAGCCGATGAACCGCCCGGTGTACTCCATGCCGCCGAAACGCTGGAGCCCGTACGCAAACTGCACGGCCATGACCATCCCGACGAGGACCGCAGTGATGACCGCGATCCCTACCGATTGCACACCGAGCGCCTCGATCTGCGCGATCGTGCTCCTCACCTCTATCGGGCGCCGAAACGCCGCACGTACCGCGCCGATGGTGACGAGCGTCGCACGGCCGAAATGAAAGAACGCGCCGGACTCGAGGTCGCGCCCGCCGAGCGGCTCCTCCTCGGTGGGCGGCCCGCTGCTCGTGTCTCGTACGTGGCGCCACCAGCCGGCGAGCGTGTCCCCGAATGGGGTCAGCACCGAGGCGAGCACCACGACGAAGTCGAAGAGTTGGTGCTTCATGCCGACATCGGCTTCTTCACGGCAAGAGCCGCGCCGAGTGCGCCACGCGCCCACCTCGCGCCGGCCGGCGGACAAGCGCGCCTCGCCGTGCGCCCGCGCGCGCCTCCCGCCCTCCGTGGGAGCGCGCCTCGCCTCGGCTTCAGCCCCGGAGCGCTGCCCTGACGTCGGCGGTCGGAACGAAGGTCGGCTCGAGCCTGCCGCCCAACGTCAGCGCCGGAAGGTACCGGAACGGGGCACGTGGGCACGGCGCTTCGCCGAACAGCACGGGCTCGGCAAGCTCGACGTATCGTGCGACGAAGCGCGACGCGATCCGCCTTCCTGCCTCGGCCGTCGCGAGCGCCGGAAAGCCCGTGTAGCCCGGAAAGGGCCTCAGCTTGGTCCACGTCGCGGCGCTCGCGAGAAAGTCGAGCTCGGCCGAGATCGCTGCCGCGCCGAGCCGCCTCGCGACGGCGGAGGCGAAACCGATGGCGCGATCGCGACCGAGCGACGGGGCCGGCGGCAGCGCGCGGTGCTCCGGCGAAACGCTGCCGGGAGCGTAGTGGAGCGCCAGCGACGTCTCGAGCCACCCTGCGTGAAAGTCGAACCGCAGCGTCTCTCGGACCCGGGAGCGCTCGGGCTCGGGCAGCGTCGCGAGCGGATCGGCGAGGAGCTCGTGGTCGAAGTCGACCATCGCTTGCAGCGCGACGGCGAGCGGAGCGAACGCGCGTCCGCCGGCGCGCTCGAACGCGTCGCAGGCAGCTTCGATCGCCAGGTTGTGGAGCCCGCCGCCGTGAAAGGTGTTGATCACCAGCTTCTTCGCGCCGACCTCTGCCAGCGCGCGGACTGTTTCGAGGAGCGCTTCGCGGACGCTCGCATACGCGATGTGACGCGTGCCAGGGCCGGAGCACGGCTCGACGCCGAGCTCGAGGTCATGGGCGACCAGGTAAGGAAACGGTCCGGAGCGGCCCTTGGCCAGCGCCGCGTGGAGGTCGCGGCTCAATCCTTCGGTGACGAGTCTGTCATTGTGAAGCGACAGGTGCGGCCCGTGGAACTCGACAGGGTTCACGGCGACGAACACCGGCGCGTCGGTCGAGGCGAGGAGCTCGACCATCCGGTGGTGCGGGAGATCGAGCAGGAAGACCGGAGAGGTCATGGCGTCTTCTCCTTCGTCTTGCAGCAGCGAATCCCCATCTCGTAGCTGCGAAAGCCGGCGGGATGTGCAAAGTTGACGTAGTCGCACTCGGGCTCGTGCGGGACGCGGAAGCATCGCCCCCAGAAGCAGCCTTTGACGACGTGCGAGTAGTTCGTCTCGTTCTCGCGCGTGCGAACCACCCATTCGGCGGCGTTCCCGGTGAGATCGAAGACGCCCTCGGCCGAGACGCAACCTTCGCGCGTGCCGCTCGGCTCCGACTGGTCGAGCTTCGCTACCTCGGCCTTGGCGGCGTCCGACGGCCACGATCCGAGCGTCTTCCAGCTCGGCGCGATGAACTTCCCGACGTCGTTGCAGCGACCGGATTCGAACTTCGCGCCGTAGGGGTAGCGTGATCCCTTCGGGCCTTTGCAGGCACGGACCCATTCGTCCTCGTTGCAGAGGCGCTTGCCGCGATCGGCGCACCACTTCTGACCGTCGTCGGACGATTGCATCAAGATGGGCTTTTCGCCCTTCTTGTTGGGGGCTTCGTAGCGATCGATGCAGGCGAGCCCGACATCGACCATGTCCTCGGGGCACGGACCTGCGGGAGCGCTCGGCGGAGCGGTCGCCGAGGTCGCCGCCGACGCCGCGGTCGGCGCCACAGCGGTCGGCTGGGCCGACGCCGCGAGCGCGAAGGCGGCGGCCGGCTCCCCGCCGTCGTCGGTCGCCGCCCCGCGCCCGGGTGTATCGGACCGAGACGCAGGCGTACAGCTCGCGAACGCGACAAGCACCAAGATCATCGAATCGATAGCCGTTCGCATCGAGAGCGATCCTTCGCCAGCTCAGAATCGTAGGTCGAGCCCCGCCCATGTCGGACCCAGGCGGAGCGCGGCTTTGTCCGAGCCGCCCGGATCCACCGCGATGAGGACGATGCCGGCCACCGCCAACGCTCCGCCGACGATGAGCGTTCCCGTCGACGCGCGGGCGAGCGCGTCGGCCTCGTCGGCCTTGTCGGCGTCCGAGGCCAGGCACTGGTTCCCGACGCAGTTTTCCTCGATCTGGCCGGCGAGCACGAGCGCGTAGACCCCGGTGACCGCCCCGGCGATGAGGCTGGCGCCGCCGACACCCAGCAGCACGGCTCCAGGGATCACCAGGTCTCCGCCGCCTCCGCCGGCGACGGCGCCGGCCGGCGGCAGCTCGATCGTGACGACCGCTCGCGGCTGCCCTTCTTCGACGCGGACGGTCCGAGTGATGACAGCACCGTCCTCACCCGTCGCCTCCACGCGGTGCTCGCCGGGATCGACGGCGGTCGGCGCGCCCGCCGCGATCGCCACACCGTCGAGGGTGAGCGCTCTCGGCGCGGCCGAGCCCGCGGCGATCGTCACCTCGATCGACGGGATGCGCCGTGACAGCGACGCGAGCTCGACTTCGGCTTCGGCCTTGGCTTGCTGCCAGTTTGGTGACGCGTCGGCCGGCAGCGTCTCGGAGACGACGCGCTGGTAGAAGCTCTGCGCGGCGCGAAGCTCGCCAAGGGCGCGCTTGGATCGCGCCATCCAGACGACGAACACCGGCGAATGCGCGATTCGCTCCGCCGTCTCGAACTTGGTGAAGGCCTCTTCGAACTTGCCCGCCGCGTGCAACGCAAGCGCCTCTTCGCCGTGCGCTCGCGCCATCTCTTTCGGATCGGTTACCGCCGGCGGCGCATCCTGCGCGCGCGCGACCGCGGGGACGACGGCCAAGAGAGCGACCAACGCGGCGAGAAACGCGCCGTCAGAAGAACGGATCACTCGTCCTCTTGGGTTGCGCTGTCGGGCGCGGCGTCGGGGCCGGGCGTGGCGGCGCGGCCGGCGTTCTCGGCTTCTCGGCAGAGGCCGACGCCGATGCGGCTGGCGGCGGCTCGTCGCTCGCCTCGGACGAAGTCGTCGGCAGCACGGCGGGGGTCGGCGGCGCTGCGCCGAGCACCTCTGCGGCTGTCGCCGCGGCGGCGGTCCGCTCCGCGGCGGGCTCGGTCGAGCGCTTTTGCGAGACCATAACGGTGGCGACGGCACCTGCGAGGGCGAGGACGGCGGCAGTCGCGATCCACGCGCCGCGGGAGCGCTTGGGCATGGGGATCGTCCGGTCCTGCGTCGTGCCGGTGTTGGTGAGCTCGACGGTGTCGACGGTGCTGTTGCGAGGCGCGACCGTCAGCGTCGACTCCGATCGCGGCTGCACGGCGAGCACGGTGCCCCCGACCGATGCGCGAAGCGTGGTCGCTCCGGGCTTGCCGCCCGCCGCTTCATCGAAGGCGTCAGCGAGCTCGCGCGCGGTCTGGAACCGAAGCGCAGGATTTCGCGCGAAGGCCTTCTCGAAGAAGGCGTCGAACCGGGTGCCGAGTTCGGGGACGTGCTCGCTCGGGAGCGGGATCGGGTCGACGCAGATCTTCGCCACGATGTCGGCGAGGTTGGTGCCGCCGAACGGCCGCTTGCCGGTGATGATCCGAAACGCGACGACCCCGAGGGACCAGAGATCGCTCCGCGCGTCGATCACGCCGCCGCGGCATTGCTCGGGGCTCATGTGCTGCGGCGATCCTAGGATCGTCCCGCTCTTGGTGTCGTCGTCCTGCACCAAGAGCTTGTTCGTCTCTTTGGCGATCCCGAAGTCGAGAAGCTTGGCGATGTCTTCGTCGCCGACTCGCGCGAGAAAGATGTTCGCGGGCTTGAGGTCGCGATGGATGATCCCCTGAGCGTGCGCTTCGCTGAGGCCCTTGGTCACTTGGCGAATGATGCGCGCCGCGTCGGTCGGAGGCAGGCGCTCTTGGGTCTTCAGCGCGGCGTCCAACGACTCGCCCGTCAAGAGCTCCATGACGATGAACGGCATCGCCTCTTCGAGGCCGTAGTCCGTCGCGCGAACGATGTGCGGGCTGGTCAGGCGTGCCGCCGCTTTTGCCTCTCTCTCGAAGCGCGCACGTCCGGAGGACGACGCCGCGATCTCTTCGGACATGAACTTGATCGCGACCCGCGCATCGAGCCCGATATGCGTCGCCACCCACACCGAGCCCATGCCGCCCGACGCGAGCGGCTGCTCGAGTCGGTAGCGACCGGCGACGACGAGGCCCTTGTCGGGACGCATGCGGGGGGCCCCATCGTAGGAGCGTCATGGGCACGCGACAATCGACGTCATCGTGCGGCGGAACCGCCATGATTCACCGGCGGCGAGCCCGAAGGAGGCGCCGACGCGCGCGCCGCGCGGAAGACGAAGCGCTGGTAGAGGAGCGAGATGCCGAGGAGCGAGATCGCCAGCGCTGCGAGCGACGCGACCCTGTAGAGATCCTGCAGCTGGCCGAGATCGTACAGGAACACCTTGCCGGCGGTGACGAGGATGAGCACCAGGCTCGCCCAGCGCAGGCTGCTCGCGTACCGGCGCATGCCGAGCACCAAGAGGCCGAGACCGTAAAGCGCCCAGGCGAAGCTCATCGTCAGATCGCGTGCCTGGGGAGCGTTCGTGGCGACGGAGATCGTCGTCGTCGCCGAGAATGCGTCGAGCACGGCGACGTTCAGCCAGGCGAACGTCGTCGCGAGCGCCGCGACCGCCGGGACGAAGCGGAGCTCGGACTTTTCGCCCGTGGGCTCGCGCACGCTGCCGATGAGGTACCAAACGAGACCCGCAGCCGCAGCCGGAACCAGGAACGTGGGAAGAACCCAGTTGAAGACGGGGATATCGCTCCGCGGGTGGTACGAGAAGACCGCGGGGTTCGCGGCGA
Organism: Polyangiaceae bacterium; assembly: GCA_041940405.1. Taxonomy (GTDB): domain Bacteria; phylum Myxococcota_A; class Polyangia; order Polyangiales; family Polyangiaceae; genus Xiheicaenibacterium. The sequence continues at coordinate 13,145 of JBGTSH010000248.1, forward strand.
CGCGCAAACACGCACCGACGACGTGCACCACGCCGACGATGGCGAGCGCGAAGCTCCGGCCGCGGACCGCGAGGTACGCGAGGAGCGCGCCGAACGCGGCGAAGCCCCAGGTCATGTGCTCGTTGTCGAGGCAGAGCGCGATGGCGGCCGTCGTCAGCGCGATCGACGCGGAGCCCAACATGGTCGCCGCTTCGCGACGAACCTCCTCGGCCGTCGCGAGACGTCGCACCGCCACGTAGAGCCCGAAGCTGGCCGCGGCACCGAGCGCGGCGCCGAAGCCGAGGTGCTCCGGCCGCTCCGAGAGCCAGCGCGGCGCGATGACCAGACCGAACGCCGCCATCGTCATGACCTGCCCCCGCGGAACCCAAACCGACGACAGCAGATCGAGCGGCCGCGCGAGCGGCGCGGCCAGGAAGAAAGCGGCGAGCGCTGCGATCACGTACGCGGTGGCCGGCTCGCCTCCTGCCGGCGCAGCCCATGTGAAGACGAGCATCGCGAAGGCGAGGATCCCGCCGGCGAGCGGATACGTAGCTCCGCGTTCGTCGCGAGCCGCGATCGCAGAGGTCACGAGCGCGAGCGCCAGGCACGCGTAGATCCCGAGCGTGAGCGACGTGGTGAAGATCGAGAGGCCCGCGAGCATGACGAGCGAGCCGCGACGCGCGCCGATGAGGAGCTCGCGGCGCGCGGCGCCCTCGGTGCGGCGGCCGAGCGCGTGGAGCGCCCCGAACGCGGCGAGGCACAGGAAGGAGCCTACGAACGGCGCGATCTCACCGTCGACTGCCAGCGCGATGCTGGAGTTGAGGCCCGCGATGACCAACGTCGCGAGCGCCAAACCTACCGACGCCACCGAGGCGAGCGCAGGCATCGCGCCGATGCGCGCCAGGGCGACCAAGGCCGCAGCCAGCAGCGCCTCGGTCACGAGGTAGACGCCCCAGGGGCCGGGCTGCGAGGTCGCCGCAGCGAGCACGAGTGACATCGCAGCGACCAGGAAGAGAACGGCGCCGACGCTGGCGATGTCCAGCACGTCACTCTGGGCTTCGTCCGCGGCCTCTCGCTTCTTTCGCTCGGCCCAGACGAGGGCGACGTGGGGCGCGACGAGAAGGACGAGGAGCGCCGCGAGGCTCGCCGCGTGGTCCGGGGTGTCGACGTGGACGAGCCACGCGCCGAGGACGCCCGGAGCGCCGATCGCAGCGAGGAGGGGGAGCGCGGCTTCGCGCTGGCGCCAGGCGATCACCGTCGACATCACCGTCAGCAGGATGAGCAGCGCTCCGAGGGGCGCGGGGCTTCGGACGACGGCTGGGTCCTGCGTCAGCCACGCGGCGATGGCGAAGGGAACGAGCACGGCACCGAAGCGCGTCAAGCGTGCGAGAGGCTCCGGCGGGCCTTCGACCTTCTGCGGCTCGCCGAGCGCGATCGAGGGCACGGCGCCGAAGACGCCGGCGAAGATCGTGAGAACGCCGACCTGCAGCGCGAGCATCTCGGCGTGCGACTGTGTCGTCACCCAGACGGCCTCGTACGTCGCGGTAAAGAGCATCGCGAGGGCCGAGAGCGACCACCACCGCTTGCGCGCGGCGAGGACGACCATCGCTACGTCGAGCACGAGAAGGTAGGCGACGACACCGTAAGGTTTCGTGCCGTCGATCGTGAGGGCCATCGGCGCAGCGAAGCCGCCTGCGGTGCCGAGCCAAGCGATCGGGAGCGATTCATCACGCAACGCGAGCGCGGTGCACGCGCCGGTCACCAGCACCGCGAGCCCGAAAGCCGCAACCGGACCGATCAGGCCGGCGATGTTCTGCGCCGCCCAGATGCTGACATAGAGCCCGGCGATGCCCGCGCCGGTGAGCCAGCTCGCGAGCACGCGGTGCGAGACTCGAAACCTGAGCTGCGCGACCGCGACGCAGGCGATTCCGACGAGAGCGCCGAGACCCACGCGAAGCTCGAGAGTCAGCCAGCCGACGGCGATCGTGTAGCGGAGGAAGTAGATGAGCGCGATGACGAGGATGCCGGCGCCGAGCGCGGCCGCGCCGCGCACGCCGATCCAACGTTCCCAATCGATCGTCGCCGGCGCGTCCGGCGGTAGCGCCGGCTCTTCGGCGGCGTTTGTTGCTGCCTCCGAGCTCGGTGGCGGTGGCGGTGGGGGCGAAGCACGACCCGGCTCGATCGCCGGGCGCGGTGCGAAGGTCGGGCGCGGCTCGAACGCGGGGAGCGGCGCCTCCATCGGTGCGGCGACGGCGTAGGAAACGGAGGCCGCGGCCGGCGCCGGGGTCGGGGCCGAAGGTCGAGCTTTCTGTTCGAACGGCGGCGGCTCGGGCGTCGGGACCGAAGTCCGATAGGCGCTCGAAGGCGCCAGCGAGGTGCGCGCCTCGAGGGCGCTCACGCGCTGCGCCACGCCGTAGCCGGCGGAGAACAGCTGCGCGATGGATTCTTCGACACGCTTCAGCCGCGCGCGGTCGCGCTCTCTGCTGGCGAAGAACCAAAGGACGAACACACCACCCAAGAGAAGACCCACAGGACCAAGCAGGAAATCCACGAAGACCTCCGGTGTCGCGCTCGTCCAAACGACAAGCAGGCGGCGGACCACCTACCTGTCGACACTTCGCCGCGTCGGCGATCGCACGCGTTTGTCGAAAAGGACGCCAGAGCGGTCCTTATTTTCGTTCGTGCGGCCGCGAAAGCTCGGGGGCTTTACGCATCTTTCGGCGAACGAGCATACGCGTGACGCCGATGTCCTCCGGCGGTGCGTCATTGGGGACGGACGGCGGTATGGCCACCTTTGCGCGTCTCGTGATCAAGCCGTCGACGCGTTCGATCGGGACAATACCGTTAGAAAGACGCCGGCTAGTCTAGCGAGGGCGCGTCTTCAAACCAGTCGGGTCCAAAAACGATACCGGGCACGGGCACGGGCATGGGCACGACTCGGGTGACGAAGGACGAGCCGAGTCATGTCCTGCACCAGCATGCTCCTCCATGCCCGTCCCGCCTGCTTCGTTCCCCGCTCTCGGGTCCGCGACC
>JBGTSH010000249.1:0-16128 GCA_041940405.1 Polyangiaceae bacterium
CGCCACGCGACCGATGCACGTCCGCCAGGCGCTCGAGCGCCTGGCGCGCACCCGAGGCAAACGAAAGGACGCGCTCGAGATCCTGGACCGCGCGATCGAGGTCGCCCGCGCCCTGGGCTGCTTCGGCTGCGCCGAAGAAACACTCGGCGGCGCGCGCCGGGTCGCCGGCGCGCTCGCCGAGGAGCGTGCCCAGGTGCTCGAGCGCGGACGCGCTGTCGCCGCCGTCCTCGGCCGCCGCAGCGACGCGGCGCTCTGCGACTGCGACGAGGAGCGGAACGTCCCCGAGAGCCTCGGCGAGCGACTCGATGCCGCCGAGCGCCTCGGGCCCGAGTGCGGCCGCGTCGCCTCGAAGCGCGGCGAGGTAGTGGGCCGCCGCCTCGGACCTCTTTCCCAGGCGCAGCGCGACCTCGGCGAGCGCCACCGAGAGATCCGCGTACTCTTCGGAGCCGGGCTGCGCCTCGGTGAGATCCTCGGACACCAGATCGTAGAGCTCGGCATCCCGCCCGCCCTTGACGTAGGCGTCGGCGAGGGCTCGTCTGAGCTTTCGATCGCCCGCGTACTCTTCGAGCGCTGCGCGCAGCGTCTCGACCGCCGTGGGGACGTCATCGAGATCCTGCGCGTAGACCTTGGCGATCGAGACGAACAGATCGCGGCGACGGTCGGGCGACGAAGGACGCTCGAGGGACGCGCGGTAGAGCTCGATGCGCTCTGCGGGCGCGCCCTTCTCGGCGAGGAGGTGATCGATGCGATCGAGCACCGTTGCGTTGTCGGGCTCGAGCTCGAGGACCCGGCGCATTGCGTCGAGCGCCTTGTTCACGTCGCCGGCATCGGCGTACGCCTCACCCGTGCGCTCGGCCAGCCGCGCGATCGCGGGATGATCGACGGCACGCTCGCGCAGCGCGCTCGCGAGGGTTTCGGCGACGGCGGCCTTGGACGGCCCGCGCTCCGCGCGCGTCGAGATGCGGTCGAGCCAGTCGGGCACGACCTCGACGTCGTGCGTCACGGCCTCGCGCAGCCCGCGGCCGGCGATGAAGAGCGCCTTGACGCGATCCTTTCCGAGCGACTCGACGTGCTCGAAGGCCTCGGCGAGGGCCTCCAGCCGAACGCCGGGCTCGCCGTGCAGCTCCGCGCGCACCTCGAGGGTGCGGACGAGGGCGGGCAGATCGCCGGCGCCGCGCTGCAGCGGCGCGAGGATATCGGCCGCGCGCAAGCGCAGCTCGGGCTCACCCGACTCGAGGATGCTCTCGGCGGCCGCGCGCGCGCCCGGCTCGTCCGGCAGCACCGAGAGAACTTCGGCGAAGGCTTCGAGCGCCTCCGATGCACGCCCGAGCTCGAGCAGCACGCGACCGAGCCGCGAGAGCAGATCGGGGCGCTCGTCTTCCGAGGCGAGATCGAGCTCGCCGATCAGGACGTCGGCGAGATCTTGGGAGGGGCCCTGCGCTTCGAGGACGGGGAGCAGCTCCTGGTGGAGATCGCGCGCCGGACCGTGCTCGCGCAGGATGCGGACCAGCGTGTGGGTGGCCCCCTCTTGATCGTTCGCGAGCTCCGCCCGCATGCGAGCGGCGCGAAGCAGCATCTCGCGCCGGACGTCGTCGATGGGCATCGCACCCGCGCGGATCTCGAGCACCTCGGCGAGGGTCTTGTGGTCGCCGCGGGCCTCGAGGAGGCGCTCGAGCTCTTCGGGCTCGGCGGTCGGATCGAGCTCGAGCGCGCGCTTGCGCGCCGAGATCGCGGCGGGCAAATCCCGTAGCTCGCTCTCGTACAGCGACGACAGGCGCCGCAAGACGCCGAGCCGTTCGTCGGGCTCGGGCGAAAGGCGCGCGATGGCCTCGAGCGTCGGGGCGAGCGCCTTGACGTCGCCCGCGCTCTCGACGATGTCGCGCAGCGCGCGTGCGGCGTCGAGCGCAGTGTTGCCATCCGACTGATCGAGGACGCCCTGCAGGATCACGCGGGCGCGCTTCAGATCGCCGACATCGGCGATGAGCCGTCCGGTCTGGAGGTTCACGCGCGCGCGTGACGCAGGATCCTTCACCGCGCCGGCGGCACGCGAGAGCATCTTGCTCGCGTCGGCCTGCTTGCCGAGGCGCTGCGCGAGGTCCACGTACTTGTCGCGCACGTCGTCGTCGCCGGGATCCACCGCCATCACCGCTTCGAGAGCGGTGTAGGCCGCGGTCTCGTCGCCGAGGTCGAGGAGGATCGAGGCGAGGCGCTTCTGCAGCTCGGCCTTCTTGGGCCCCCGCAGCTGATCGATCTGCACGCCGAGCATCTGCGCGACGGCGGCCTTGTCTCCCTCGTGCTCGTAGACCTTCTCGAGCGCGGCGGCAGCGCGCGCGGCCATGGCCCTGTTCGTCGCGAGGCGCGTCGCGACGCGCCTCGCCATTTCGTTCGACACGTCGGCGGCGAGGACCGCCTCGACATGGGGCATTGCCCGCTCGACCTCGGGGAGCTTGTCGTCGTAGAGCTCGATGAGGCGCGCGTGGACCGGGAGCCGCCGCTCCTCGGCCATCTGACCGTCGTTGGCCAGCGACTGCTCGAGGGCCCTGGCGAGCTCCGGGAACTTGCCGGCCGCCGAGAGGCGTTCGTCGAGCGCGCCGAGGGCCCCTTCATCGCCGGGGTCGAGGCGGAGGATCTGCTGCGCGACCTTCGTCGCGCGGTCGGCGTCGTCCGGCGGCAAGAGCGCGAGCGCCGCGCGGAGGTTCGCGAGCGCCACCTCTTTGTCGGTCTTCGGACCGACCGATGCGAGGTAGAGGGACGCGAGCTTTTCGCGATCACCCTTGTCGTCCAGAATGCGCTTGAGCAGCTCGAACGCTTCGTGGTGCCCAGGCGACAGGCCGAGGACGCGCTCGAGCGACGACTCGGCGGCATCGACGTCTCCGAGCGCACGCAGGAAGAAGTGCGACGCGTTCAGGAAGACCTGCGCCTGGTGCTGCGGCGGCATGATCTTCACGCGGCGATCCTGACCAAGCCGTTCGTATGCGTTGGCGAGCTCGACGAGTCGATCGTCGCGGAGCGCGGCCGCGTGCAGCTTGTCCCACAGCTCCGAGTTGGACTGGCCGCGCGCTTGTGCGACGACGAGGAGATCGAGCACCTGCTGCTCGTGCTCGAGCTGCTCGTCGAGGTACGCGGCGAGTTGTTCCAGTCGGAGCGGCGGCCCTTTGGTCCCCGTTTCCATGAGCGTGGACTGGGTACGGTATCCGCTTCTGGCGGAAAAAGGGCGCTCGCTTTCGAGCCTCTTGTCCTTTCACTCCGTGAGGTTGGGACGTTACACTTCGTGGACATGGCCCCCGCGTTCAGGTCGGGCCGTCGGCTCTTCCTCCGCGCCGGGCTCGCAGTCGGGGGAGCGGCGGCGTGTGCCCGCGTCGCGACTGCGTTCGCGGCGGCTCCCTCGTTCGAGGTCCGCGAGCTCACCGTGAAGGGAAAGCACGCGAGCCGCGCAAACCTGCTGGTTCCGAAGCACCTCGCGTCGAATCAGAAGGTGCGTCTGCTCGTCGCCCTCCACGGTCTCGGCGAGTCGGGCGATCCCGCACTGGGCATCCGTGCGTGGCTCGACCTCTACGGTCTTCGGACCTCCTACGAACGGCTCAGGTCGCCGCCGATCGAGCGAACCTCGAAGCGAAAGGACTGGACCGACGAACGGCTCTCCGAGGTCAACGAAGGGCTCGGCATGGTGCCGTTCGCCGGCATCGCGGTCCTCTGCCCCTTCACGCCGAACATCCGCAAGATGCAGGACAGCGTGCGCGCGCAGCGCGAGTACGGCGAATGGATCACGAGCGAGCTGGTCCCGGCTGCGCGGAAGGAAGCGCCGGTCCTGACGAATCCCGGCTCCACGTCCATCGACGGCTGCTCGATGGGCGGGCCGATCGCGCTCGAAACCTTCCTCGCCCACCCGACCGCATACGGAGCGCTCGGCATGGTCCAATCAGCCCTCAGCACGGCGCGCGCGGCGCACTGGGCTACCGAGCTCGCGAAGGCTCGCGAGAAGAACGAAACGGCAAAAATCCACCTCTTGAGCAGCGCCGGGGACCCGTTCGCCGATGCGACACGCGCCCTTTCGAAGGAGCTGAAGAAGCGGGACATTCCGCACGCGATGCGGATCCCCCCCGGTCCGCACGATCAGCCCTGGCTGCGTGAGACGGGAACCATCGAGATGCTTTTGTTCCACGAGCGCGGCCGATAGCGGCCTAGCCTCCGGGGCGTGAAGTCGATCGCGACCGCGGTGCGCAAGATCCGCACGGCCCTCGAGCGGCACGGGCTCCTCATGCTGCACGACGCGGAGCTGCCCAGCGTGACGACGCTGGTCGCCGGCGAGCCGATCCGCGGATCGTGGTGGGCGCACCCCGAAGGGTCGGTCGTGTTCCACGCGCTCGAAGCGATCGACTCCGAGATCGTGACGGCGAAGCTCATCGCCAAGAAGGTGACGCTCATCGCGCCCGCCCTCTGGCCGTCGCTCGTCGCGATCGGAGCGTCGCGCGAGCCTTGGCAGATCGCGGGGCTCTCGGCGACGGCGAAGACGGTCCTCGGGCGAATCGACACGGGCAAGCGGGTCCGCTCGATCGATCTCGAGCCCGCGGCACGAAAGGCCGCGGGCGAGCTCGACGAGCGGCTCCTGGCTTCGGTGCGTGAGGTGCACGGCGAATCGGGCAAGCACCATCGCGAGCTCGCGTCGTGGGACGCGTTCGCGGCAGACCACGGGATCCTTCGCGAGGGACTCACCGCGAAGCAGGCGAAAGCGACCGTCGAAAGCGCCATCGCCGGATGGCCGGACAAGGCGAAGCTGCCGTGGGCCGACGCCGCGACCGCCGCTATTCGGAAGCCACGTGCTGCGCGAACGCGATCAAATTCCCCGCGGGATCGCGGACGATGATCTCGCGCGCGCCGTAGAAGGTGGTCCGCTCGGGGACGAGGCGTGGATGGTCGCCGAGGGCTTTGCGCACCGGCCCGAGATCCTCGACGCGGATGTAGAGCGCCGAGCGGTAGGGAGCGTCGGTCGAGCCCTCGATGTCCTTGGTGAGCGACGCTCGAGATTGGAGCATCAGCTCGGTCGCGCCTCGCTTCAGGATGACGAAGCCGAGCCGCTCGCCCTCGGGAACGCTGACCGTCACCTCGAAGCCGAAGCGCTTCCAGAACGGCAGGTTGTCTTCGATCGATTCGACGATGAGGTTCTGCGTGATGGTCTCTAGCATGGGCCGACCTTGCGCCTCAGAGGACCGGACGGATTGGAAAAATGGAACCCGTCCGTAGGGCCTGTGCCGGCGTGCTCCTCGCGAGGTCTCGAAAGTCTCGGTTCATGTGCGCTTGGTCGAAGTACCCCAGATCGGCCGCAATTGCAGAGAGAGACGGCCGCGGCGTGGCCGAGAGGTGCGCGAGGGCGCGCTGAAAGCGGGCGACGCGCGCGAGCTCTTTCGGGCCGACGCCGACGTGCTCGCGAAAGAGCCGGCTCAGGTGCTGTCGCGTGCAGCCGAGCTCCGAAGAGAGTTGGTCGATCGTCGGGGCTTCGTCGGTCCAGAGGCGGCGTGTTGCCTCCGCTACCACGCGGTGAGGTCGAACGGCGCGCGCGAGGTGTGCCGAGAGCTCGGCGGCGAGAATCGACAGCGCCTGATCGGGATCGCGAATGCCTTCGAAGCGGACCGACAGATCGGACAGGCGGCTGCCGACATCGGCTATCGGAACATGGAGGTCGGTGAAATCGCTGGCCGGATGGCGAAGGAAAGGCACGGCGCCCCCAGGACGAAAGCGAACGGCCGCGATGGGCGTCTCGGGTCCGGGCGGAACATCGAACGGCGCTGTCATGGCCCCGACGACGACGACCGACGGCACCTCGCCGAGGTGAACCAGAACGTCGATGCAACCGTCGGGGAGGACGAGACGGCCTGCCTCGTCCGGCGGCGTGGCGCCCGGCGAGCGCGTCCAGAGTCGGTCGACGTAGGGATGAAGCGAGCCCGACGGAAGGTGCTCGCGGTACATGGCGGCTCAGGCCTCGCCGACGGTCCGCATGCCGATGCTCATGGCGGGCGAGACACCGAGGAGGGCGTACGCGGCCTCCCAGCGCTTGGCGACGTCGACGTCGAAGACGACGCCGGAATCGAACGGAGCCGGGAGCCACGCGCCTTGAGCGATCTCGCCTTCGAGCTGGCCGGGGCCCCAGCCGCTGTAGCCGAGGAAGACGAGGCGCTGTTTGGCGAGCGCCGCTGCTGCAGTGGCGTCGACGTCCGGAGCCTCGAGGTCGCGTGCGAGCGCGTCGAACGCGTTTCTCGAGGAAGAGATCTTCACATGCGAAGTCACGTCGATGACAGAATCGTTATCGCTGGAAGGCGACGAGGCGTCGGCCTGCGAAGGCGTGGCGATGAGCGCCGGATCGTTGGACAGGATCCAGCCGGAGCCGGGCTCGACGGGGCCGCCGAGGTACACGACGCCGGAGGCTGCGCCGGCGCGTTCGCCGTAGCCGGCGAGCGACATGACTTCACCCAGCTTGAGGGGGGCGATGCGGTTGACGACGAAGCCGAGGGCGCCGCGGGGACCGTGGATGGCGAGGAGGACGACGGTGCGTTCGAAGTTGGGGTCGCCGAGGGGGGGCGAGGCGATGAGGAAGCCGGGGGCGAGCGGCGCGCTCATTGAGGGAGGGTAGCAGGTTGGCGGGGGGAGGCGCGGAGGGATGAGGGCGAGAGAGAAAGCGGAGCTACCTGCCGCCGAGCTCGCGGCGGAGCTGGTCGACGGTGTCGCGGATGATCTTGCGATCGGCGCCTGCCGCGCCGATGTGGTCGAGCGCCTTCTCGAAGTCGTTGGGGCTGAAGATGCGGAGGTGTGGGACGAGCCAGGCGATGGCGGTGCCGGCGGCGCGGGCGAGGACGGATTGGGTGACCACCGAGACCGGCATCTTCTTGTTCGGCAGCGCGGTGGTGAGATCGGCTCGCTGAGCGGCCGTGGGCGAACCGCCTTCGGTGAACACGAGGCAGCGAAGGAGGTCCGGGTTGGGATGCCGCCGGTAGACCTCGATCATGTGACTCCACTCGTGCGACAGCGGGGGCAGGGTGTTGTGGACGACCACCACGATGTTTCCGCAGGTTCGACAGTCGACCGTCGTGTGTCGCGCGGACGGGCCCATACCATCCTCACTATCGCACGGGCACAAGCGCGCGCGCTCGCGAAACCTTCTTTCAACGCCTTCAGCGGGAGCGGCGCAGCGCGAAGAACGGGAGCTCGCGCCGGCGGTGGTAGCCGTTCTGCTCGTAGAGCGCGAGCGCCCGGGTGTTGTCGGGGCTGACGTGGAGGAACGGGACGTCGCCTTGCTCGATCAAGTCGTTCGTCGCGAGCGCGAGCAGCTGCCGCGCCAGCCCACGGCCGACCGCCTCCGGGTGGGTGCACACGGCGCTGATCTCTCGAAAGCCGGGAAAGCCCATGCGCTCGCCGATCATGGCGCTGAGACGGCCGCCCTCGAGGATGCCGAAGTAACGGCCGAGCTCCATCGTGCGGGGCCTGAAGTAGTGCGGGTACACCATGGCCGTCAGGCCGAGCACGCTCTGCCGATGCGCCTCTGAAAGCCGGATGACCGGGGGCCCGTCCCGGAGAGCGAGCGGCTCGCGACAGACCATTTGAACGATGGGCCCCAGATCCTCGAGGACGAAGCCGGTCGGTAGCTCCGGCGCGACGGCGAGCATGAGCGCGCTCTCGCCCGGAGCGAGGAGCGCCTCGAGCTCCTCGGCGTTCACGGCGCGCGCGTCGGGAACGGCGACGAACGGAGCAACGTCGGCCGGGTAACGCAGCACCCCGCCCCCGCCGAGGGCGAGGCGGCGGTGCATCGTGCCGAGCGAAGCCCACAGGGGGTTGTCGAGGTCCGTCGCCATGGGTAAAGTTATATGCTAAAAGCATATAGATGCCAACCGCACATACTTCCGGCCATCCGGAGCCGACCGAGTCGATCCGCGGCTCGCTGGTCGGCTTGCGGCGCCTGTTCCAGCGCAAAGAGCTGGCGGAGCTGTGGTCCGCAGCGTTCGGCGAGAGCTCGAAGCTCGACTACACCGAGCTGCGGCTGCTCGACGCCGTACGGAGCGTGCTCTCCGTCGATGACGGCGAAGCCACCGTGGGCGAGATCGCGGTGCGTCTCGGCATCGATCCGTCGCGCGCCAGCCGTCAGGTCGCTCGCGCGGTGAAGCGCGGTGTGCTCGAGCGCCGGGCCGTCGACTCCGACGGGCGCAAGGTCGTCCTCCGCGTCACGCGGCGGGGTGAGGCGCTTCAGGCGCGCGGGAGCGAGCTTACCCGGGCGCGCATCGCGCTTGCGCTCGAGGGTTGGTCAGCGGCCGATCGCCGCATGTTCGCGGAGCTCTTCGCCCGGTTCACCGGCGCGATGCTGTCCGCGCCGGCGGCGCGCGGAGCTGACCACGAGCGGCGCGGGCCGGCCGCGAAGCGTTCCGACCGAAGTGCTCGACAAGAAGATCGAAGACGACGCGCACCCGCCGGCTCGTATGAAGCTCGCGGTGCGAGACGAGCCACATCGGCACGGGGATGACGAGCTCGGGCACCACGCGCTGAACGAGGGGCTCTTCGTCCCCGACGGCTTCGATGATGACGCCGACGCCGAGACCGCTCTTCACGAGTTCCCAGAGGACGAGGTGGCTGGTCGTCCGAAGGGGAAAGCTCTTCGGGGTCAGCGCGAAGCCCATCGCGTTCAGCCCGATCATGAAGCGGTCGTCATCCGAGAAGCCGATGAAGTCTGCGCGCGAGACCTCGGCGAGCGTCTTCGGGTTTCCTGCTCGCTTCAGATAGCCCGGTGCGGCGTAGAGTCGCCCGGGCGTGTCGCGAAGCCGCGTCATCACGAGGTTCGGATCCGTCGGCATGCCGTTGCGAAGGGCGATGTCCGCCTCGCGACGGCGCAGATCACGCACCTCGTTCGAGGCGACGATCTTGATCTCGATGCCCGGGTGCAGCCTTCGGATTGTGTGCAACGCGGGCGGCAGCAAGAAGGCCGAGTTGACCTCGCTCGCCGTGATCGTGATCGCGCCTTCGATCGTCTGCGATTGCCCCGATGCCGAGAGCGAGACTCGGTTCGCGGCCTCGCCCATCGATCGGACATGCTCGAGCAGATCGACGCCCGCCGCCGTCAGCGTGAGGCCCCGCCCCACGCGCTCGAAGAGCGCAACGCCGAGCTCCTCTTCGAGCGCGCCGACCTGACGGCCGAGCGTCGGCTGCGCCAAGCCGAGCGCTCGGGCTGCGGCGGAGAGCGAGCCCTCTTCTGCGGTGACGAGGAACGCGCGGGCGCGGTTCCAATCGAAGTTTACCGACCGCCAATCCATGCATTTACGTATAGATAATCTGTCTATTTCGTCAATTGTGAGGCCCGAGCCTAGCGCCTATTCATTCACTCACAGCGGTGGCTGAAGGCAGCCGCGAGCGTGTCGAGGAGCGATAACCCATGCAAGCATGCATCTACCAAGCGTATGGCCCGGCGGACGTCGTCAGGGTGGCCCAGGTCGACAAGCCGTCGATCGACGGCGATGAAGTCCTCGTCCGGGTGCGGGCGGCGTCGGTCACGACCGCCGACTGGCGCTTCCGCGCTTCGGTCTTCGAGCCCCCGTTCTGGCTGCCGGGCCGTCTGATGACCGGCCTCTTCCGCCCGCGAAACGGGATCCTGGGCATGGACTTCTCGGGCATCGTCGAGGCAGTCGGCTCCGGGGTGACCCGCTTTCGCGTGGGCGACCGGGTCTTCGGCGCCACCGATCCGTTCCGCCGGGGCGCGCACGCCGAATACGTCGCCGTTCGGGAGCGCGATCCGGTGGTCCACAAGCCGCCGCAGCTGACCGACGAGGGCGCGGCGGCCATCCCCTTCGGTGGAAACTCGGCGCTCGCGTTCCTGCGCGACTTCGGCGCTGTCGAGGCCGGCCAGCGGGTCCTCGTCGTCGGCGCATCGGGCGGCGTCGGCGTATGGGCGGTGCAGATCGCGCGGAGGCTCGGCGCCGAGGTGACCGGCGTGTGCAGCGCGGCCAACGTCGAGCTCGTAGCGTCGCTCGGCGCGCATCACGTCGTCGACTACGCCGTGGACGGCGTCATCCCCGAGGGCCGACAGTACGACCTCATCTTCGACACCGTGGGCGTCACGACGTTCGCGAAGTCCAAGCACGCGCTCTCCAGCCGCGGGACGTTCCTGCCGCTCAACAGCGGTCCTCGCGAAATGCTCCAGGGGCTCACGACGATGTGGAGCAAGAAGCGCGTCAAGGTCGCCGTCAGCAAGAACACGCGCGAGGGGCTCGAGGACATCCTCGCGATGATCGAGTCGGGCGCCGTCCGTCCGGTCGTCGACCGCGTCTTCTCGATGGACCAGATCGCCGATGCGCACCGGCGCGTGGAGAGCCGCCACAAGCGAGGGAGCGTCATCGTCTCGATGGTTTGAGCCGCCCCCGTACTTCCCCTTTCCTCCTCCAGCCGGAGCGATCATAAGGAGGCGTGGCTCGGCTGGACTTCCACGGAGGGACTCTGCGCCTGACCGGTCTCGACGACGGCGTTCCGGCGGCGTTCGTATGGGACGGGCGCGAGTCGGTCCACCGCGCGCCTGCGATCGCCTACCGGGCGGCGATGGTCGAGCTGAAGCGGCGCGGCGTCGAGGTCGAGGACGCGGCGCGCGCCTACGCCGAGCTCGACCTGAGGCCGAGCGCCGAGCGAACGCCCTTCCCTCACCAAGCCGCCGCGGTGAAGGCGTGGAACGCGGCGGGCGGGCGCGGCGTCGTCGTGCTGCCGACCGGCGCGGGCAAGACCTACGTCGCGACGCTCGCGATGATCGCCAAGAAGCGCAGCACCTTGATCGTGGTGCCGACGCTCGACCTCTTGGCCCAGTGGCACAGCGGTCTTTCGGCGATCTTCGACCGCCCGGTGGGCATGGTCGGCGGCGGATCACACGAGGTCGAGGACGTCACCATCACGACCTACGACTCGGCGCACCTCCACATGGATAGGCTCGGCAACCGCTTCGGTCTCGTCGTGTTCGACGAGTGCCATCACCTGCCGAGCGACGCGTACGCCACGGCGGCGCGCATGTGCCTGGCGCCGTACCGCCTGGGCCTCACCGCGACGCCGGAACGAACCGACGGGCGCGACGCCCTCTACGAGGATCTCGTGGGCCCCGTCTGCTACCGGCGCGACATCACGGAGCTGTCAGGCCACTACCTCGCCCCGTATGAGACGGTCCGGCTCGAGGTGCCGCTCTCCGATGCCGAGCTCTCGGCGTACGCGGCGGCGCGCAAGGAGTACGTCGGCTTCCTCCGTGCGCAGGGCATCTCGATGGCGAGCCCCGACGGCTGGGCGCAGTTTCTCTTGCGCAGCTCGATCTCCGACGCGGGTCGAAGGGCGTTCGCCGCCTACCGAGAGCAGCGCCGCCTGGCGATCGCCGCTCCCGGAAAGATCGCCCTTTTGGAGCGCCTCCTTCGTGCGCACAAGAAGGATCGCATCCTCGTCTTCACCGAGGACAACGCCACGGTCTACGAGATCGCTCGGCGCATGCTCTTGCCGGCGATCACGCACCAGACGAAGGTGAAAGAGCGGGCGGCGATCCTCCAAGGCCTGCACGACGGGACGCTCTTCGCGGTGGTGACCAGCAAGGTCCTCAACGAGGGCGTGGACGTGCCGAGCGCCAACGTGGCCATCGTGCTGTCGGGGAGCGGGTCGGTGCGCGAGCACGTGCAACGCCTCGGGCGCGTTCTGCGCAAAGAGGGCGACAAGCGCGCGGTCCTCTACGAGCTCGTCGCCCAGGGAACGAGCGAGGAGCGAACGAGCGACAGGAGGCGCGAGCACGTTGCTTACAAGTGATCTCGTCCGCTTCAAGAAAAGCGGCGCGAAGGTGACGCCGCGTTATCTGGGCGCGAAGACCAAGGAGCGAGTCTTGCCGATCGCGGCAGAGCTCGTTGCGACGTACCGCGCATCGGTCGGTCGCACCCTCGGCGAGCTCGACGACGCGGCATCGGCGATCGGCCATGAGGCGCGCGATCGGCTCGTCGTGCTCGGTCTGCGAAAGCTCTGCGACGATCGCCTCCTCGCCGACCGCCCCGAGGGACTCGACCCGTTGGCCACGCGGGCCGAAGTCTTCGCGCGCGCCGCGAAGGCGCACCGGGCAGCGACGCGGGCGCTCGATCGCGACGCCATTCTCGCCGAAGCAGCGGAGGCCTTGGGCGCGAGCCCCGCGGACGTGGACGCCGCGCTCTTCGCAGACCTGCGTGCCGCGCAGGTGGTCAAAGGGTTCGAAGCCGTCGCGCCGGGCGAGCTCCTGGCGAGCTATGACCTCGCGCTCGCCCAGGCTGCGCTGTTTCGCGCGACGCGCGTGGTCCTCCGGTTCGAGGGTGCCGCGCCGGCCGAGGTTCGGGCGGTCTTTCGCGCGGCGAGGTTCCACGGGCTCCTCTTCTCGATCGCGAGGCACGACGCCGGCTTCGAGGTCGTCGTCGACGGTCCGTTCAGCTTGTTCGGCTCGGCGCAGAAGTATGGCTTTCGTCTGGCGATGTTCCTGCCGACCGCGCTGTCGCTTCCGCGGTTCGAGCTGCGCGCCGATCTGCGCCTCGGGGCGGCCAAAGAGGCGGTCGAGATGATGATCACGCACGCGGATGACGTCGCGTGCCGGCGCGCGCTCGTCGACGGCGCCCGCCCCGAGATCGAGCGCCTCGTCGGCGCCTTTCGAGCGCTTCCGTCGGATTGGACGGTCGCTCCGTGCGACGAGCTCCTTCCCCTCCCCGGCCAAGCCGTCATCGTGCCGGACCTCGCGTTCACGTCGCAGAAGAGCGGTGAGGTCGTCTACCTGGAGATGATGGGCTTCTGGAGTCGCGACGCCGTGTGGAAGCGGATCGAGCAGATCGAGCGCGGCCTCGACGCGCGGCTCATCGTCGCCGTGAAGAAGAGCCTGCGTGTCTCCCGCGAGGCGCTCGACGAATCGACCGGATCGAGCCTGCTCGTTTTCGGCACGGCGCCGAGCGCGAAAGAGGTCCTCGCGCTCCTCGAAGGGGGATGAAAAATGACCTACCCGTTCTCACAAGGCCTCAAGATCGTTCTCTTCGTCGTGTAGGCTCGGACCGTGCCTCGGAAGGAGAACGGGTGGGAGCGCCTGGTGGCGGCAGCGGCGAAGCGAACCGAGAGCGGACGGCGTGAGCTCGTACCGGTGCTCGGCTCCGGCTTCGTCACCCAAGCCGTGCTCGAAGCGGCGCGCAGCACACCACGCGGCGGCGGGCGCAGACCCAAGCCGGTCGATTGGCTCGAGCTGCTTCGAGGTGTCGCGGCCGACTTCGGGCTCGCGCGCGCCGCGACGCTGATCGAGGCGGACGTCCCGGGACAGACGACGCTCCTCTGGGACTCGATGCTGACCGAGCTCGCGGCCGAGCGGAGCGCTCCGACGTCGCGCGCAGCCCACAAGTGGGAGGACGAGCTGCGGCGCGCGGTGGCCGAACGGCTTGCGGACGATCGCGCGACCGATCGCGCCGCCAAACCGTTCGTGCGCTCCTTCCTCAAGCTCGGATGGGAAGACGTCGTCACGTTCAACTTCGACAGCGTGCTGCTCGCCGAGCGCGCACGGCCCGAGGCCCGCGCGACGGGACCGGCCGCCCGCGCGTCGATCGCCGCGACCGCGTCGGGGGGCACGATCTGGTTTCCGCACGGCCACATGACCGATCCGCGATCCATCGTTCTCGGCGCTCGTTCCTACGGCGCGCGCGTGTCGGCGATGGGCGCGGCGTTCGACGAGCACGCGCGCGTCGCACCGCCGCGACCGAGCACGCGCCTCGCCACCTGGGTCGCGACCGTGCTCGAGCGGCCGCTGCTCTTCTGCGGCCTCTCGCTCACGCGTGAGGAGTGGACGATCTGGTGGATGCTGGCGCAGCGCGCGCGCTACCTGGCGCGCCGGCCTTCGACCGAGCGTCCACCTGCCTTCGTGTTCGTGCGACGTCCGGCGCCCGCAGAGCGACTCGAGATGCACGGGGCCTTCGCCACGCTGTCCCGGGCATGCGAGCTCTTGGGGATCGATCTCCTCAGCTTCGGCGACTACGGCGTCGGTTGGCGCCGCCTCCGCCGCGCGCTCGACTGGGGGTGAGGGCGTCGGGATCAGCGCGCTAGAACTGATCTTCTTTTTCGGAGAAGAGCAGGTTGAACGTCGTGAGCGAGCCGTAGCAGCCGGTGATGTACGCCTGAAGCTGCACCTTGTCCTCGTCGGTGAGCCCCGTATGCGCGTTCACCTTGGCCTCGAGGAGGCGCAGCTTGTCGCGCACCATCACGATCTTGTGAAAAAAACTCTCGAGCGGAATGCGCTTCTCTTGCGTCCCCTCTTTGCCGGGGACGAGCACCACCTCACCGCCCTGCCAGCGCTGCCCGAGCGGCGGCCTGGTGACGCCCATCTCGTCGGCGATGACTTCTCGGAGGACGCGCCTGAACTCTTCGATGTCCATGTCGATGTCGATCTCCTTGGGCAGGGGGATTGCGGGTGCGTCCTCTTCGGAGCGAGCGCGCGTGACCCCGCCCGCGGGTGATGGTCCGCGGCCGGTTCTTCGGGGCTCACCCGCTGCGCGCGGCCGAGGCGCCGCCTCGGTCGCGCCCTTGGGCCGGTGGCGCGTGCACGTCGAAGTTGCGCGAACCGGATCTGGATAGACCTGAAGCGCACAAGCGCCGACCTTGCCGAGACGCTCGTCGGTACGAACGGCGTAGAACGCGGCGCACGTTTCGCAAAGCGCGACGTCAGCCTTCATTCGCGCGCGAGGGTATCACCGCGTTGCCGTTCGCGCTCGTGCTCAGGCCCGCGCTCGAAATCGCGGAGGTCGCGGCCGCGCGGGGCAAGTACACCGAGACGCGCGTACCGCGCCCTTCCTCGCTCCGGAGCGCGATGTGGCCGCCGGCCCGGACAACGGTCGCATAGGAGCTCGCGAGACCGAGACCCGTCCCGTGGCCGGGCGACTTGGTGGTGAAGAAGGGCTCGAAGACGCGGCCCAGGATGTGGGGCGAGATGCCCGTCCCCGTGTCCTCGACGACGACGAGCACGTACTCGCCCGGTCGCAGCTCGCGCACCCCGTCGCCGGCAGCGACCTCTGCGTTCATGACGCTGATCGTGAGCTCGCCACCATCGGTCATCGCGTCGCGCGCGTTCGCCGCCAGGTTGATGATCACTTGTTCGAGCTGACCGCCGTCGGCGACGACCGGCCACAAGCCGACGCCGATGCGCGTCTCGAGCTTGATGCGCGGGCCGACGACCCGCGCAAGGATGCCGAAGACACCCTGGACGAGCGCACCGACGTCGAGCAATCGGGGCTCGATCGGGCGCTGCCGCGCGAAGGCGAGGAGCTGCTTGGTCAGCGCCGACCCGCGCTCTGCGGCGGCGCGTGCGTCGGCGACGTCGCGTCGCGCCGGATGATCCAGCGGCAAGGCGTGCAAAGCGAGATCAGTAGCGCCCAGCACCGCAGTGAGGAGGTTGTTGAAGTCGTGCGCGACGCTGCCGGCAAGCTGCCCGATCGCCTCGAGGCGGTGCACGTGCGACAGGCGCTCCTCGAGCTTTCGCTTCTCGGTGATGTCGACGATGACGCCCTCGATCGCGACCAGGCTTCCGTCGGAGTCGTAGGTGCCGTCGCCGATGTCGAGGACCCAGCGCACCTCGCCGGTGCGGGTGATGATTCGGTATTCGCTCGAGCAAGTCTCGCGAGCAACGAGGCTCGCGGCACGCCGAAGCTGGCGGGCCGGGCGATCGTCGGCAAAGACGAGATCGTCGAATGGCAGCGCATCGGGGCCGAGAAAGGCGCCGGGATCGTAGCCGGTGACCCTACGACACCCCTGGCTCACGACCTCCATGTGGCGGCCGTCTGGGCTGCAGCGGTAGCCCATCGCCGAGAGGTTCTCGAGCAGGTTCGCAAACGCGTGCTCGCGGGACTCGAGCGCTTCGACCGCCTGCTGCCGCGCCTCGCGCGAGCGGCGGAGCTCCTCGGCCTGATCGCCCAGCTCGTCGATCGCGTTCGCAGCCGACCGCAGCCAGTGGAC
This sequence comes from Polyangiaceae bacterium, assembly GCA_041940405.1. Taxonomy (GTDB): domain Bacteria; phylum Myxococcota_A; class Polyangia; order Polyangiales; family Polyangiaceae; genus Xiheicaenibacterium. The sequence goes on from JBGTSH010000249.1 coordinate 15,973, forward strand.
GAGGCCACGCCGCTGCGGGCGTCGAACTGGCGGCGTGACCACGTACCGACTGCACCGCGGCGTGATCTCGGCGGTAACCGCCGCAGGTGGAAGGTCGAGGATCGCCGGCAACCCCTCGAGGCCGCCGGCGACGAGATGCATCCACGCGGTGGACGC
>JBGTSH010000250.1:0-16078 GCA_041940405.1 Polyangiaceae bacterium
GCCGCGGCCGTCGTCCTCGACCGAGACCGATCCGTCGAAGTGGACGGTGACGGCGATGCGCGTGCAGACGCCGGCGAGGTGCTCGTCGACCGAGTTGTCGATCACCTCCCACACGAGGTGGTGAAGACCGGACCCGTCGTGCACGTCGCCGATGTACATGCCGGGACGTTTTCGGACGGCTTCGAGCCCTTCGAGCGCGGTGATGCTGCCCTCGTCGTACGAGGCTTGCTCGCTCGGTTCTCGCGTTTCCTGCGCCTGTGGGATGGGCTGTGACATCGCTCCTCCCGCTTCCTTTCGGGCCTTTCGTCATAGGCCGGGAAGGCCCCTGAAGCAAGCTCGCTACGCGGCTCGAATCGCGCCCCTAATGATTTGAAATAGCTTGCATTTTTGGCCCCCGAGGGCGCCGGTCAAAAGGCCCTCTCGAGTGCTCGTAATGAACAGCTGTCCGCGCGTCTCTTCGAGGAAGCGAAAGAGCGCTCGGGTCCTCGCTTCGTCGAGCTCGCTCGAGATGTCATCGAGGAGTTGAATCGGCCATTTGCCGGCGCTTTCGGCGATTGTGGCGCTCTCTCCTGCCTTGATCGACAGCGCGATCGCACGATGTTGTCCCTGCGACGCGACCTGCCTCACGGGGTGACCATCGAGCTCGAAAGCCAGCTCGTCTCGGTGCGGTCCGAACGTCGCACTCTTGCTGCGCGCGTCGCCCGAGCGTCGCGAGTAGAGCTCGCCCTTCATGCGCTCGACATCGAGCGATCCACCGGGCACGTACCGAGCGACGAGCGTCAGATCGGGCGCCGCGATACGCGCGAACGCCTCGAGGAGGCGCGGCGCAAAGCGCTCGGCGGCGTCGGCGCGCGCGCGACCGAGCGCCGCCCCTTCTTCGGCGGCGATCGTCTCGAAGGCGTCGAGCTCGCTCTCCGGCGTGCTCGGCCGACGCAAGAGCTCGTGACGGGCGCGGATCGCGCGCGCGTAGCGTGAAGCCGAACGCAGCGCACCCGCCGACAGGTGCAGCGCCATCCGATCGAGGAGCCGCCGCCTCAGCGCGGCAGGTCCGGTCGAGAGCTGCAGCTCGTCGGGATGAAACACGACGACCGGCGTTCGACGCGCATAGCTTGCGAGGCTGTCGGGCGGATTCTCGTCGAGGCGGAGGTGCATCGAGCCTTTCGCGAACGTCGCGATTTGCTCGTGATCGATGGGCGGGAGGCCTTCTCGCTGGTCGACGATACGCGCGCGAACGGAAAAGACGCTGTCGTCATGACGAACGGCTTCTCGGGGTCGCGCAGCGCGGAAGCTCTTCGACGTGGCGACGACGTAGATGGCCTCGAGGAGCGCCGTCTTTCCTTGACCGTTGTCGCCGCAAATCAGGTTGAAGCGCTCGTCGGGCTCGATGGCCGCGTCCTCGAGGTTCCGAAACGAGGTCGTCTCGAGCCGCCGGAGGAAGACGCGCCCAGCCACGCAGCTCCAGCCGGCCTCAGATCCGCATCGGCATGACGACCGCGACGAACGCTTCCTTGTCCGACTCGGTCGCCGGGCGCACGATCGCCGGGTCGAGCTCGCCCGAGACGCCGAGGAGGATCTCTTCGTCTTCGAGCGCACCGAGCACGTCGAGGAAGTACTTCGCGTTGAAGCCGATCGTCAGCTCGGGTCCGGTGAAGTCGACCGGGATCTCGTCGAAGCCGTGACCGCTCTCCGGGCTCTCGGAGGTGATGCGGAGCAGGCCGTTCGCGGTGGTGAGCTTCACCCCGCCGGTCCGCTCGCTCGCGGCGATGCGCACGGCGTCGAGCGCTTCTGCGAACGCCTTGCGAGGCGCTCGCACGGTGCGATCGGTCGTCTTGGGGATGACCTGCTGGTAGGGCGGAAACTGCGCGTCGACGAGCTTCACGTTGAAGCGCATGCCGCCGATGTCGAAGAAGGCGTTGGGCCCGCTCTGGCGGATCGCAACGGTACTGTCAGCTTCCTTGCCGTCGGCGCGCGCGTCGTCGGTCAGGCGCCGGAGCTCGTTCACCGCCTTGAGCGGGATCAGCATCGTCGCCGTGGCGCTCGTGCCTTCCACAGTCGCTTCCATCTTGGAGAGGCGGTGACCGTCCGTCGTCACCATCCGGACACGATCGCCCGACCACTCGAAGAGCGCGCTGTTGACGTGTGCGCGCGTCTCGTCGGTGGAGATCGAGAAGTGCGTACGCGCGATGAGGCGCGAGAGGAGCTCGGCCGGTAGGGTGAGGTGCGCGGCTGCGGGATCGGGTTGCGGCAACGACGGGAAGTCGCTGCCCGGGATCGCGGGAACGGTGAAACGACGCGGCGAGCCGGCGGCTTTGATGACCGCTTGTCCGGCACCAGAGGCCGCGAGCGAAATCGGTCCTTCGGGCATCGCCTTGATGCGGTCGTGAAGGTCGCGCGCTTGCACGGCCACCGAGCCGGCAGTGCTCACCTCGGCCTGCGTCTGGCCGGTGAGACCGAGGTACATGTCCGTCGCGCTGACACGAAGAACGTTGCCTTCAGCCGTGAGCAGGACGTTCGAGAGCGCGGGCATGGCGCTCTTGCGATCGGCGACGCCCTGGCAGCGGGCGACGAGGCGCAGAAGGTCCTTCTTGGCGACAACAATCTCCATATCCCGTCGAAGCTCTTAGCAGGGTTACCTCGCCGGTTGGAGATGGTTTCACAGGGTTTCTCGGGCCTCTCGATCAGAGAGAAAGAAAAAGATATCAAATGGGTAGACGTAATAGGGCCTGGGGGTTCTGTGGAGAACCGGGAGAGGTACGGAGTTCCGCGGAGTTAGAAGGACACAGCCTGGGGGCACGACGGAGGATGGGCCTGGGGGAGATTGTGGGATAGAGCGGAGAGGCCTCCCGAGCACCAGGATTGTCTGGAGCTTACCCACAGCGTTCCCGGAGATTCGGTCATGTATTTTCGTGGCGCCCGCGCCCGCGATGGCCGAAGGTAAACGAACTCGATGATCCGCTGCGTGCACTGCGGCTTGCTGCACGTGTCCTCGCGGACGGTGTGTCCAACGACCGGGCTCCCGATCCAGGCGGGCGGCGAACGCCGTACGCGAGCCCGGCAAACCAGCCCGCCCAGCGCCCGCATTCCGGCGCCGAAGACGCCGAAGACCGTAGCGCGTCCCATCCAGGGTCGCGTGCTCGACGGTCGATACAGGATCATCGCCGCGATCGGGCAAGGTGGGATGGGCACCGTCTACGAAGCCGAGGAGCTCTCCTCCGGCAGCCGTGTCGCCGTGAAGGTGCTGAAGCCCGAGCACGCCGAGAAGCCGGAGGCGGTCGCCAGGCTCCGTCACGAAGCGCAGATCGCCGGCGGGTTGCGGCACGAGAACATCTGCGCCGTGTTCGACGTCGGCATCCTGGACAACGCGAGCCCCTACGTCGTGATGGAGCGCCTCCACGGCGAGACGCTGGCTTCTCGGCTCTCGCGGACCGGTCCGGTTCCTCCCGGCGAGCTCGTGGAGATCATGCTCCAGGTGCTCGAGGGTCTCCGCGCCGCCCACGCGCGGAAGGTCCTGCACCGGGACATGAAGCCGGACAACATTTTCCTCGCCGAGGCGGGCGGCCGCGTCGTCGCCAAGGTCGTAGACTTCGGAATTTCAAAGGGAATGGGCGACGAGAAGCCACACCACCTGACCCGCACGGGCATGGTGATGGGCACGCCTTATTACATGTCCCCCGAGCAAGCGATGGGCGAGCGCGACCTTGATGGGCGGGTGGATGTTTGGGGCAGCGGCGTTGCCATCTATGAGGCGCTGACCGGGGTTCGACCCTTCGTCGCCAAGAACTACAACGCGCTCCTGGTTCAGATCCTCACGGCGACTCCTCGGCCGTTGGAGGAGCTGAAGCCTGACGTGCCCCGCGGCTTGGTCGAGGTCGTCCAGCACGCGCTGGAGAAGAAGCGCGAGAAGAGGTTCAGCTCCGTGGTCGAGCTGCGCAGCGCGCTCGTTCCGTTTCGGGCCGCGGCTCGACCCGTGCCCAGCCGAGCCGGCGTCGGGCTGCCCAAGGTCCCGATGTTCACAGGGGGGGAGGACTACTCCTCGACCACTTCCGATGACGAGCCGACGCTGGAGATGGCCCGTGACGCTCTGCCCGAGAGCGACCCTGAGCTCACCGAGGTCGATGGGCCGCCGTCGTTCGCCGACTCGGACCACGCTCTGACGGAGCGTCGACGGCGGTGAGCATCGAGTGGGTCCGCCTCGACGGGGTATCGAAGCGGTTCGGCGCGACCGTCGCGCTCCGGGGCATCTCGCTCGAGCTTCGGGCTGGGACGGCGCACCTGATTGTCGGCGCCAACGGGAGCGGGAAGTCGACGCTTCTGGGCGTGCTCGCCGGCAACATCCGGCCGACCTCCGGCTCGATCCGCGTCGGCCCGGGGGATCAGGCGCTTCGGGCCGAGGTGGGGCTGGTGTCACATGAAACGCTGGCCTACGGCGACCTGACGGGCCGCCAGAACGTCGAGCTGGCGGCCGAGATGTTCGGGATCGAGCCCGCTGCGGCGTGGGCCGACGCGGTCGAGCGGTTCGACCTCGGGTCCTTCGCCGAGCGGCCCCTCCGGACCAACTCGAGGGGACAGAAGCAACGGATCGCCCTCGCACGGGCGATGGTTCACCGGCCGAGTGTCGTCCTCCTCGACGAGCCGACGACGGGTCTCGACGACCGAGGCGTCGAGAGGTTGCTCGCTGTGGCCCGCGACGAGGTCGAGCAGGGGACGTTGCTCGTCGTCGTCGCGCACGACGTGGAGACCTGGAAGTCGCTCGATGCGAAGACGGTCCGGCTGGACCGGGGGCGGGTCGAGAGTTTCACGTGAAACGTTTGCTCAGCGAAGCCGATGTAGGACCGATACAGCCGTTGCGAGCTGCTCATCGGAGAGGCCCGCCGAGACGGTAACCCGCAACCGGGCCGTACCTTCGGGGACCGTCGGGGGCCGGATGGCGCTGACGAGAATTCCCTCGGCCCGAAGCCGGGCAGCCTTGTCGAGGGCAGCGGCCGGCGCGCCCACGATCCAAGGGATGATGGGTCCACCCTCGAGCTCGGGAAGGGCTGGCTTCAGCCCAAGAGCATCGCGAACCGACCGGGCCATTGCGGCAACTCGAGCCCGACCCCCCTCGGCGGCGACGACCCGGTCGACACGCTCGGGGACGCTGGCGGCGATTGCCGGAGAGGTCGCCGTGGAGAAGACCAGGCTGCGAGCACGGTTCCACAGCCAGAGGCGCAGCTCGGCCGAACCCATCACGAACGCCCCGTGCAGACCGAGGGACTTGCCCAATGTGCCGACGAGGACGTCCGGAACTACGCCGGCGGCCGCGCATCGCCCGCGGCCTTGGGGGCCGAAGACGCCGACCGCGTGCGCTTCGTCGACGTGCAGGATGGCGTCGTGCTGCAAGGTGATGCGACGGAGCTCGGCCAAGTCGGGTCCGTCCCCATCCATGCTGAAGTAGCTCTCGGTCGCCACGAGACGGCGCCGATAGCGATGACCCTCGGTCTCGAGGATTCCAGCAATGGCCTTCACGTCGAGGTGGTTGACGACGCGAATGGTCGCGCCCGAGAGCCGACAGCCGTCGATGATCGAGGCGTGGTTCAGCCTGTCAGAGAGAACGAGGTCATCCGCGCCGACGAGCGCGGAGATCGTCGCCAGATTGGCTGCGTAGCCAGACGAAAAAAGCAGCGATCCTGGATAGTTGAGCCATTTGCAGAGGGCGGCCTCTGCGGCCAAGTGCGCCGGCCAGCAGCCGACGACCAATGGCGATGCGCCGGCACCTCCACGAACGCCGCCGCTGGCCTCGGCGAGGGGGAGCGATGCGAAGCCGAGGTAATCGTTCGAGCAGAGATTGATGACGCCTTCGCGGGCTGCCTCTGCGATCGACGGAGGGTTGCGCAGGAGGTCCCGGGCCTCGAGATCGGCGAGCTCTCGCGCCAGGAAGCGCAACGGTACTGTCATGTAGCGCCGGCGCGATCGGCGCGGCGAAGCGTGTCCTCGGCCCGGGCGAGCGTCCCGTCGAGCTTGGAGAGGATTTCGCCCACTTTCTCGCGGGAACGGGCTACGGCGCGGTCGGCCCGGCGCCGCTCCTCCTCGACCTCGTGGGCGAGCGCCATGGCGGCGAGGAGCATCGCCTGGGGCGGCATCGGCCGGCCCGGCGGGGCGATCGCGGTGAGCTTTTCGTCGACGAGCAGCGCCAGACGCTCGAGCTCCTCGGGGCTGGCCGAGGAAATCACGCGGTACGTCGTCCCTCCGACGCGCAGCTCGACGGGCTTCGTCATCGTCGAGGACGATAGCGCCATCGTGTAGGCTGCTCAACCGTGTCGAGGACGGCGAGAGCGAGCGGATGGGCGGTCTTTGCGGCCGTTGTGCTCGCCGGCGCTTCGGCGAGCGCGGATCCGCAGGCGAACGTGGGCCTCACGATCGGCGGGGCGGCCCGCGGCTACGATCGCGAGCTCTTCGAGGAGCCTGCGTTCCATCTGGGGATGCGAGGCGACGTACTTTGGCTTCGCAACGCGGCGTCCGACTTCGGTGTCGGCCCCTACGCCGAGCTCTTCACCCACGCCTTCGACGAGCTGCAGGTGGGGCACGGCGTCTCGTTGCTCGTGCCGGTGGTCGACACCTTTCCGCTCATCTTCTCCGCGGGGGCCTACGGGCGGATCGGCGAAGACGACTTCGGGTTCGAGCCGGGCATCGCGACCGCCGTCTTCTTCGGGACGCGCGGCCACAACTTCTCCTCCCATTACGACATAGCGGCCGGCCTATTGGTGCAGGGCCGCATCGGCCTCGGCTCGTCGGAGGAGGTCTCGATGATCATTGCCGCCCATTTGGATGCGGCGTTCCTCGGAATGCCGGTCGTCTATGCGCTCGACGCGGCGCGAGGAGGATCGGAAGAGACCGATACCGTTCCCGAGAAGCAGTGAAATGGTAGCGATTGCGACGCTTCGGGGCGTCGCAATCAAGCCAATCCGGTGGAGTCGAGCTCAGCCGCCGCAGAGAGTCGCGCGGACCACTTCAGGCTCGGTCGGGCATTCGCGGAACTCGAAGCCCATAGGAGCCTCGCAATAGCAGTAGAACGGAGCGAATACTTCGACCGGAAAGAAGAACTCCGGCGTATCCACGTCGAGGCCGCCCGTCGTACGGCCGCGGAAGATGATGCCGGCCACCGTCTCGGCCTGCCCGCCTCCGGCGGTTGCCTGATCTTGGATGGCCTGCAGACCGGGGGCGTCGAAGAGGGTGATCCCGATGATGCCCTTGCTGCCGTCGAAGCCGGAGGAGCCGTCGGGCCCGTCGGCGGGGATCGAAAAGCCGAGCGCCTGGGTGCGGGAGCTGCCGTCCGAGAACGAGAGCTCGTATTCGGAAAGGATGACGTTCGACGTCTCCACACCGTTCAAGCGGTTCGACTTGATCTTGTTCTGAACGCAGACCGTCGTGAAGTTGATGTCGAGGACCGCTTGCGGGCTGTCATCCGCCGGGTTCAGGCTGATGTACCGCTGAACGACCGCCGCGCTCCTGAACTCGTCGTCGCAGTTGGTTCCGTCGGTTCCGCCAGCGAGCCCGTAGGCGTAGACCATGCCTTCGTCTTCGACGCACGCGCCAACGCCAAGCGCGCCTCCGACCAAGGTCGTAACTGCCAGCACCTTTGCGAACTGCGCCCTAGCCATGACCTGCGCCTCCGGGAAATTTGCTCTCCGGCTCGCACCCTGACGGGCGCGAGCTTGCGCGGGACCCCGCGCCATTCCCCAAGTCTACGGCAGTGCGTTCGGGCTCCCCAATTTTCGGAGCTTCGCGCGCAGGTCTTCGACGTCGATCGGGAGGACTTCAGCGCACCCTGGGGCTTTTGCCACTACCAGCTGAACGTTGGAACCGCGGCGTTTCTTGTCGAACGCAAGCCGCTCGAAAGCGCGCGCCGAGAGCGGCTCGAGCGCCGGGAGGCCCGCGTCTCGGAGGGCGCCGACGGCGCGATCCCGGAGGTCGGGAGGGGTCGCGCCGAGGAGCACGCCGAGGTCGAGCGCAGCCTCCAAGCCCATCGCAACGGCCTCGCCATGGAGGAGGGCGCCGGCGGCCTCGGCCTCCAGCGCGTGCCCAACCGTATGGCCGAGGTTCAGGAGCACCCGGTCGCCCTTTTCGTCGGGATCACGAGAAACGACGCGTGCTTTGACGCGCATGCACCGGAGGACTGCGTCATCGGTCACTGCCGGGTCTCGCTCGACGAGGGCCTTCGGGGACGCGCTGAGGGTTTCGAAGAGGGGGGCGTCTCCGATGATGGCGGTCTTGATGATCTCCGAGACGGCCGACCGATAGCTTCGGTCCGGCTCGCTCGCGGTGAGCCGGGGGTCGACGACGACCGCCGATGGATGATGGAAGACGCCGACAGGGTTCTTGATCCCGCCGAGGTTCACGGCCGTCTTTCCGCCGATCGCGGCGTCGACCATGCCCAAGAGTGATGTCGGGGCGGCGACCCATCGGACGCCGCGAGCGACGAGCCCCGCCGCGAGCCCGGCAAGGTCGGAGGTAGCGCCGCCGCCGAGCGCGACGATGACGCTGCTCCTGTCGATGCCGGCTTCGATCAGCTCTCGGAGCAACCGCTCGAGCTCACCAAAGTCCTTGGCAGATTCGCCGGGCCCGACCCGATGCAGGCTCCGAACGCGAACGTCCATCGCGTCGAGCAGCTCGCTCCCGAAGAGCTCGTGGACATGCGCGTCGACTACGACATGGACGCTCGACGGCCGGAGGCCCGCGATGATGAACGCGAGAGCGCTCGCTGCTTGCCCGGGCGCGAGCCAAGCCGCGTAGCTGGTCGCCGGCGTATGGATCGGTGCGTAGCCGGCTGCGATCCGCGCTGCGATCCGCTCGGCGACGCCGGTGCCATCGGCAGAGGCGTCGACAGCGAGGTGGCAAGCCTCGTAGGCGGCGTCGCGGTCTTTGAGCAACAGGGTGAGGTTGCGTTCGAGATCGTCACGCAGGAGCGGCCGCTCGACAGGATCGTTCGAGAGCCTCGACACGAGGGTTGCGAGCGGAGCGTCCAGCCGAACGACGAGCGCGCGCGAGAGCGCAGCCTCGCGAAGATCGGGAGCCACCAGCGCGCCGCCGCCGAGCGCGATCACCTTCGGCGGGCTCGAGTCGAGCAGGGCCTCGATCAGCGCGCGTTCGCGGCGTCGAAACGCGGCCTCGCCTTCGCGTGCGAAGAGCTCCGCCACCGAGCACTTCGCGTCGACCGAGAGATCGGCGTCGGTCTCGACGAACGGCCGGGCAAGCGCGGCGGCCAGCGGAGGTCCGACGGTCGACTTGCCCGACCCGGGAGGGCCCCACAAGAGCACATGCTGCTCGTCCGTCTGCACGTCAGTAGGCCTCGAGCTGCGCTCGGTAGCTCGCGACGTTCCGCGAGAGCTCGGTCATCGAGTCGCCGCCGAACTTCTCGAGGACTGCCTGAGCCAGAACGAACGCGACCATCGCCTCGCCGACCACTGCAGCCGCGGGTACGGCGCACACGTCGCTGCGCTCGTGCGCCGCCTCGAACGCCGCCTTGGTCACCACGTCGACCGACGGCAAAGCGCGCTTCAAGGTAGCGATCGGCTTCATCGACGCTCGGCAGACGACGGGCATGCCGTTGGTGATCCCGCCTTCGAGCCCGCCCGCGCCGTTGGAGGGACGATCGAAGCGATGCGCAGCCCCGTCGTAGCGGATCGGATCGTGGACCTCCGAGCCGCGCCGCGAGGCGACGGCCGTGCCGGCGCCTATTTCGACGGCCTTGATCGCTTGAATGCTCATGAGCGCATGCGCCAGGCGACCGTCGAGCTTTCGATCCCAGTGCACGTGGCTGCCGAGCCCGGCGGGGACGCCGCGTGCGACGACCTCGAACGTTCCGCCGAGCGTATCGCCGTCGTGCGCGGCCGCGCGGATCGCCTCGCGCATCTTCGCTTCGGCGCCGGGATCTGCGCATGCCATCTCGCTCGCCCGCGCGTGATCGCGGATCTCGTCCAGCGATAGAGCGCTCGTCGTGGTCTCGACCGGGCCGATGCGAACGACGTGCGAGAGGATTTCGATCCCGACCGCGGCGAGGAGGGTGCGCGAGACGGCGCCGACGGCTACGCGAGCCGCGGTCTCACGAGCGCTCGCACGCTCGAGCACGTCACGCAGATCATGACGATCGTATTTCAACCCGCCGGCCAGGTCCGCGTGCCCGGGGCGAGGGCGGGTGAGCGGCTCCGGCGGCGTGGGGAAGGGGCCCGCGGGCATCCGATCGAGCCAGCTCTCGTGGTCTCTGTTGAGGATGCGCATCGCGACCGGCGATCCGATCGTCTCGCCGCCGCGAACCCCGCCCGCGAAGATCACGCGGTCGCTCTCGATCTTCATCCGCCCGCCGCGGCCGTACCCACGCTGCCGGCGCGCGAGGTCGGCGTCGACGTGCTCGGCGAGCAGCGCGAGCCCCGCCGGGATCCCCTCGAGGATCGCGACGAGCTCGGGGCCGTGAGATTCGCCCGCCGTGAGCCATCTCAGGTCGGCCATGCGCCGAGAGCGTAGCAGTTGACGCGACCAGCGAGGAAAACGAGGTTCGTGGCGTGAGCTTCGCTGAGCTTCGGATCTCGCCCCACGCAGGGGGCGCGCGCTTCGAGGTCTTCGCCAAGCCTCGCGCGTCGAAGAGCGCCATCGGCGGCGTTCGCGAGGGAGCCCTCGTCGTGTCCCTCGCTGCACCTCCGGTCGACGGCGCGGCGAACGAGGAGCTCATCCGAGTCCTTGCCGCTCGACTCGGCGTGAAACGCTCGGCGATCTCGATCGCGAGCGGCGCCCACGGCAGAACCAAGATCGTGGAGGTCAGCGACCTCTCGCCCGCGCTCGTGCTCGAGCGATTGACTGCCTCTGCGTGAGCGCTGGGCGGTGGCGGCCCCGCGCGCGCCGCGGTACACCTCGCGCCACGATGCGGCTCGGATTCGAGAAATGGGAGGGGCTCGGAAACGACTTTCTCCTCGTTCGCGAGGCCGACACCTCGGGCGAGCTGTCGCCGGATCTCGTGCGAAGGCTCTGCGATCGCCGGCGCGGCGTCGGCGGCGACGGGGTCCTCTTGGTGCGCGCGGACTCCCCGCGGATGATCGTGCTGAACGCCGACGGCTCGCGTCCCGAGATGTGCGGCAACGGCCTGCGTTGCGTCGCGGCGATGCTCGCTGGAGACACTGCGTGCGAGATGACGGTCGCGACCGACGCCGGCGACCGACGCGCACGGGTGAGCTTTACCGGCGCGGATGAGGCCCTCGTCGAGGTCGAGATGGGTCGCGCCGAAATCCAAGCGGACACCGAGCACGCCGACGGCTCGCGACGCGTCGTGTTCACCAGCGTCAGCGTCGGCAACCCGCACGCGATCTCGTTCGCGCCGCTCGACCAGGCCGAGCGCGACCGCCTCGGCCCGCACATCGAGCGCGCAACATCAGGCGGGACCAACGTCGAGTTCGCGGACAAGACGGGTCCGGCGTCGTTCGATCTCGTCGTTTGGGAACGCGGCGTCGGCTACACGCAGGCTTGCGGCACCGGCGCGTGCGCAACGGCGGCCCTCGCCTGCGCTCGTGGCCTCGCTGCCTACGGTGAGCCGATCCGGGTTCGGCTGCCGGGTGGCGAGCTCGTCATCACCGTCTCGGCGGGGCTGGACATCGTGATGATGGGTCCTGCCCGGCGCGTTTTCCGAGGAACTGTCGAGGTTTGAGCCTGGAGAGGGGGACCGGGTCGGCGGCCGCCCATTTTCGAGACGTTGACTAAAAAGTAAATCAACAATACCTTGGTGACTCGTTCGGTTCGGTTCTTCGATTCGCCGTCGTGTTTGCGGAGGAGCCCATGAAGAGCGCACAAGGCGTGCTTTCAGGAGTCGAGCCCGGGTCCCTCGACCCCGATCGATCGGTCCCCGAGCCGAGGCCGAGCGGAGCGCGCCTCAAGGAGGGCGTGAGGCCGCTCGAGGTCAGCTACGAGGCGAGCCTGGTCGACAGCTATGCGCCTGATCGGCTGGACCTGCGCGCCCTCTACGAGAAGGCGAAGGACGCGCAGTGGAACGCGAAGAGTTACCTGGCTTGGGACACCGACGTCGATCCCGAAGCCGAGAACATGCCGAACCAGCTCATCCCGATCTTCGGGACGCGCGTCTGGGACAAGCTCGACAAGAAGACGGAGCTGCCAAAGCTCAGGCGGCACTCGACGTCGTACCTGCTCTCGAACTTCCTCCACGGCGAGCAGGGCGCGCTCCTCGCGACGGCGCAGATCGTCTCGGCGGCGCCGACGGCGGACGCGAAGCTCTACGCGGCGACGCAGGTGATGGACGAAGCGCGCCACGTGGAAGCTTACGACCGGTACCTCCGCGAGAAGGTCGAGCTCGTCTATCCGATCTCCCCGCATCTCAAGACGTTGCTCGACGAGATCCTCCGCGAGCGCCGCTGGGACATGAAGTACCTCGGCATGCAGATCCTCGTCGAAGGTCTCGCGCTCGCGGCGTTCGGCCTGCTCAGCCAGAGCGCGAACGAGCCGCTCATCAAGGAGATCGTGCGGATGATCATGATCGACGAGGCGCGGCACGTTGCGTTCGGCGTGATGTCGCTCCGCGGGGTCTACGAGGACATGACGGCCGGCGAGCTGCGCGATCGCGAGGAGTTCATCGTCGAGTCGTCGCGCCTCATGCGCGATCGGTTCCTGATGCAGGAGGTCTGGGAGAACATGGACCTGCCGGTCGACGAGTGCCTAGCGGCGACCCAAGAGAGCCCGATCATGCAGACGTTCCAATCGCTGCTCTTCTCCAAGATCGTCCCGAACATCAAGCGGCTGGGGCTTCTTACGCCCAACGTGCGAAAGGGCTTTGAAGAGCTGCGCGTGATTCAGTACGAAACATGGGATGCGTCGGCCTGAGGCCCGCTCCGAGCCACCTCCTCCTTCAGCGCCTCCCGCTGCGTCCCCGAAGAGGGAGCGGAGCGCCGCGGCGACGCAGGAGCGCATCCTGGATGCCGCCGAGCACGAGGTCGCGGCGCGCGGCTTCGCGGGCGCACGGCTGCGAGACGTCGCGGTCGCCGCGGGCATCCAGCCCGCGCTGATCCACCACTACTTCGCCGACAAGCAGGGCCTCTACGAAGCGGTGATTCACCGCGCCGTCGAGCACATGTCCACAGCCACCTGGGGAGTGCTCGAGAAGGAAACGAACCTCGACGGCCTCGTCCGCGGCTTCGTCGACGTGATGGTCGACTTCTCGGAGACGCACCAGAAGCTGCTCTCGATCATGCGGACCGAGGTGCTCTCGGGCTCCGGGCTCCTCGTCGATGTCATCCGCGAGAAGAGCCGTCCCATCCTCGAGGCGGTGGTGAAGATCGCCGCCAAGCTCCAAGAGGCATCCGAGCTGCGCCAGGACGTCGATCCGACCGAGATGGTCGAGGCGGGGTTGTCGCTCATCCTCTACCCGATCGTCGACGCGCCGGTCCTCCGCGCCCTCTTGCCGGAGCCGGGTGCGCCGAGCTCGCTCGAGCGCCGCAAGCGCGTCATCGCAGACGTTCTCCTTCGCGGCATCCGCGCGCGCTGAGCGTCCGTCACGCTCGCGTCGCGAGTCTGCGGCGGCGCAGCGCGTCACGCATGGTCGTCCACCGCGACGGCGCGGCCTTCTGTTATCGTGCGCGACCCCAGGGCGCCTCGCCCCGCAAGAAGGAGCTTTCACCGTGCTCATCGGAGTCCCGAAGGAGATCAAGACGCGCGAGTACCGAGTCGGCATGACCCCCGCGGGCGTGAGAGCGCTCGTGTCGAACGGTCACAAAGTGATCGTCGAGAAGGGCGCCGGCGAAGGCAGCGGTCTCGCGGACGAGGCGTACGTTCGCGCGGGCGCGACGATCGTGCCGACGGCTGCAGACGCCTGGGGCGCGCAGATGGTCGTGAAGGTGAAGGAGCCGCTCAAGGCCGAGTACGGCTTCTTCCGCAAGGACCTCATCCTCTACACGTACCTTCACCTCGCGGCCGAGCCCGAGCTGACGAAGGAGCTCGCGAAGACCGGCGTCGCCGGCGTCGCGTACGAGACGATCGAGCTCCCGGACGGGACGCTCCCGCTCCTCAAGCCCATGAGCGAGGTCGCCGGCCGTCTTTCGGTCCAGGTCGGCGCCGCGTGCCTCGAGAAGTCGCACGGCGGCAAGGGCGTGCTCCTCGGCGGCGTGCCCGGAACGCGCCGCGGCCGCGTCGTCATCCTCGGCGGCGGCGTCGTCGGAAAGAACGCGGCGACGATCGCCGTCGGCATGGGCGCGCAGGTCGTGATGCTCGATGTCCGCGCCGACGTCATGGCCTACCTCGAGGACGTCTTCGGCGGCGCGATCGAGACGCTCTACTCCAACGCCGAGAACATCGAAGAGTGCGTGATGAAGGCCGACCTCGTCATCGGCGCCGTCCTCGTCACCGGCGCCAAGGCGCCCAAGCTCGTCACGCGCGAGCTCATCGGCAAGATGGAAAAGGGCAGCGTCGTCGTCGACGTCGCCGTCGATCAGGGCGGCTGCATCGAGACCTGCCGGCCCACGACGCACGACAACCCCACCTACGAGATCGACGGCGTCGTCCACTACTGCGTCGCCAACATGCCGGGCAACGTCGCGCACACGAGCACGTGGGCCCTCACCAACACGACGATCCCTTACGCAGTGAAGCTCGCCAACCAGGGCGTCGTCGCGGCGTCCAAGGCGGATCGCGCGCTCCTCCTCGGCCTCAACACGTACGCCGGCGCGGTGACCTACAAGGGCGTCGCCGAGGCGCATGGGCTCGAGTACACGGCTATCGAGAAGGTCCTCGGCTGACGTGACGGCGTCGAAGAAGAAGATCGCTCTCCTCGGCGGCGACGGAATCGGGCCCGAGGTCGTTCGTGAAGCCAAGCTCCTGTTCGAGCTCCTGAGAGAGAAGGGCGGTCTCCCGCTCGACCTCTGGGAGCTCGACCTCGGCGCCGATCGCTACCTGCGCGACGGGACGACGTTCCCCGCCGAGATCAAGCAAGAGATCGCCGACTCGTGCGCTGCCGTACTGATGGGCGCGATCGGCGATCCGCGCGTGCCCGGCCTCGAGCACGCGCGCGACATCCTGTTCGGGATGCGCTTCGGCTTCGATCTCTACGCCAACGTGCGGCCGGTCAAGTGCCTGGCCGATCGCCTGGTACCGCTCAAGGGCCGCACGGCGAAGGACGTCGACTTCACGGTGTTCCGCGAGAACACCGAGGGCGTCTACGTCGGCTTCGGCGGGCAGTTCAAGAAGGGCACGCCCGACGAGATCGGCATCAACGAGGACGTGAACACCCGCAAGGGCGTCGAGCGAATCATCCGCGCCGCGTTCGAGTTCGCGAAGGCGAACAAGAAGACGAAGGTGTGCATGGCCGACAAGTCGAACGCCATGCGCTACGCGCACGAGCTCTGGCTCCGGTGCTTCCAAGAGGTCGCCAAGGAGTACCCCGGGATCGAGACGCGACACGTCTACGTCGACGCCCTCTGCCTCTACGTGATCCAGGACCCGTCGCAGTTCGAGGTGGTCGTCACGAACAACCTGTTCGGCGACATCGTCACGGATCTCGGCGCCGCGCTCCAAGGCGGTCTCGGCATGGCACCGAGCGCGAACATCCACGCGGCCGACCCCGGCCGTGTAGGTCTCTTCGAGCCGGTCCACGGCTCTGCGCCTCCGCTCGCCGGCAAGGACCTCGCGAACCCTTTCGCGTCCCTCCTCACCGTCGGCATGCTCCTCGAGCACATCGGCTTCGCCGGATGGGAGGCGAAGATCGAGGCCGCGGTCCGCGAAGCCATCGACGCAGGCAAGTGCACCCGCGACGTCGGCGGCGATCTCGGGACCAAGGCCGCCTCGGCCTGGGTGAGAGAGCGCATCGCGGCCTCCTTGTAGCGGCGCCGCGGCAAGAGCTGCGGGTTGAACGCCGTGCGCGTGAACGACGTGCACGGCGTTTGATCGTCGTGAGCGTGCAAAGCGGGGAGGCGGGGAGGCGGGGAGGGAGGGAGGATTCAATTTCGGTAGTCCCTGCGCTCGCCAACTGAGGGGTCCTTCTCAGGGCGGTGTCGCTTTCGCCGTCCCGGGCCGTGCTGCTACCGCCGTCCAAATCTCCGATCACGCGAACCAAAAACTC
>JBGTSH010000251.1:0-16057 GCA_041940405.1 Polyangiaceae bacterium
GCGACGATGAAGCGACACGGCGCGCCGGAGAACTACTTCGGCGTCAAGGTCGGCGACATGCAGAAGATCGTGAAGAAGGTCAAGGTCGACCAGGAGCTCGCCGAGGCGCTCTACGCCACCGCGAACGGCGACGCGCAGTATCTCGCGGGGCTCATCGCCGATCCGAAGGCGGTCAAGATCACCACGCTCAGGAAGTGGGCCAGGACGAGCACCTGGAGCATGGTCAGCGAGTACACCGTCGCAGGCGTCGCCGCCGACAGCCCGCACGGCTGGAAGCTCGGCCTGGAGTGGATCGACGCCAAGGACGAGGCTCTCCGCCCGATCGGCTGGAACACCCACAGGAGGTTCCGCATCGCGGCGTCGAACACCGTCCGGCAGTACTGGCAGGTGAAGGCATCGCGAACGAAAACGTTCAGTCGCGAGAAGGTGACCCGAACCTTCGAGGCCTTCCGGCCACGGCACTGACGGACGACCGCGGGCGCCCGGATCGTCAGCGAGGGAGCTCGGACGAGCTCGTCGTACTCCTCCACCACCTCGACCTTGCCGAGAAAGCTGAGGACGATCGCGCGCTCGTACGAGATCACCCGGTAGGGGGTCATCCACGGCGTCAGCAGCAGGGTGCGTATCGTCATCATGGCGATGGCTCCGAGTGACGCCCCGAGAAGAGGCCCCTGACCGCGCGCGTGGCCGTGCTATCCCTAGCTGCTCCGTGGCAGAGCGAGTCGTCGTGGTAGGAGGCGGGCTCGCCGGGGTCGCGGCAGCCACCCGTCTCGCCGAAGAGGGCGTCGGCGTGACGCTCGTCGAGCGGCAGGATGCGCTCGGCGGACGCCTCGCCGGCTGGACCGATCGCCTCCGCGACGGATCGCTGTTCTCGATGGACCGCGGCTTCTTCGGCGTATCGCGTGAGGCGAAGAACACGCGGAGCCTAATGAGCCGCGTCGATCCGGGCCTCGCGGGGCTGTCGGCGGTCGCCGGCTACGCGCTCCTAGGACCCGGAGGCGCGGTGCGATCGCTCGATCGGCTGCCGCGGCGCGCGCCGTTCAACGTGCTCGAGCTCCTCCGCCGCGCGCCGTCGACGCGCCTGCGCGATCTGGCCCGCGCGGACCTCCGCAAGGCGACCCGGCTCTTCGCGTTCGATCCCGAGTCGACGCACCGCGAGCTGGCAGGCACCTCGGCCAAGGATCTCCTCGTCTCGATGGGGCTGCCGGAGGGCGCGGGCAATGCGCTCTTCGGCGTCCTCGCGAGCGCGTCGTTCAACCCCGCCGACCGCTATTGCGCGGCCGAGCTTCTCGGCAACATCGACTTTCTCCTCGGTGGGCACAGTGACGGGCTCGTCATGGAAGCGCCGACCGGCCCCCCCGGAGCCGCGCTCTGGCCCGCGCTCGAGCGTCACCTCGAGACGCGCGGCGCCCAGGTGCAGCGGCGCGCCGACGTCCTCGACATCGAGCGAAACGGAACCGGATGGCACGTGCGCGTCCGCGCGCGCGGCGTCGCATCGGTCGTCAAGGCCGATGCCGTCGTCCTCGCGACCCACATCCCGGGCCTGAAGCGGATCGCAGGCGCATCGCCGTCGCTGGGCCCGATCGCCGCCTCCGTCGCGTCGCTCGACGTGAGCCTCCCGCAGGTCGTATGGCGCCTCTGGCTCGATCGGCCGGTCTCCGAGCAGCGGCCCGCCTACGGTGCCGCGGCCGGCCTGGGTCTGCTCGACGCCGTGGTGCTCCTCGATCGCATCGGAACACGAAGCGAGCAGTGGTCGTCTCGATCGCGGGGAGCGATCGTCGAGCTGCACGCGTACGCCGTTCCCGCTTCGATAGAGGAGACGAGCATCCGCCGCGGTCTCCTCGCGCGCCTCCACGCAGTCTACCCGGAGACGCGATCGGCGAACGTCGTCGACGAGCGCTTCCTCCTCAAGCAGGAGAGCCCCGCGTTCCGGCCGGGATCGCACGCGAGCCGGCCCACGGTCACGACGGCGATCGACGGCATCTACCTCGCCGGCGATCACGTGAAGCTCCCGTTCCACGCGGCGCCGATGGAGCGCGCGACCGCCTCGGGCTTCCTCGCCGCGAACACGATCCTCGCCGGCTGGGGCAAGCGCACCGAGCCCGTCGAAAAGCGCACGAAGCGTCGCGGGATCTTCTAGAGGTATCTTCTCCGAGCCATGCGCTACGAAGGCCGCATCTATCGACCGCCGTCCGAGGCGGACGCGTTCATCCTGCAGGCGACGATCGGCTGCTCCTGGAACCATTGCACCTACTGCGACATGTACCGGGACAAGGAGTTTCGCGTCCGCGATCTCCCCGAGGTCCTGGAGGACATCGACACCGCCGCCGAAGAAGCGGGTGACTACGTAGAGAAGGTCTTCGTCGCGGACGGTGACGCGCTCGTCATGCCGCTCGACCATTGGCTCCCGATCCTGCGGCGCAGCAAAGAGAGGTTCCCGAGGCTCCGTCGCGTCAGCGCCTATGCCATGGCGAGGAACGTCCTCGAAAAGTCGCCCGAGGAGCTTCGAACGCTCCGCGAAGAAGGGCTCACGATGCTCTATGTCGGTCCCGAGTCGGGAGACGACGTCACCCTCAAGAAGATCGCCAAGGGCGACGACGCGGGCGCCCACATCGAAGCTGCGCGGCGCGCGCGCGAGGCAGGCATCGCGATGAGCGTCATCGCCCTCCTCGGCATCGCCATGGATCGAAGCGACGAGCACGCGCGCGCCACCGCCGACCTGGTCACCAAGATGGACCCCGCCTTCTTCGCCGCGCTCACCGTCACTGTCGTGCCCGGCACGCCCCTCGCGACGCTCTCCAAGAAAGGAAAGTTCGAGGTACCGCCGATCGAGGGCCTCTTGCGCGAGCTCAGGACGATGGTCGACCTCGCGCGTCCGACCGACGCGACGTTCCGAACGAACCACGCGTCGAACTACCTGCCCCTCGGCGGCAAGCTGCCTCGCGATCGAGAGCGCATCGTCGCGGTGATCGACGCGGCGCTCGCCGGCAAGGTGCCGCTTCGGCCCGAGCGCGCCCGGGGCCTCTGACCTCGATCAGAACCGGCCGTACACCGAGAAGGCGCCGCCGCCCGGAACGGGCGTCACCATCGCTGCGGCCGAAGGCTCGAACTCGCTCGGACCGCCCCAGATGATCATCGGGACGCCGGCGGCGACCAGCACCGCGCCGACGACGACAGTAACGTTAGCAACGAGCTCGAACGTCTTACCTTCGTCGACGACGTCCGCGTACTTCGGGTCGGTGCAACGGGCGCCGCCGCACTCCTCTTCCAGCGTCGAAAACCGCTGGTCGGAGAGGACCGCGGTCGCCGCGAACGCACCGAACGCGCCCACGCCGAGCGAGGCAGCGACGATTCCGACGATGCGCACCTCACCGCCGGTCGTCTCCGGCTCACCCTTGGGCTTCGGGTCGGGCTCCGCGGGCCCGCCGCCTTTGCCGTCGGTCGCTCGCACCGCCACCGGCAGCGTCTTGGTCTCTCCGCCGTTCACGTCGATGCTCTTGCGGACCGTCTCGATCCCTTCGCCGGTGATCTCGACGTTCTGCGAGCCCGGCACGACCGTGATCGGTGAGGTGAGCCGGCCTTCGGCTATCTCGTTCCCGTTCAAGATGACGCGCGTCCCCGGCGGCGCGTCGGCCACGGCGATCGTCAAGTGACCCACGCGGTTCTGGAGCACCGCGAGCTCTGCCGCTGCGGCGTCCCGCGTCTGCTCGTACTTCTTCTCGGTCTCTGCTCGCGCCGACGCGTCCTTCACCGTCGCCGCCATCTCGTCGTACGCCTCGGCGATGCGACCGAGCTCTCGGAGCGAGCGCGCGACGTAGAGCCGAGCGTTCGGGCTCTTCGTCTCTTCGAAGAGCGCCTGGAACTTCGGGAGTGCGCCCGCGTAGTCCTTCGCGTCGAAGAGCTGTTGCGCCTCGGCGAAGGCCGAAGCCTGATCGCTCGCCGGCTGCGCCGCCGCCTCGTACGAGACCGAAGGGACGGCGAGCGCGAGAGCAGCAGCGATGACGAGAGCAAACGGTCGCATCAGAGCCCGTCGGGTCGGAAGGTGGTGGGGCTGGTGCCCGGCAGGCGCCCGCCGCCCGTGGTCGGCGGGCGGCCCTGCCCGCCGGCCGTCGAAGCAGGCGCGGCCGACGCGCTGGCAGGCGCGGATGCGCTGGCTTCGGGGATCGGCGCGCTCGCCGTCGCCGGCGGCGTCGAGCTCGAGAGCGCCACGACAGCGCTTGCAGACGGCGCGGGCGCCGCGCTCGCCGACGGCACCTCGTCCGGCTGGTCGGCGGTCATGGCGGTATTGTCATTCTTGGTGATGAAGTACACGCCGAGCCCCAGCCCGACACCGATCATCATCGCGACCCCGAGCACCAGCTTCCAGGCGCTCTTCTCGCGCGGCGGCGGAGCCGGCGCCGGAGCCGCAAGGGTCCCGACGCTGGTCGACTGCGACGGGCTCTGCTCGCCATCCCTCGACGGAGGCGGCGGCGGCAGCGGCGGCTGGCGCTGACCGGACCCCGACGGCGCAGGCAGCGGGATATCGCGAAGGCTCGTGGGCGAGGTGATCGACGGCGGCGGCTCGTGCACCGCGAGCGTCTTCACGAGCTGCGAGACGGCACGCGGCGTCGCGATCGCCACCCCGGCGCGCTGCGCGGCGTCCTCGAGCGCGTCTGCGAGCTCGGATGCGCTCTGGAAGCGCTTCGACGGGCGCACCTCGAGCGCGCGCATGCATACGTCGGAGACCTCGCGCGAGACGCGGCGCTCGGTCTCCCAAAGCGGGACCGTGACGCCGCGGATGATCGCACCCATCAACGCCGCCTCGGTGTCGCCGGTGAAGAGCGGTCGCCCGGCCAGGATCTCGTAGAGCACCGCGCCCGCGGCGTAGACGTCGACGCGGCGATCGACGGGGTTACCGTGGAACTGCTCGGGGGCCATGTAGGAGAGCTTCCCCTTTACCTGGCCGCCGCGGGTCGACGAGAGGCGGGACGCGGCGCGCGCAACGCCGAAGTCGGTGATCCGCGAGATGCCGTCGACGCCCATCAGGATGTTGTGAGGGGTCACGTCGCGGTGGACGATCTCGAGCGGCGCGCCGTCCGAGCCGGTCTGCTCGTGCGCCGCATGCAGGCCGGCCAAGGTGTCGAGCACCACACGCAGGGCCACGCCCTGATCCACGGGCTTCTGCTGCTTTCGCAGCTCGCGCAGGACCAAGTAGAGCGACGGTCCCTCGATGTACTCCATCACCAGAAAGAGGGGGTCTTCCTGGACGTCGATGGTCGCCACCACGTTCGGGTGCCGGATCCTGGCCGCCAGGCGCGCCTCATCCAAGAACATCGCGACGAACTCGGGCTCGCACGCGATGTGCTGGTGCATCGCCTTGATGGCCACGAGGCGCTCGAATCCCCCCGCCCCGAGGGCACGAGCCAGATGCACCACGGCCATCCCGCCGGAGGCGATCGGCTGCAGCGTCTCGTAGCGACCGAGCCGCATGGAAGTAGAGTACACGAGCGGCGGTCATTTCGTATCATTCCGCCCATGTCCCGCCGGCTCGTCGCCGCGATGCTCGCCGTAGCCGCAATTTCGGCGTGCACCCATGACTGGGACGAGTTCGATCCGCGCTTGGGGTCGGCCGGCGGGGGGGGCAGCGGCGGCGCCGCGGGCCCGGGCCCGACGACCACCACGTCGGCGAACATGACGGGATCGTCGACAACAATGGCGTCGATGACCCAGACGACCTCGACCATGTCGACCACGAGCGTTTCGTCGGCGGGCGGCGGGGGTGAGGGCCCCGGGCAGGTCGAGTACCCCGCGGCGGTCGCCGACTGCATCAACCCAGGCGCTCCGGATCCCGACGCCTGCGCGCTCGCAGTCGGCATGAACCGCATGACGGTCGACGCCGAGTGGAACTCGATGACCGATCCGACTCCGCGCCACTCCTATCTGCGCTTCGACCTCGACGGCACGATCGCGGGAAAGACAATCGATTCGGTCGCCGTCCGCCTGCACGTCCCGAACATCAGCGGATCCGAGAGCACGCAAACCGGAGAGGTGTGGGAGGTCGACCCGTTCGATCGTCCCGCCCTCTTCGTGGCAGCCCCCATGACGGTCGGAGGTGCACCGCTTTCCCCGAACCAGGGCGCGGTAAGCCTCG
Organism: Polyangiaceae bacterium; assembly: GCA_041940405.1. Taxonomy (GTDB): domain Bacteria; phylum Myxococcota_A; class Polyangia; order Polyangiales; family Polyangiaceae; genus Xiheicaenibacterium. The sequence goes on from JBGTSH010000251.1 coordinate 6,131, forward strand.
ATCAGGACGTGTTCTTTCCGCTACCCACCGACTCGGTCACCGCGAACGGCAGCGTTTATCTCGGGATCCTTCCGCTGTCGACGAACGGGGTCGACTACTTCAACGCGCTCGGTGCAGAGCCGCCCGCGCTGGTAATCAGCTACCACTAGGGCGAAGCCGTCGCCGCGTTCGTCGCGAGGTCGCGCCGGAGCTGGTCGACCGTGTCCTTCAGGATCCTTCGATCGACACCGCTCGCGTCGATGTGATCGAGCGCCTTTTCCATGTCGGCGGGGCTGAAGATGCGGAGGCCCGGAACGAGCCAGGCAATCGCGGTCCCCGCAGCGCGCGCCAGGACCGACTGCGTCACGACGGAGACCTGCATCTTGCGGTTCGCCATCGAGGACGTCAGGTCGGCTCGCTGCGCTGCGGTCGGCGACCCGCCGTCGGTGTAGACGAGCACGTTGAGCGTGTCTCCACCCGGATAGGTCTTGTAGACGTCGATGACGTGGTTCCACTCGGCGGACAAGGGCGGGAGGGCGTTGTGGACGACGACCACGAACTTGCCGCACACCTTGGTCGCAACGGTCGTCGGTCTCGTCACCGTCCCCATGCACTTCCTTGGATATCACGACGCCGCCGAGCGCGGGGGCGATTGTTCGGAGAGCTTGGATGACGGTCTCGTCACATTTCTTCATCGAGCGATACCTCAGCGTCGATCGGCGTGTCCTCGCCGCGTTCCGCGTCGCGATGGGGATCGTCCTCTTGATCGATGTCCTGCGACGAATCCCGTTCGCCGCGATGCTCTATTCGGACGCCGGCGTCCTCCCGATACGGCTCGCGCGCGCAGGTGGTGACGAGCTCTCGTTGTTCTTTCTGGTCTCGACGCCCCGCGGCGCCGAGCTCGGCATGCTCCTCTGCGCAGGCGTCTACCTCGCCTACCTCGCCGGCTTTCACACACGCGTCGCGCAGCTCCTCGCCTTCGTCGCCTTCACCAGCCTCAACGCGCGCAACCTCCTCGTAGAGAACCGCGGCCACGTGGAGATCGCGCTCGCGCTCATGTGGACCGCGTTCCTTCCGCTCGGCGACCGCTGCTCGATCGACGCATGGCGACGCCCACAGCCGCCCGAAGCGCAGCGACGACCGGTGAAGAGCCTCGCCGTCCTCGCCATCACGCTTCAGATCTCCGCCATCTACGGGCTCAACGCCTGGCAGAAGGGCGGTGCGGCCTGGGACTCGGGCCAAGCGGTTCACTACGTCCTCTTCCAGAACCGCGCCGCCACGAGCTTCGCCGCCTGGCTGCGCGATCACCAGCCCGCGTGGTTCTCGCCGGCGATGACCTACGGCACGCGCATCGCCGAGGCGTTCTGCGCGCTCGCCGCGATCAGTCCGGTCGCGCAAAGACAGCTCCGCACGCTGCTGCTCGCCGTCGCGTTGTGCCTCCACGTCGGGATCGCAATCTCGATCAACGTCTGGCCTCATTCGTTCATCATCCTCGCGCTCGATCTCTTGCTGCTGCCTCCCGCGATCATCGACCGCCTCGCGTGCGCAAGGTGGCTACGCTGGATCCCGGAGCGCGTCCCCGCATCGGTCGCACCGACGGCGCCGGCGCCCCCACGCTACGTCGTCATGCTTCGCGAAGGCGCGGTCCTGGTGATGCTCGTCGCAGCGCTGCTTCGGATCAGCCACGACAATCCCAAGGTCCCCGACGCCCTACGCGTCGGCGACCTCGGGCTCTTCGACCCGATCACGCGCTACCCGCGGCTCTTCCAGCGGTGGGCCATGTTCGCCGAAATGCCCACGACCGACGGCACCATCGTCGTCGACGCCCTCACCGACGACGGTCGCCGCATCGATCCGCTCACCGGACGCGCGCCGGATCTCTCCGCGCCGCTCAACGGGCCGTTCTACCTCAGCCAGCTTCAGTGCGATTACTATCCGCGGCTCGAGCGCGCCGACGACCCCGCGTACATGAAGGCGTTCGTCGCTTACCTGACCCAGTGGCACGAGCTCGAAGACCGGCCGCAGGCCGACCGGCTCGTCTCGTTTCACGTGTACTGGGTCAGCAGCGACTCGCCGCCGCACGGCGAGACCATGCCGCGCAATGTGCAGCAGCGTTTGCTGGCTAGCTATCCCGGCACCGACTGACGCGCGCCGTCAGTTGCACACCGCGTCGACGAGCTGCACGTCGTCGACGCTCCACCCGCCGCCGGGGAAGATGCCCTGTTGACCGCCCGAGTAGCACCAGCGCATTCGGAACGTGGCGCTCTTATGCGCGGTGACGTCGAACGTCTGCTGCGTCCACGCCGGGTCGTTCTGGAACTGGCCTGGCTGGACGGCATAGAGCGACGTCCAAGAAAGGCCGTCGTTGCTCGAGACGTCGACGTGGCTGCCGATGAAGAGGGGATAGTCGGTGTGCAGGTGACGCCAGAACGTCATGAGGACGGTGCTCGGCGCCGACGCGATGTTGATCGCCGGGCTGATGAGGCAGAAGTCGGCGTGGATCGAGGTCGGATAGCAGCCCCCGATCATGACGCCCGCGAGCCCGTTGTCAGCCGTCGGCGTGTTGTCGAAGCCCGGATCCTCACCCGTCGTGCCGTTGCTGCACGCCGAGGGCACCGCGGGTCCGATGGCCCACGTCGGGCCGAGCGTCCAGCCCTGTGAGTTGTCGGCGAACGTTTCGTTGAAGTAAACCGTCGGCGCCGCGGGCGCGTTGCCGTCGCAATTCTCATCGACCGCGTTGCCGCAGATCTCTTGAGACGGAAAGACGTTCTGCTGGCAGAAGAACGACCCGAGCGAGCACGTGATCGTGCCTGGTGAGCAAACCCCGAGCTGCCCGGTCGAGCACGCTGCTCCACCGCCCGGATTGCCGTCATCGATCGTGCCGTTGCAGTCGTCATCGAACCCGTTGCACTGCTCCATTTGCGCTGCCTGGTTCGGCACGCACGACAGGCCGCCATTGAGACAATGGTTGGTGCCGGCTGCGCAGAGACCGGCCAGCCCGGTGTTGCACATCCCTCCGCCTTGCGGATCGCCGTCGTCGGTCAGGCCATTGCAATCGTTGTCCTGCCCGTCGCAGAGCTCGCCGGTCGGAACGTTGAACGGGTTGCAGCCAATCTGTTCGCCGATGCAGCCGATGATGCCCTCGGCACACACGCCCGGCTGCCCCGTCTGGCAGAGCTCACCGATGCCGGAAATGTCGTCCGTGGCGCCATTGCAGTCGTCGTCCACGAAGTTGCATGTCTCCGGCTGCGGCGTGACCTCACCCTGGCAGGCGCCCCAGGTGTTGCCGACGCACGTCTGCACGCCGCCGATGCACTGACCCACGCCCTGCGTCGGCGGGGGGCCCGAGTAGCAGGGCTGCGTCTGACCGGCCGAGCACGCGCAGCCGCCCGGGATGTCTTGCGGCTCATCGACCTGCTTGTCGCAGTCGTTGTCCTTGCCGTCGCAGATCTCTTTGCCCGGGACACACGTCCCGCCACCCGAGCCGCCGGAGCCGCCGGTGCTCGACGCGCCGTTGCCTCCGTCGCCGCCCTCACCGTCGTCGCCCCCGCCGGGGATGACCTGCACTTCAGAGGTGCAAGCGACGGTGGCCACGACCAGGAGACCCGTCGTGAAGAGAAGCGTTCGAGACCGGGGAGCGATGATGCTGCGCACGTTAATTCCTCTCCTCAAGGAGAGCAGCTTCCGGCGCTCAGGTGCAACGATCGCGTTGAAAACCCCTTCACTAGCCGCACTTCTCGGCGACTAGAGCGTGCTCTTCGTGCCTCGTCACACGTCGGACCAATCGTTCTCGCGCCTCCGTAGCTCCGCATCTTCGGGGTGCAGGCGGTCGTGCTCCTCTCGCGCTCTTCGGTCCGCTTCCTCCCATCGCGCGAAGAACGCCGCCGCCTCACGGGACGCCGCCTCGATGCGCTGCTGAAGCTCGTCGATCGACTTCGCCGGCGGCGTGGCCGGGGGCCGCTCCACGCCCTCGTCCTCCACCAGACCGTCCACGAACAGCACCCCATCCAACGCCGCCGCCAGAACTTCTGCCGCAGCACGGCTGAACTCCCAACCCGCCTTGCGGATCGTCACCACCGACTTCGGCGCAAACCCCGCGTGCTTCTCCACGAACGCGTAAAACTCCGCGCTGCCCTTCCGGCGGATCTCGTCGAGCTCGAACGACCCCTCGTCCCAGATGGGCGCGTCGTCGTCGTCCTCGACATCCTCGTTGTCGATCGAGAACACCCAGCTCCACGGCCTGAGCCGCACGATCCCGGGAAGCGAGCGGCGACCGGCGACCACGTACTCGAGCGCCATACGAGCTGACGGTCCTACTTGCGCGCGGCGCGGACGTCATCAGCGGGCTACGCCCGACACCCGTGACCCCAGAAGAACGGCCCCTCCGGCTGCTTGATCGTGAACCGCCAGCCGAGCGCAGCGAGCTGCCTTTCCAAATGCGTCGCCTGGTGCGGCACCTTCACGATGCGGTACGCCCTTCCGTCGTTCAGGCGGCGCTCGATCGTCGAAGAAGCCTCGCCCTCGATGAGCTCTTCTGATGTTCGAAAGCCGTCATCGACGAAGAACACACGTCCCGCAGGGAGCAAGCACGCGTCCACGAGCGACCAGAATTCTTCGAAGCGCTCCGGCGGAACGTGCGACAGCCAGAAACCGAAGAAGACCACGTCGTAGCGTCGCTCCGGCCGCCACGAGAAGAGATCGGCCTCTACGAACCGCACGCGATCGCCGACCCGACCCTTCGCCCGCGCCAACATTTCCGGAGCGGCATCCACGGCGGTCACCGACGCCGCGTGTCGAAGCAGCATCTCGGTCCACATCCCCGGCCCGCAGGCGAGCTCGAGCACGTCGCCCTTCGGCGCGAACGCATCGAGCGCCGCGGCCGCCTCTTCGCCACCCCAGCCCTCGAGCGAGTAGGCCTCGTACTCCGGCGCGATCGCTCGGTAGTAGGAGATCTGCTCGCTCAAGAGGGGCTCGGATTGTTCGTCGGGCATTGGCGCTAGCGATGCTACACCCGCCGCAACACGTCGAGCGCAAGCTCATGCCAACCGATAGCGCTCAGCGCAATCGGTCGAACGGCCTGCACCCGCGCAATGGCGTCCTCGGCCGCGGCGCCCTCTTCCCTCACCAGGTAGTACGCGAGAAACAGTCCCGTTCGGTCCTTTCCAGAGGAGCAATGCACGACGGTCGCCTTGCCTGCCGTGATTCGCTTCTTCACGAACTCGTAAGCAATCGGAAGCGCATCGAGACAGACCGCGTCGTCCCCCGGTTGAGGAGGCGCGTTGTCGGATAGGGGCACGCACGCGTAGTCGATGCCGGACGTACGAAAGTCCGCCGGGTGACAGAGCAGTCCGTCGTTGACCGACAGGATCGCGCCGATGCCCGCGTCACGCAGCGCGACGAGCTTCCACGGCGCACGATCCGGTCCGGGTCGTCCCGCGAGCTTGCCAGGGATCAGCCAGAACAGGTTCTGCATCGGGGGTCAGGTTCGAAAACGCTTCGTGAAATCGTCGTCCTGGAGCGTGCACATGAGACGCGGGTGCTTCTTGTACTTGTCCCAGAGCCGCCCCAGGAGATCCTCGTCGGTCAGAAAGCAACGCCCCAGGAACATTCCCTCTTTGCCTGTGACCGTGTGCTTCACCCAGTAGCAAGCTTCGAGCGAAGCGAGCTCGTCCAGGATCGAGACCACGAGCTCCTTGTCGGTCACGACGAAGCAGAGCTTCTTGTTCACCGGTTTTTCGCCGCGCAGCCTGGCGGGACCGTCCTTGCAAAGGAAGCTTCCTTCCGGGCTGGAATACCAGCCTTCGCGCGCACCGTCGGCACTTGCCACCCGGGGAGAATACCGGGATAGACGCCGCTCATGTGGCCGTTCACGAAGAAGGATCCAAAGCAGGAGCTCTGGGCTTGGTTTGCCAAGAACGGATCGCGGTTTCGTGATCCGCGGTCGATGGACCAAGACGCCCTCCATCGACTCGATGAGCTCTTGAAGGCCGTTCAGCCCGGCCTCGTGTTCGAGTTCACCGTTCGCGACGGCAACGCCTGCGAGCTCTCGATCAGCGCCAACGGCGACACCGCCCTGTTCGGTGCCGTCGTCGACGTCGTGAATTCCGCACCCGAGATCCAGGGCTGGAAGATCAACGCGTTTCGCCAGGCGTCGGCCATCGGCGCCCGGATCAGCATGGGCGGCCTCAAGCTCGGCCCCGAGGATATCTGGTTCCGACACAAGCCCGACGGCCCCGCGACGGCGGTCGTCTTTCACGTGCGCGGCATCTGCGAGGAGAATCACGAACAGGTTCAGACGGCCGTGTTCGTCCTTGTCGACAACGCGCTCGGCGAGCTCGCGTCTGCGACCGGTCTGGGACAGGTGGGCTTTTCGCACCTGCCTGAGGATCCCGCAGCGGCGGGGCTCCGCCCGTTCACCGACTTGCCCGCGGTCGTCCAACCGGTCCTTCAATGACGGGTACGTTCTGCCGAGCTACGACGGCAGCGTGATCCAGTAGTAGCGCTTCAGCGGCCGACCCGGTCCAGGCGCCTTCGTCTCGCGCAGCGCCCCGCCGTTCGCTTCGATGACCCGGATCGAGGCCGCATTCGTGTCGTCGCAGGTAAGGAGCACCTCCTTCAGGCCGAGCGCGCGCGCCCACGGCAAGGCCTGCCGCAGCATCTCCTTCGCGATACCCCGACCTCGTAGCGACGGAACGGTGTCGTAGCCGATGTGACCGCCTTCCCTTCGAAGCGCATCGTTCAGCTCGTGGTGAATCGAAATACGCCCCACGAATTGGTCGTCGCTCACGGCCCAGAGGTGCGTCTTCGGAACGAGCGTCTCCGTTCGCCGGTTCGCATCCAACAGCCTCTTTGCCACGAACGCCCCGAAGTCGCGCTCGGCGATCTCCAGGTCGCCGCCGATCCACCACGCGAGCCCTTCGTCCTGGAACTCACGAAGCGCGCTGAGGAAAGTCTCTCGGTAGCGTTCGGCGGGGCGGACCAGCTGGAGGTTCATGCTCGGCGCTCAAAGGCAACGTACGCAATTCGACCTACCCTCACTCTCTGAAAAAAGTCGTTTCGCTCGGCGCCGTCGTACTCGCCGCTCGCGAGACAGCACCGCTTGAAACCGGTGACCCGATCCGCACGGGCAAGGGTCGTTGCGCCCGAGCTTTTCCACCAGCACCTTGTCGCCGTGAACCACGCGGTACCCGCGCTTCACCTGCGTCTCGGATGGGAAGCCCTTGCGACGCTTACTGGTCCGCTCGAAAGGAAGAGTGTTCGCGGCGGTCGTCAGGTTTCATGGCACACCTCCGAAGCTGGCGACGGACGGGACACCCGGCGTGACCTGACCGTCGCCGTCCCTCGAGACAGCAGCTGCACCGGGGTGACCGGCCGGCGGCGCAGTCGCGCTCGCCGAAGGTCGGGCGCTCCAACGTTCGAACCAGGTTGCGAGCTCGGGGTGCGTCTCTCGCCAGCTCAGCTCCGCATGGCGAAAGTCGAGATAGCCGAGCGCGCAATACAAGCTGATGCTGCCGATCGTGACCCCTTCGCCCAGCCCGGTCACGGCGGTCTCCAGTTGGCTCAGGGTTCGATGCACGGCCGCCTCGTAGCGCCCGATCCAGTGCGCCGAGCGGAGCGATTCGGGGCGCTGGGTCTCGAAGCGCCGGAGCACCGCCGCATCCATCATGCCGTCGCCCAACGCCTGCACTTGCAGCGTGTGCCAGTCGCCGTCCGGATGAAGCTTCGGCCCCTCATGAAGGGTGTCGAGGTAAGCGCAGATCAGGGGCGAATCGATCAGCGTGCGAGCGGCAAGAACGAGGGCGGGGATCTTGCCGAGAGGGTTGGCCTCAGACACCAACCCGTCGGCCGCGAACGGATTGGCATCGATGACCTCGACCTGGTCGGCCATGCCCAGCTCGATCACGGCGATCCGCACCTTGCGTGCGAACGGGGAGGTGGGAAATGACAAGAGCTTCATACGATCAAGTCCACGAAGTGTTGTGGCTGACGGCGCCAGCTGCCCGAGGAGGGACACGTGTCGGACGTCGACCAGAAGCACGAGGTTACCAGCAAAGAACGAGCCGCGACCGAGGCGCGGTTCGCTACGCATAACGCTGCCCCGCGATCGCTCACGCGCCCAAGGTGACGACGAGCTCCTCCAGTTGCTCGAGCTGCGCGGGCATGCCCTCGGTGCTCCCGGAAGCGACGGCGGCATCTAGCGCCTCCTTCGAAGGGTAGAGGTCGTGCACGGTGACGACGGTCTGTCCGCCTCTTTCCTCGAAGGTCACGGTGGTGACGGGGCCTTCCTCTTCACCCTCGTCATTCGTCCACACGAGGCGCGAGTGCGGCGTCACTTCGATGTACTTGCCGAAGAACTCCATCGTCTGCCCACCGGCAGCGAAGACGAGGCGGTACTTGCCCCCGGCACGAGCATCCAATTCGCAGGAAAGAAGGGACATGGGGGCCGACTTCGGTACCCACCATCGCTTGAACAGCTCGGGCTTGGTCCACGCATCGAACACGAGCCGTGCGGGGCCATTGATGGTTCGCGTGACGACGAGCTCGCGCTCGGACTTCCGCTCCACCGTCGAGCGGTTCTTCATGGGGGTCGCCCCACTGTCGCCTCTACCGGCCATGTCGCATCTCCTTCTGTTTCAGTTCCTGGACCACGTCATCGAGCTCGTCGAAGCGAGCGTCCCAGAGCTGGCGGTACCTCTCGAGCCAGGCCGTCTCATGCTCCAGTCGTCGCGGGCCCAGCTTGCACGTCCGCACGCGACCCACCTTCTCGGTGGTCACGAGCCCCGCATCCTCCAGGACGCCGACGTGCTTCTTCATGCCCGTCAAGCTCATGTGAAACTTGTCGGCAAGGTCCGTGATCGAAGCGTCTGCACGTCCGAGCTGCTCCAGAACGCCGCGCCGGGTGGCGTCCGAGAGCGCGGCGAAAGAGGCATCCAGCTGGGCCCTCGAATACTGAACCATGTGGTTCAGTGTTTAACGCACGCAGGGACGGCACGCAAGGGGGGGAGAGACGAGAGCCAGGGCGTGCCTCGCTAACGCGCCGCTGAGGACCCCGCGCTCTCGGCGGCCAGAGCTCGCTGCGTCGCAGGCCGTTGCAGCATGCGGCTGCGGTGATCCATCACGCGCGGGAGCTTGGTGGTGTCGACTCCGTCGACTTCCAACCACTGCGCGAGGGTGAAGAGATGCGCGTCGCACACGCTGAACTGGGCACCCAGCACCCAGGGCCCCTCGAGCTTGTCGTTCTCGATGAGAGAGAAGGCGTGGAGGACGGACTGTGGCACTTTGCGCTGCATGGAGGCGATCGCGTCTGCGTCGTCGGACCAGCGTGAGCCGCGCATGCGGTGAGCGTGAGCAACGTGCACCGTCGAGGCGAGGTACGAAAGGAACGAGAGCGCACGTGCTTCGAGAAACGCTGACGACGGCAGGAGCGCGGCTGTAGGGGCCGAGCGAGCGAGAAACGTCAGGAGCGCTGGTGTCTCGGTCAGCAGGCCCTGTTCGGTGCGAAGCGTGGGCACACGGCCGAGCGGATTGAGCTCCAAGTACGCGGCGGAGCGCTGCTCGCCCTTCGCGAGGTCGACACGCTCGAGCGTGTAGGGTGCCCCGATCTCTTCGAGCACGATGAGGGTGGCGAGCGAGATCGTGTTGGGCGCGAAATAGAGGATCAGCGGGTTCATGAGCGCCTGCCCGTTTGTACTCGAAAAGCCGAGCTGTCAGGAACGGTCACGTGCGAGGCGACGCGGCCGGTCACGCACCGGCCGCGTCCTTCGAGCGGCTCTCAACGCTTACGTTCCATCGGATTCTCTCTGGAAGCCTGCTGCCCAAGCTGCTGGGCGAGACCGTCATCCCCGGCAGCCTCGGCGGCTGGGCGGCCTGCGCCGGCCTCGGCGTGCTGCATGTGGCGGGCCAGGGGGCCATCGCCTGGGCGCTCGGCCGCCTGCCGCCGGCCACCGC
>JBGTSH010000252.1:0-16038 GCA_041940405.1 Polyangiaceae bacterium
TGCACGCTGTGCCGTCGGGCGCGGTCGGCTTGCCGCAGTTCCCGGCCGCCGGGATGCAGGTGCCGGCTACGTGTCACTGTTCGCTCGGCGTGCAGACGACCGGATTCGAACCGGTGCAGGTGCCGGCTTGGCAGCTGTCGCTCTGCGTGCAGAGGTCACCGTCATTGCACCCGGTGCCGTCCGGTGCGTTGGGGTTGCTGCAGGTGCCGGTCGCGGGATTGCAGACGCCCGCGACGTGGCACTGGTCGCTCGGCGTGCAGACGACAGGATTCGATCCGGTGCAGGTGCCTGCCTGGCAAGTGTCGGTCTGCGTGCACATGCTGCCGTCGCTGCACGAGGTGCCATCCGGTGCATTCGGGTTGCTGCAGGTGCCGGTCGCCGGGTTGCAGACGCCGGCCGTGTGGCATTGGTCGCTCGGCGTGCAGACCACCGGGTTCGATCCCGTGCACGTCCCTGCCTGGCAGGTGTCGGTCTGGGTGCACATGCTGCCGTCGCTGCACGAGGTGCCGTCCGTGACGTCCATCTGTCCGGGCGTGCCCGCGTTGCAGATCGAGGTCGTGCATGTGTTGCCGTCGTCGGGCGGCACGTCCGTGTTGAACGGAACCGAGATGATTCCGCCTGTGCCGTTGCACTGGTTCTGCTGGCAATCGCCCGGCGACTGGTTGCTCGTCACCGTGCCCGAGGGGGCGAAGCCGGTGCCGCACATGTTCGCGTTGCACGTTCGCATCTCGCAGTCGGTGTCCGAGCCGGGGCAGTCGTTCGCGACGTTGCACGCGACGCAGGCGCCCGATGCACTGCAGACGCTGCCGCCATTTTGCGTGCAGCTCGTGCCGGTGGGCACGAACGGGTGCTGGGGTGAGCCTGCCTGGCAGACGTCGGTGGTGCACTGGTTGCCGTCATCGGCCGGCACGTCGGTGTTGAACGCAACGTCGACGATGTCGCCGGTGCCGTCGCACTGGTTCTGGCGGCAGTCGCCGGGCGTCTGTTGCGAGACGACGAAGCCGGCGGTGGTGAACGAGAAGCCGCAGACGCCTGCTCCGCTGCACGTCCTGCTCTTGCACTCGTCGTCGACGCCGGGGCAGTCGGCGGGCACGTTGCACCCGACGCACTGGCCGGCGCCGTCACAGACCAGCGTGCCGCCGCAGCTCGTGCCCGAAGGCTCGAACGGGTTCGTGGGCACGCCCGCCGTGCATACGTCGTCGGTGCAGGCGTTGCTGTCGTCCGGCAGATCGGTGTCGAGGTCGACCGTGATGATGCTGCCCGAGCCGTCGCACTGGAGCTCTTGGCAGTCGCCGTCCGTCTGACCGCTGACCGGAGTACCGGCCATCGTGTAGTCGAAGCCGCACACGCCGTTGTCGCAGGCGCGCTGCTGGCACTCGTCGTCTACGCCGGGGCAGTCCGCAGGCCCGAGGCACTCGACGCAGTTGCCCTGACCGTCGCACTGGTCGGTGCCCGTTCCGCACGCGACGCCCGCTATCTCGTTCGGGTTCGAGGGCGTCCCCGCCGCGCAGAGATCCTGGGTGCACTCGATTCCGTCGACCGGTAGGTCCTCGTTGTCCTCGACGTTCTCGATGCCGCCGGAGCCGTTGCACTGGTTCACGTGGCAGTCGCCATCGCTCTGCATCGTGATGACGGTGCCCGCGTCCGCATTGGTCGCCGAGCAGGTGCGGTTGTCGCACGCGAAGGTCTGGCACTCGGTGTCCTCGCCGCAGTCGGCGGCGACGGTGCAGCCGACGCAGTTTCCTTCGCCGTCGCAGACGAGCTCGCCGTTTCGCCCGCAGCTCTCACCGGCCGATACCGGCGGGTTGCTCGCCTCGCCGGCGGTGCACACGTCCTCGGTGCAGAGGTTGCCGTCGTCCGGGACGTCGGTGTCGTCGGGGACCGAAGTTACGCCGCCGGTTCCATCGCATTGCTCGTGGCCGCAGTTGCCCGGGATCTGCGTTGCCTGCTCGCCCGCGGTTCGAGGCGCGAGGCCGCAGATGCCGTCGGTACAGGCGGCGGCCTGGCACTCGCTCTCGGGCGAGGGGCAGTCCTCGGCCGCAACGCATCCTGGGGCGCCCCCTGAGCCGCCGGTCGGTCCGGCGCCTTCGCCGGGGATCTTTTCGGGGTCGACGCTCGCAATGAGCTCACAGCCGGCAGCGAGACAAAGGGCGAGGAAAAGCGGTGCCCGGGGTGATGCGCGCATAGAGAGCGACGGTACACGAGTCCTCGCTGCGCGCGAATGACAAGAGCGTAAATTTCCTTCGCGCGGGCTAGGGCTTTTCTCCGTCGGTGATGCCGTAGAGGCGGTTCAACGCACCCGGAAGCGAGGCGAGCTCGTCGGTGGTCCAACTACGGAAGATCGAAGGGCGGGCGCCACCTTTCTCGGCCGCGGCGATTTCGTCCGTGCAGCGCTCCTCGAGGGCCGTCGACGCGAGGTCCGGGAACGCTCGGCAAACGGCGAGGATGTCGCTCGTGTACGGAAACGGCGCAATCGCTTCGCTCTCGCGCCGAAATTTCAGGTGCTCGTGCAAGAAGGTCGAGACCTCGAGCGCGTCGTCCAAGGTCATGCCGTTCACGCGCCCTACGGCCTCGTCGCTGCCGGCCTGCTCGCAGAGAGCGTTCTTTCGGAAGCGCTCGCCGAGCGCGCTGCCAGAGGCGCACTCGGTCGCGATTGCCGGCGCGCCGTCGGGCCGAGGAAACATCGCATGTCGCCCGTCCCGCAGACGGAAGACGATCCAGTACTCGCGCGGAAGCTTCACCGCGGAGTTCTTCACGTAGACCTCGCCGTCGGTGAACACCACGTCGGGAGCTTTGGGATTTTCGCCTTCTTCGGCCTTGGGGGCGGCGGCGTCCGGGGTGGAGCTGCAGCCGGCGACGGCGAGGGCTGCGAGGAGGAGTGAGCGCATGTGGTTGGAACGCTGAATCGAAGACCCAGCTACACCCGGCAGCAAGAAGTCGGCGGGGTTGGGCCCGGGCTGAAAACACGACGTGACTGGCCGGTCACCGGAGCAGGCTTGCGCCCGAAGCAGGGCGGTGCGACCCGAGGAAGAAGGGCCACCTGTTCTTCGTAGCAGGTCGGGCCGAAGCACGTTTTCGTCTGGTCTGCTTTTAGGTCGTACCAATGCTGAAATCCGTCGGCCGAGCGCTTCGCACGCTCCCGGTTCTCGTTCATGTGATGGCTGTATCGGCGCTCGGCGTCGGAGCCACTGGCTGTGGCGCGCTCTCCGCGCTGACGAATCCAAACGCCGCCTGGGCCTTCGACGAGCCGGCGCCCATGGGTGTCGTCGTGCGCCGAGCAGAGCTCGCGCACGCGACCGCCGAACAGGTCGAGCGCCTCATGGGCAAGACGGGCGTCAACGACGAGTCGGAGTGGATCGCCGAGACGTCGCTCAAGAAGGAAGACGCCGAAGCGATCCTGGCGAGCACCGGCAAGAACGACACGTACGGCAGCTCGAGCGCCAAGGGCGCCAAGCTCCGCGTGACCGTGGCCGAGGCGTACGTGGCGCGGTTCTCCACCATCTGCTCGGACGAGGATCAGCACCCGAGCCTCCTCGCGATGACGAGCCCGAAGCTCCAGACGAGCTACGACGACATCGCCAAGCTGCAGGACGAGATCGCGAAGGTCGAGACCAAGATCCACGAGATCGACAAAGAGCTCGAGAACGACAAGACGCCCGAAGGAAAGAAGGGCGAGCTCGAGAAGCAGAAGGAGCAGCTCGAGGAGCAGATCGAGAAGATCGAAGACTCCTACGAGCCGAAGGTCGAAGCGTTCGTCACGCTCGTCCGCGAAGAGGCGGGCAAGCTCCCCGAGGACAAGAAGAAGTCGATCGGCATCGCGGTCGTGAACCTCCGCCGCGCCGTCGAAGAGGCGAAGAACAACAACTCGGTCGCGCTCCTTCGCTATCCGATGGCGATCCCGAGCCTGCAGAACGAGCTCGAGCCGAGCGCGAAGCGCGTCGTCGCCGACGTGATCGAGGAGAAAGTCGGCAAGCGGCCCGACATGTCCGGCCTCAAGCCGGAAGTGAAGATGGAGAACGGCGACATCAAGCTCACGCTCAACGGCCTGAGCCCGAGCGACCTCTTGAGCCTCAGCCCCGACGAGGTGATCGAAGAGACGACGCTCCGCCTCGGCAGCTACGTCGGCCGCGTGATGATCCTGATCGGCTACGCCGACGAGACGCAGCGCAAGCTCGACTTCCAGGCCAGCGTGCTGGATGCCTGGATCGAAGGGATGAAGATCAACCAGGCGGGGTTCCCCGGCGCCGGCGATGATCTCGCCGAGCTGAAGGTCGAGAGCGGCCCCGGCGGCGCGGCCAAGGCAAAAGAGGTGAAGCTCGACGCCTCGAAGCTCGGAAAGTTCATGCCGGGCGGGGTCCGCACCTCCGGCTGCTCGCTCGAGAAGAAAAAGAAGAAGGTCGAAGAAGAGACCGAGGTCGCCGAGGCCGAGCCGGAGCCGCCGGCCGAGAAGGGCAAGCCCGGGAAGACCGCGCAGAAGGACAAACCCAAGGCGAAGGAGAAGGAGAAGCCGAAGGGGAAAGAGGCGGCCGCATCTTCCAAGGGCACCACCAAACCGGCGAGCGGATCGAAGCCCACCGGCGAGCCCCCGCCGCCCATCTCTTCGCCGGACCCGGGCCGCTGCGACATCGTGGTCACCACGGCCGAGGGCAGCCAGTGCATGTGAGCGCCAAGTGCATCTGACCGATTGAGCTAGGGCTGCGCCTGATTCGGCGCGGTGCTAGCTCGTTCGGCATCCGACTCGCCGATCTCTCCGTCCTTTGCGTCGACTGTCAGGCGACGGGCGCTACGCCCGCGCACGGGTCGTTGCTCGAGCTCGGCTGGGCGCCCGCCGGCCGCGGCGAGGTGCGCCCGATCGAGGCGAGCTGGATCGAGCTGCCTCAGGGCGAACGCGTGTCGCGGATCGTGCGTGAGCTCACCGGCTTCGACGAGCGAGCACGGAACGAGGCGATCGCCGCGGACGTCGCGTGGCGCCGGCTGCGGGCTGCGGCGGCCGAGCTGGGCGGCGGGCCTCGCGGGGCACCGACGGTCATTCACTTCGCTCGCTTCGAGCTCACGTTCTTGCGCGATCTGCACGGCCGGCTCGAGCCCGACGAGCCGTTTCCGCTCGATGCGATCTGTCTGCACGAGCTGGCGCGCCGGCTGTTTCCGGATCTTCCGCGGCGCAGCCTCCGCGCTCTCGCGGGCTACCTCGGCCATTCGCCTGAGCTCGTCCGGAGGTCGGGCGGGCACGTCGCCGCGACGGTCTTCGCCTGGCATGCGCTGCAGGATCGGCTCGACGCGCTCGGGCTGAAGGACTGGGACGATCTTCGCGCGTTCCTCGAAGCCCCGGCGCCGAAGCGCTCGTCGCGCCGCGGCTTCCCCGTGGCCCCCGAAAAGCGCCGGGGGCTCCCGGACGTGCCCGGCGTCTACAGGTTCGTTCGATCGAACGGCGACGTCTTGTACGTGGGCAAGGCGGCGAGCCTGAAAAAGCGCATCGCGAGCCACTACGGAGCCGGCAGCAAGTCGACCGAGCGCTCGCTCGAGATGCTCACCCAGGCTCACGATATCCTCATTACAGAAACGTCATCGATTCTCGAAGCCGCACTCCTCGAGACCGACGAGATCAAGCGGCTGGACCCGCCGTACAACGTGCACCTCAAGGAGGCCGGCCGGCGGGCTTGGTTCGCCGCGCGTGCCGGCCAGGAGGCGGCTGACGAGCCGAGCGAGGCAGCGCCGCTGGGCCCGCTGCCGTCGCGCTGGGCGCTTCGTTCGTTCGCGACGCTCGTCGACCTCGCCGGCGGACGCGAGCGCGACGAAACGGCGCGAGCCGCGGCCCTCGGCGTCCCGGAGGCGTTCGCCCCCGAAGCCGACGTCTTCGAGGCTGCCTGGGAGAGCTTCGCCTCGGCGAACCTGAGTCGGGGCCGCACGCCTTGGGGCCGCGTCGTGCGCGGGTCCGCCGCGCTTCGATTCACCGAAGAGCCCGAGAGCGACGACATCGAGGGGTGGGACCCGCCGCGGGTCCGCCGCCACCTCGAGCGCGCGCTCCGGACCGGCGGCCAGCTGGTTCGGCGCGCTCGGATCATGACCATACTGTCGGATGCAAGCGTCGCGTTCCGCGAGAAGAGCTCGGTGCACTTCCGCCAGCTCTGGATCGCCGGAGGCGACGTCGTGGGTAGTCAGGAGCTCGCGGCTGCCGAGGACCTCGCCGTCGGGCCGCCGGCGCGCCCCTGGCGCGAACGTCAGCGCGCGTTCGACGCCGCTCGCTACGATCGCTTGCGCGTCCTTACGACCGAGCTCATCCGCGTGATCGCGGACGGAGGCGAGGTGAGCATCGGCATCGGCGGCCGCGTGCTGCCGCCCACTGCCGTCCTACGCCTGCTACGGACCGTCTGACGAAGCGGCTCGAAGGGGAGGAGCGAGGGCCTGTCGCATCGCCTCCAGGAGATCCTGGCGCTCGAACGGCTTCTTGACGAGCGTGCGCCCGGGGAACTCGCGCTCGATCTTCTCGAGGAGGCGGGCGTCGGCGTACCCGGACATGAAGATGACCGGCGCCGTCGAGCCCGCCTTCGCGAGGGCGTGTGCGAGCTCGAGACCATCCATTCCCGGCATGACGACGTCGGTCAGCACGACGTCCACCTTCGGCGATCTCCGGAGGAGCTCGAGCGCCTGCTTTCCCGACTGCGCCGACTTCACCTCGAGTCCCTCGTCCGCGAGGAGCGCGGTCAGCGCCAGGCGAAGCGGCGCCATGTCCTCGACGAGGAGCACGACGCCCGAGAGCGGAGTATGCACATCCGAGACGCGGCGCGTCGGGATCGTCTGCGCCTGATGGGTCGCGGGCAGGTACATGAAGAACGTGCTCCCGGCGCCCGGGCTGCTCTCGACGCGGAGGAAGCCGCCGTGCTGCTTCACGATCCCGTACACCGAGGCGAGGCCGAGGCCCGTGCCTCGCGCGGGCGCCTTGGTCGAGAAGTACGGCTCGAAGAGGCGCGGCACGTGCTCGGGTGCGATCCCCACGCCGTCATCGGTGACCGAAACGACGACGTACGACCCGGCGACCGCGTCTGGATCGAGCCGCGGATCGGAAGAAGGCAGCTCGATGTGATCGATCGCCACGCGGATGCTGCCTCCGCCGCTGAGGGCATCCGCGGCGTTGAGCAGGAGGTTCATGACGGCGTTGTCGAGCAGGCCACGGTCGCCGACGACGCACGACGGCTGCCGGGGCAGCCGGGTCTCGACCCTCACACCGCGGCCGAGCGCGCTTTCAGCGAGCCGGAGGGAGGACGTGACCGCCTCGTTCAGATCGACGATCTCCGATGCCTTGCGGTGCTTCCGGGCGAAGGTGAGGAGCTGCTCGGTGAGGAGGCGGCATTGCTCGACCGCTCCGCGGAGCGGCGCGAGGGCCGCCTTTTCGCCCTCGAAGCTGTCGAGCTGAAGGGCCATTACCGTCAGGTAGTTGTTGAAATCGTGGGCTACGCCCGCCGCGAGCGTCGCCACGGCTTCCATCTTCGCGGCTTCCCGAAGCCGCTCTTCGAGCTCGACCCGCTGGGTGACGTCGAGGTTGAGGCCCAAGATCCGCGGCCCGGCGTCGGTGGCGACGAGGCGGCAGTGGGTCTCGAGATGCCGGATGGTTCCGTCGGGCCGCACGATGCGCGCGACGAGCGGCGGCACGCGCTGCTCTCCGCGAGCGACCGCGAGTCCCCACTCGGCTTGACGCGCCCGATCGTCGGGGTGCGTGAGCTGCGACGAGAGCTCCGAGGACGGAGGCGTCGCCGGATCGACGCCGAGAATGTCATACAGGCCCGCCGACCATTCGCGCCGGCCGGTGGAGATGTCGAAGACGCTGCTGCCTGCGCCGACGGCGCGTTGCGTCTCGTCGAGCAGCTGCTTGGCCTCGGCCAACCGGAGCGACAGCTCGGTGCTCTCGGTGATGTCGGTGAAGGCTCCGAGGAGCGAGGTAGGGCGGCCGGCCTCGTCACGGATCAGCGACCCGAAGCCTTGGAGGATACGAATGACGCCACCGTCATGTACTACGCGGAACGTAGCCGGAAGCATCTGCTCGCCCTGTGCGATGCGCTCCTGGATCGCGCGGAGGCGCTCTCGGTCGTCGGGGTGGACGCGCTCGTAGAACCGCGCCGCGGGGTCCTTCGGTGCCCTCTCGCCCTCGCTCCGCGGAGGCAACCCGAGGAGCCGATAGAAGCCGTCGGACCAGACTGCCTGCCGAGCTGCCAGATCCCAGACGTAGCAGCCGACCGGACGAACCCGCTCGATCTCCAGCAGCACACCGGCGGCCTCTTCCGCCGTGAACGGTCCTCCCACCATCGCCTGAGGATAGAGCGCCGTGTGCTTGATACATGGGCAAACGATGATCCAGTTTCGGCGTTCGTTTCCCCAGCGGTCTGCCAGGCCGCAGTGAACAAATTCAATATGTTACAACGTCCCACCTGTAGGCATACAGTGTGCTGAGGTGCGTGCATGGCCTTCAAGACCACCTTCCTCGCGCGCCTCCTCGTCCTCGCATCGCTCGCAGCTGCCGCGCCTTTCGCCGGCTGTGAAGGCGAAGAGGCCGAGACGCAAGACGTCACCGAGAAGAGCGCGTACGGCATCGACTTCGCCGCCTACAACGCGATCTACGACACGTCGTTCAGCAAGGCCGACGAGGCCTACAGCGTCGTGGTGCAGGCGGGCGAAGTGAAGATCCCCGCGCCGACGCACCTGTTCGGCGAAGAAGTGAACGTGATTCCGTACTCGAACGAGGACGGCGACAAGACGCCGAGCGGCGAGGTCTTCGAGCGCGGCGATCAAGAGATCGCCAAGGTCTTCAAGAAGGGGCAGCTCGGGATCGCGGTGAAGCATCACCGCTCCGAGTTCCCGGTCCTCGATCTCAACACGGCGGATCCGAAGTCGATGAAGGAGCACTTCAAGCTCCAGGACACGCACATCGAGATCGTCGTCGGGGTCGAGCGCGAGGGCAAGCCGGGCGCGATCACCATCAACAACCCGCAGAACTACGAGAACGGCGCGTTCGGCGACGAGAAGTACGCGATGATCTTCCTCCGCCCGACGTACCCGGCGTACCTCGAGAAGGCGCAGGTCGAAGCCTACGAGGCGAACATCCGCACGATGCTCCTCGCGTTCAACGCGGTCTCGAATTTCCCCGGCGACTACAACGGCGGCGACCCGCTGGGCGCACGCGACGTGGCACGCGTCCGCGAGCACGTGAAGAACATGGTGCACGCGCTGAACGGCGACGCCGCGGCGCAGGCCTACTTCAAGGACAAGGCGAACCAGGTCTACTGCGCCGAGCTCGCCTTCGTCGCCTTCAGCGCCGGCATGCACGTGCCGCTGAACGACGAGACGATGATCCCGCTGGTCGGCGACGAGGCCTGGGCGAAGTTCAAGGAGTTCGTCGCCGCGCACAACGCCGGCAAGGAGAGCCCGTTCACGACGATGAACCAGAACGAGCGCGCGAGCCTCGTTCGCGATCTGACGATCGCCGACGGCTCGCTCAAGCCAATCGCTGACGTCGCGCCGGGTAGCGACAAGGACAAGCTCGCGTTCCAGCCGATGACGATGTCGGACATCGTCGAGCAGTTCATCCGCACGCACATGCCGCGCGAGCTCCTCGGCGAGCAGCTCGCCCCGCTCCAGGGGCAGGTGCTCGAGCAGATGCGTCCGGGGCTGCTCGAGACGATGGGCATGGACAAGCTCGAGCCGACCGATCCGGCCCGCGTCGCGGTCGAAGGCCTCTACACCCAGATCGTGCAGGTCGTCTCGACGTCGCACGAGAGCTACGCGGCGTTCCGCATCGCGCTCGATCCGCTCCTCGCCCAGGCTCGTCAGATGAGCGGTCCGCGGGGCGACACCGGCGAGGGCCTCTTCGTTCCGCCGAGCCTCTACCACGTGGTCGCGCAGGGCAAGCACAAGGGTGGCCTGCTCGGCATGCAGTACGAGGGGCACGGCGTGCACGTGACGGCCGTGAAGAAGCTCCAGGACACGGCGCCCCAGCCGACGCCGGTCGACGATATCCCCAGCGAGATCTCTTGCGAGAACGCGTGCGGTCAGCAAGCGCGCGGCGGCTGCTGGTGCGACGCGGCCTGCACGCAAGCGGGTGATTGCTGCGAGGACGTCGAGGAAATCTGCCGCTGAGCGACCGCTACTCGCACGCCTCGGTGGCGGCATCGCCGCACACCGGGGCGGGAACCGGGATCGGTCCGCCGGTGGCCGTAGTCATCGCGGTGCTGCCGGCGTTCGTCGACGTCGAAGCGACGGACGTGGCGCTGGGCCGGCCCGTGCTCGAAGTGGTTTGCTGAGGTGCAGCTCCGCCGTCCCCGGTGCCGCGGTTCGATGGCCAAGCGTCGCCGCCGACCTCGCAGCCCGCGAAGGCGGCCGCGCCCGAGATTGTGATCGCTATCGTCCAGTAGAGCGTTCGCATGGCGGCACAGAATCGGTGCAGCTTTGATGCCGACGAAGGGCGCGGGCGTTGCAACGAAGCGACGCCCCATGCCGGACACCACGAAGCTCGAGGGGTCGGTCGGATCGGAAATCCCAGGCAAAGAGGGCAGGGAGCCGGTCAGCGCTGACCTGGCGGCGGCCGTACGAGGCCGGACCTGCCCCGACAGAGCTGCCTCACCGTGTGGCGAGTGGGTCGACGCGGCCGAGTGCTGGGACGAGACGCGCTGGCGGCGCAACGACGCATCTCGAACCGAAGCGTTCGCGATCGCTCTCACGACCCATTCAGCGATGCACACTTCGCCCCTGCCGTGGGTGCGCGTCGATCGGGCTCACGCGATCGACACCTGGCAGCGCCTGCTCGCCGTCTTTCCGAATGCCGGCGTCGAGGTGCAGATCGCGGCGCTCTTTCACGACGTCAACCGACTCATCGACGAGTCCGAGGAGCGTCTCGAGCATCGGGCGGCGAACTACCAGGCGTTCAAGGATGATCATGCGCAGCGGAGCGCCGAGCTGGCCTACGAGGCCCTCGACGCCGCAGGGCTGTCGAAACAACTGACGCGCCGGGTTTGCGCGCTCACAGCCCGGCACGAGGGGCGCCCCGAAGGCATCGAGGAGCGAGCGTTGGCCGACGCCGACGCCCTCTCCTTCCTCGCCCTCTTGAGCCCGGGCTACGCGGATGTCTTCGGCATCGAGCAAGCCCGCAGAAAGGTTCGACATACGCTGAGTCGGCTGGGCCCCGAGAGCCGGCCTGGCTTGATGAAGGCGCGCCTCCGACAGGACGTTCGCTGGCTGGTCGATCAGAGCCTCCCGAGCGTGGAGACCAGGGCTGTGTAAGGTCGGCGCCGGGGCCTCGTTCTGAGGCCCATGCGCCACAACACTCGCTTCTCCGTCCTCGCCCTTCTCCCCGCGTTCGCCCTCGCTGCTTGCAGCGCGGGCAAGAGCAGCGACAGCGCCGGAGCGATGTCGCCTGCAGAGCAGCGCGGGAGCTGGGGGCTGGACCAGCCGGCGCCCGCGCCGGCCGATGCCGCAGGCAGCGAGGAAGCACCGGCCGCCGCCACGCGGCCCGGCACGCAGATGGAGGGCTCGGCCGGTAAGTCCGCCGAGCCGCGCCCGCGCGCAGGTCTCGGCACCGAGTTCGGCGAGACGCGCACCTCGCACATCTCGACCTCGCCGTTCGCGCGCGCCGACTCGAGGAACCCGTTCGCCACCGGCGCGCTCTTCTACAACGACGAAGAGGGCACCCGGGCGATGGCGTCGTCCAGCGGCTTCCGTCGCACGTCCGAGGGTGGGATCGAGGTAGGCGGAGGCGTGGTCACCGCGCGCCTGAAGGGCGAGGGCGGGCGCTTCCTCAGCGGGTTCGAGGCGGGCGGCAAGGAGTTCGTCACCGGCATGGCGGGCGATCGGTACTCAATCGTCCTCGAGAGCCACGTTCCGGCTCGCCTCGAGGTCGTCGTTTCGGTCGACGGCCTGGACGTGATCGATGGCCGGTCCGCGAGCTTCGCCAAGCGCGGCTACCTGCTCGATCCGCACGGCTCGATCGAGATCGACGGGTTCCGCCAGAGCATGGAGACCGTCGCAGCCTTCCGGTTCGGTGCCGTGCGTGACTCGTACGCCGAGAAGAAGCACGGCGACTCGCGCAACGTCGGCGTCATCGGTGTTGCGGTCTTCAACGAGCAGGGCTCGAGCCCGTCTTCCTGGCGCATCGGCGAGGTCGGCCGTCGTCTCGAGGCCAACCCGTTCCCGGGTCAGTTCGCGACACCGCCCAGCCGCTGACGAAAGGGCCGCTGACGAAAGGGCCGCTGACGAAAGGGCCGCTGACGAAAGGGCCGCTGACGAAAGGGCCGCTGACGACTACGGAGCGCTCGCCGGACCCTGGCGGCGAACCGGCGACGTGCGGCTCTCGAGGACCGAAGCGATCGCTTCCGAGAGCTGTCCCGCCGTGAACGGTTTGTAGAGAAGCGCGTTCGCTCCCCCGATCATGACCCCCTCGGCATCGTCGGCTCCGAGCCGACCGCTCGACACGACGATAGGCAAGCTCGGCGCGAGCTCACGTAAGCGTGCCATCGCGCGCTGCCCGCTCAGGCGAGGCATCACGGCGTCGAGCAACACCACGTCGATCCTCGAGCTCTCCGCTTCGAAGACATCCAGTGCTTCGAGACCGTCACCCGCTTCCAGAACGGCGTAGCCGAGCTGCTCGAGCGTACGCCGCGTCGCCTGCCGAACGAGCGCTTCGTCGTCTACGACGAGGACCGTGCCCTTCGTTGGGGCGGGAACCGCTGCGGGACGATCGGCACGTACCTTCGTGTTCACCGGCAGCGTCACCTTGAAGACGGCGCCGTGTGGGACCGCGTCCTCGAGCTCGACCAGACCGCCGAAGGCCTGGGCCACCGAATACACTGTCGCCAAGCCGAGGCCGGTGCCGGGTCGATCGAGGCCGGTTTTCGTCGTGAAGTACGGCTCGAAGATCCGATGGCGAAGCTCGCGCGGTATTCCTTTGCCGGTGTCCGACACGGTGAGCACCACGTGCCGCCCTGGCGCGAGGGGAATCGGAGGACTCTCGAGATCGACCGCGTCGACCTCGACGCGCAGCGTGCCGCCGTCGGGCATCGCGTCCCGCGCGTTCACGACGAGGTTCAGACACATCTGCTCGATCTGCGCCCGGTCCCCTTCGAGGGTCGCCGAGGCGCGCTGCTCGACGACTACCTCGAGCGAATGGTCGAAGGTACGTCGCGCGAGCCCGACCACGCCGCGCGCGGTCGAGGCGAAGTCGAACCGAGTGACCTGGCCCGAGCCGACCCGGCCGAAAGCCAGGAGCGCTCGCGTGAGCTGCGCCGCGGTCATCACCGCCGCTTCGATCTGGAGCAGGTCGGGGACCTGGTCTCCGTGGGGATCGCGCATGCGCATCTGTGACGCGATCGAGCTGATCGTCGTGAGGACGTTGTTGAAGTCGTGCGCTACGCCTGCCGCCAACGTGCCGAGCGCCTCGAGCCGGCCGCTCTGGCGCATCCGCTCCTCGCTCGCCGCCCGCGCGGCACGCGCCTCCACCTCGGCGGTGATGTCCTCGAACGAGATCACGACGAGCTCGACCTCACCCCGGGCGTCGAGCCACGGCCGCGCGGTCGCGCGAACGTTCACGCGGGTTCGGTCCGCGCGATGGATGACGAGATCGTCAGCACGGACGATCTTGCGCTGCCGGACCGCCCGGGCGAAAGGTAGCTCCGCCTCGGGGTAGGGCTCACCCGCGAGATTGAAGATTCCGTAGGGTGCCGAGTAGCTGCCGGCTTTCTGGTCCTCGAGCGCGCCCATGCCCATGATCTCGCGAAAGACCTCGTTCGCGAACACGAGCTCGCCAGCGGGCGCACGGGCAATCCATACGCCGACGGCCATCAGGTCGATGACGTCTTTCGGAATGCCTCCTCCCTCGAGCACAGAGCGAGGGTAGCCGGTCCGCGAGTGCGAGCCAGCCGCGAATTCGCGAATCGGATGTTGCGATTCGCTACGGTCGCGCCCTCGAGCGGATTTCGCTGTCGTCGGCGTGGCTCGGCGTCAGCTGCTCGAGCTGCCACTTCTGCACCAGGAGCCGCTCCTCGGCCGACACGAGGGCATCCCGGAGCCGGACGGCGATAAGCGTCGGCATCACGATCCCGAGCACGCTCACGGCGTAGAGACCGAGGAGCAGGGTGCCGTGAGAAAAGTCGGTCATTCTCGGCAGGATCAGGAAGCCCTCGCCGGTGACGCGCATCGATGGCGGCAGGACGCCGACGAGCTCCAAGACGAGCGGGACCGAGATCGCCGCGAGCGCGATCGCGACCATGATCCTGCGGTGCTGCGGCGGCGCCTGCGCCGAGAAGAGGAGGGTGTTCACCGCCACGAAGCCCGGCACGAAGACGAGCGGCCCCAAGATTCCGCTGAGGCACGCACCGGTCGACATCACCAGCACGAAGAGCGTCATCCTGGCGTGCCGGTTGGTGATCCCGCGTCTGTAGAAGGCGACCGCAACCGCGGCGCAGGCGCAGAGCAGTGCCGCGACGAGCGCGACGAGCCATCCGATCCGAACGCCCATCACCAGCAGAAACGGCACGAACAGGATCCAAACGCCGGTGCGCAGCGCATGGTCGCGCATCGCGCTCGTCAGATGCGATCGGTCGAGCCTGTCGAGCTCGCGCATCGCCGCCTGGGGCATGCTCTCCGGAAGGAGGGTGAGCAGGCGGAGCATCGTCGCCGAAGCGCTCGGGTGCTCGGGGGCCAGCGCGAGCGCGCCGCCGGCTGCGCGCATCGCCCGCGCGCGCGCTGCCTCGCGCCCCTCGACGGGGCCATCGAGCGCCAGGTTGGCGAGGTTGCGCGCCTCGTCGGCCCGTTCGTCGGCGAGCTTGCGCCGCATGCCCAGGTCGCGCTCGCCGTCGAGGTACCGCTCGACCGCGTCGGCGAGCTCGCGCGCCGTGGGACGCTCGTCCTTGTCGTAGCGCGTCGCGCGCAGACAGAGCGCGTAGAGCTCGGGCGCGACTTCGTCACTGGGCAAGGGCGGGACGCGCGCCGGATCGATCGTCGCCGCGATCAACGCGGCGCGCTCTTCGCCGTCGATGAGGTACTGGCTCGTCATGATCTCGAAAAGGATCGCTCCGAGGGCGAACACGTCGCTCTTGCTGTCGACGAGGTCGCTCTGGCCGAGCGCTTGCTCGGGAGCCATGTAGCCGGGGGTCCCCACGAGATCGCCCGGTCGGGTGTCGCTCGCGTCGACGTCGACCCGCTCGCGCCCCGCCGGTACCGGCATCACCTTGGCGACGCCCCAATCGAGGACGTACACCTCGCCGTCGGCGCCGAGCATGATGTTGTCCGGCTTGAGATCGCGGTGAACGACCCCGCGCTCGTGCGCATAGTGGACGGCCCGGCAGACCGTGACGAACGCCGTCAGCCAGCGCCTCACAGGCCGCGGGGTTCCCTTGGGCGCCTCGCGAAGCTGTTCGAGCAGCTCGAACAGCGAGTCGCCGCGCACGCGCTTCATCGTGAAGTAGGGAAGGCCGGCGCTTCCGACGCCGATGTCGTAGACGGGGACCACCGCCGGGTGCTCGAGCAGGGCCTGTACGCGCGCCTCGCGAAGGAACCGCGAGCTTGCCTCGGTGGCTCGTGCCGGGGCGACGGGCAGCAGCGTCTTGAGGGCGACCTCGCGGCCGATCTTCGCGTCCTGCACGCGGGTGACCTCACCCATCCCGCCGCGTCCGAGCGAATCGGTTTGGCGGTACCGATCGTCGAGGCGCTCGTCGACCGTCAGGTCCCCGAGGAGGACCTCGCCGACGGTCGTTCGCGGCGCGGAGGCCCCGCGCCAGCGCGCCGTCGGGACGCGTCGAGAGGAGAGGGGCATCGTTTCATGGCGGTCCGTCACGACCGGCCATTGTAAGTCGAACGGGGCGCTCAGGTCGGCGGCACGTGCAGGGGGAGGAACTCCACGCGCTCGGGACGCCAGTAGTAGAGCTCGCCGCCCTCGCCGGCGACGAGGCGCCGGGCGCCGCGGCCCTGCACGTTGGGCGTCGGGACGGTGTACTCGCGGTAGTAGCCGCGCGGCTGCTGGGGCAGGCGGCCCTGGAGGTTCTCGTAGACGGCAATCAGTGT
>JBGTSH010000253.1:0-16013 GCA_041940405.1 Polyangiaceae bacterium
CAAAAGTGGGGCGGGCGACCCCGCGGGGTCTCGTCGTACGACTGGCCCAAGCGGATGAGCCACATCCTGACCTGGATCCCCGATTCGATCCCCGAAGACGTGGACGCGGTAGCCTTCGCCCTGTTCGGTCGGCTCTCCAAGGCCGACGACTGGGACACCGGGGAGCTGACCTTCTATCAGGTCCAGGAGATCCGCGCCGAGGACCTGGAGGAGTGGAGCCCCGATGAGATCGAGGTACCCAAGGGAGCCGAGGTCCTCGAACAGAAGGTCCTCGAGCTGCGGTCGCTGCCCGACGGGATCCACTGGAGAGATCTACAGACGATGTGCGTCGTGGGGACGCGCTTTGCATGGCGGCGCCCCGACCACCGCAGCGCCGAGGATCCGATGCCGGGACCGGTGATGCAGCTGACCGACGAGGTCTTGCCGGTGACCCCGGGCCCGGGGACCCTGCACATCCCCGCGGGCGGCTACCCCATCTGGCACCCCGCTCCCGGCGCGCCGCAGGCGGGCCCCGCCGAGCGCTATCAACCCCAGGGCTCGCTGTATGACTCCAGCACCACCGCGGCCATCGTCGTGGGCTGGCAGGTTCGCCTCGAGGAGTCGGTGCTCCCCGAGCGCCTCGAGGCGCTGGAGGACGTCGTCGAGCACCAAGACGTCGAGGACCTCGACACCCGCGCCGGCACCCATCACCGCTTCGTCGAGCGTGACCGGCATTTCGCCGCCGCCGCGCTTGTCGGCTCGGCGCCGCCGCGCGCGGTCCGTCAGAATCTGTCGCATCGCCAGCGCCGCGACGGCGCAAAAGTGACCGCGATCACGGAACGCGCCGGTCTCGGCCGAAGAGAGGCGGAGGAACGCTTCGTGGACCAGCTCGGTAGGCTGCAGCGTGGCGCCGGGCCGCCGCTGGAAGTAGCGCTTCGCCAGGCTTCGCAGCTCGCCATAAACGAGCGCGAGAACCTCCTCGGACGGCCCCCCGCCGGCGCCCGGGTCGATCTTGGCTCCGCTGTCTCCGCTCACGTCCTTCCCGAAGTCTCGCGCCTCGGATGGTCGCGGCGCAAGCTTCGTACCGCTTGAGCAGGGAGCGCCGGACACGTTACGACAGGGCCATGAGTGATGCCCCGACCCCGGCGCAGGACGCCGGCCCTCCGTTCGAGCTCCCCTCGGGCATGTCCGAGGACCTCCAGGCATTCAGCGAGCTGCCCGGGCCGGTAAAGCTCTCGTTCTGGGAGGTGCTCGAGCCGCACCTCACGCCGAACCTCGACGACCGCGTCGAAGCGGTCGCCGCCCGCTTCGCTCGTGCCCACGGGCTCGAGCAGAGCGCGCTCGGTCCGTCGATACGCGCCATGCGCTTTCTGTGCATGCAGGGGGCCGCGCTCGCGGTGCCTCCGCCGAGGTTCAGCGCGGCCATCGCGACGATCGGGCTTCCGTCCGACACGAACGACATCATCTCGGCGCTCTACGAGCACGCGTACTCCACGCTGAGGAGCCGCATCATCGCGCGAACGCTCGGCGACCACGGCGACGTCGTCGTCGGCATCGACTGGCGCGTCGACGACGTTCGCATCTCGAGCCACGGCCGAACGGACGATCTCGCCTTGGTCATTTTCACGTTCCGCACGCAGCGCGGCGACCAGCCCCACCGCTACACCCTCCAGTTCATGCCCGAGCAGATCGGCGAGCTGCGCGCCATCCTCGACCGCTTTTCTTGAGCGGTCGAGGAGCTCGGCGCGATCCGGACGGTCAGTGACCGTCGCACATCTCGATGATGATCCCGCCGTTGGCGGTGACGATCCGGTTCTTGTTGGCGCTCGCGGCGTTGACAGGTGAGGGCGCGGTGGCGTTGGGCACCGCGCCAATGATGACGGGCCGGTCAGGATCGCCGTCCATGAAGGCGAGGAGCACCTCGGACCCGGGCCGGAGAGGGAAGTGCATGCCGTGGTTCGGGCCCGCGTAGGGCTGCGCCATGCGGATCGGGCGCGAAGCGCGGGCTTCGCCCTTGGGCGCGGAGTCGAAGTGGAGCTCGACCAGGTAGCGGCCGTCGTCGTCGACGTGCGCGACGCCGCCGACGGTGCCGCCCTGGCCGGGCTGAACGACGCCGGTGACGAAGCCGTGGATGCGGGGGCGCGGCGTCTTGCGCGGCGGCCGGTAAGTGAACCCGGCAGGGACGGCCACGAAGCGGTTCTCGTACTCGCCGCCCTCGCCGGACTCCGCGGCCGAAGCGACGTGCGCTACCTCGATGACGACCAGCTCCACATCGCCGAGCTCGGGATGGCCTTCGACGACGATGCGCGCTCCGGCCGAGAGACCGACGTGATCGCTCTTGCCGAAGTACCGGTGCGCCCGCGCGCGCTGCTCGTCCGCGCGAACCTGCGCCAGCCGCTTGCCCTCGTCCGCGGTGCGGTAGTGCGCGCCGTACTCGACGAAGCCGCCGCCCGAGCCGAGCTCGAGGGCCGCCGACGCGCCGAGGTCGTAGAGGGGGTTTCGGTAGTCGTAGTCCTGCATCGCGAAGAGGCTCGGCACGAGCTCGCGCTGCGTCTCCAGCTCGAAGACGCCGTCCTTCGCGCCGCCGCTCCTGTACGGGAGGCGGTCCGCGGTCGCCCTTGTCGCGAAGCCCGCTTCGTTGTCGGTGAAGACGACCTTGTCCTGGCCGTCCTCGTTCACGAAGAAGAACGAGACGCCAACGTGCTCGCAGAGGCGGCTCAGGAACGCGACGTCGGTCTCGCGGTACTGCACGACGAAGTCACGCGCCGGGTGATCCTCCGCGAGGCGAAGGTCGATGTCTTCGTCGGCGAAGCCGTAGAGCTCCGCCTTCTTCTTGATGATCTCGGGCAGCGAGAGATCGAGGTAGACCTCTTGCGTCGAGACGAGCGACATCCGGAAGAGCTTCGGGACCACCGTCACCGAGTAGGTGCGCTGGTGCGCCGCGCTCTCGAACGCGCCCGCGGCGTCCGCGCGATCGAGCACGCGAGAGACGATGCCGCCGATCCTGCGGAGCTCGTAGCCGCGCTGCGAGAACACGATCGTCACGTCGATGCCCAGGAGATCCTGCGCCGCGACGGCGAGGCCGGCGCTCTGAACGAGCTGGAGGTCGAACGAGAAGCAGTCGCCCACCGCCTCGTGCGCCGTCAGCTTCCTCACCTCGAGCGTCGTCATCTCCAGCTCGGGCGACTCCAACCGGATTTCGAGGTGCCCTTCTTCGACAATCGGTGCCATTCGCTTCGTGCCTCCGAACCCATCCACGCAACCGGCAGAGAGAACCCGCAGCCGTCCGCCCAACTTTCTTTGCCGCGCCGCTTTCTTCTGAGATTCTGGCCACATGGAGCTGGCCCTGTGGAGCTAGCAGGCTGGATCGACGCCTACCTCGACCACCTGCGGGTCGAGCGGGCCCTCGCGCCGGCTACCCTGGCGGCTTATGGCAGCGATCTCGCGCGCTTCGCTGCGCACGCCGAAGCCCGAGGCGCCGTCACTGCCGAAGCCCTGGACGGGACGGTGGTTGCGTCCTTCCTGGCAGCTGCCGACGAGAGCCCGCGCTCGATCGCTCGTCGCCTGTCGGCGATCCGAGGGCTCGCCAAGTTCCTCGTCCGCGAGCGCGTCCTGAAGTCGGATCCGGCAGCGCTCATCGATCGGCCGAAGATGGGCCGGCGCCTCCCCAAGCACCTCGGTGAGGACGAGGTGATGCGCCTCTTGGCGGCCGCCACGCCGGCGTCCTTCCGCGGCAAGCGTGACCGCGCGATGCTCTACCTCCTCTATGCGTCGGGGCTGCGAGTCAGCGAGCTCGTAGGGCTCCGCCTCGGCGATGTCGACCTCACACGCGGTGTCGTGATCCCGCTCGGAAAGGGCCAGAAGAGGCGCATCGTGCCGATCGGCGAGCTCGCTCTAGGTGTCCTCGCCGAGTACCTCGAAGCGCGCGCGGTGCGCACGACGCGCGGTCCCGCGTCGGACGCTGTCTTCGTCGCGCAGGGCATGCGCCCGATGACCCGCCAGAACTTCTTCAAGCTCCTCAAGCGATACGCGCGCATCGCGGGCATCTCGAAGCCCGTCTCTCCGCACTGGGTGCGGCACACCTTCGCGACGCACCTCCTCGCCGGCGGCGCCGATCTCCGCAGCGTCCAGGCGATGCTCGGGCACGCCGACATCTCGACGACCGAGATCTACACCCACGTCTCTTCGGACCATGTGAAGAAGGCGCACCGAGCCTCGCACCCGCGGGCGTAGCTCTCGGACGCCGTAGCTCCCGAGACCGTTGCGGCCGGGACCGTTGCTCTCTGGACACTGGGCGTGTCGCGCCGCCCGCAGCGGCTTTCGAGCACCTGACCCCGCTGCCTACACGTCCCTCGACATGCGCCCCCTTGCTGCCGGGTCCTACTATTGCTTCAAGGGCGGCCGATCATGCAAAGCCCCCGGAAGAGGCGCCCCGCTGCCTTCGGATCCGCGCTCCTCTTGCTCGTCGTCGTGATGCTGGCCTGCATCCAGGGGGCGCGTGCTCCCGAGGTCGCTCCCCGCGGCACGCTCGGGCTGCGCGAGCTCGGCGCCGGCGAAGAAGACACCGGCCCCATCGCCGTCGTCTTCGCGTCGCCGAAAGGAAAGCTGACAGGACCGTCAGAAATCACAGTCCTCTTCAACAAGCCTCTGCGCGAGCTGGATACCGCCGGCAAAGAGGCGCCGTTCCCGGGCAAGATCGAGCCGCCGGTCCCCGGGACCTGGCAGTGGGCCGGAACCCGCGCGGCGAGTTTCATTCCCGAGCGAGCCGGCGGCGGCGGCGCGGCGCGCCTCCCGGCGGCGACCAAGTTCACCGTCACGATCCCGAAGGGAACCAAGGCGCTCGACGGCGACGTCCTGAAGGAGGACTACAAGTTCGAGTTCGAGACCGAGCGCCCCGAGGTGGTCTCTACCAGCCCCTACCGCGGCAGCGACAGGCTCGAGCCCGCCTCCACGTTCCGCGTCTCGTTCAACCAGCCGATCGACCTCGCCGAGGTGCAGAAGCACGTGAGCCTCGAGGTCGGCGGCAAGCCGGCGGCCGCGACGATCGAGCCCACCTCCAAGGACGACGACCGCAACTTCGACATCAAGCCCAAGGGGCCGCTCCCGCTGGATACCGCAGTGCGCCTCAACGTCGCCCAGGCGATCCGCGGCAAAGAGGGCCCGCTCCCGGCCGAGACCGCCGAGCGCTTCGACTTTCGGACCGTCGGCCCGCTGGTCGTCTCCGAGATCGGCTGCAACGACGACGCTCCCCAGAAGAAGTGCTCGGCCGCCTCGGGGATCTCGATCACCTTCTCGAACGATGTGAAGGTCAAAGACATCAAGCGGGCGATCTCGATCGAGCCCGCCGTGCGGGTCGCTTGGCCGGGATGGATGGACGACGACACCTTCACGAACAGCGTGTGGCTCTCGGGCGGCTTCCAGCCTGGGCGCAGCTACACGGTTCGCGTCGCCACCGGCTTCTCGGACAGGCACGGCCAGCCGCTCAAGGCAGCCAAGAGCGAGCGGCTCGAGTTCGGCGATCTCTGGCCTGTCGCGCGCATCGGCATGACCAGCGGCGTCGTCGAGCCCCGCACGAAGAACGACGTCGTCGTCGCGCACATCAATGCGAGCGATCTCGAGATCGGCACCGTGCCGCTCACCGAGGACGACGTCCTCGCGCTCGAGAACAACGAGATGCGCTTCGGCGATCTCGAGAAGCGCTCCGGCTTCAAGATCAAAAAGTCGCCCTCCGGAAGGAAGAACGTCCGCGAGACGACGAGTGTCTCGATCGAGTCGATCCTCGGCGGAGCAAAGGGTCGCGGGCCGTTCGGCGTCGCCATCCGCTACACCTCCGACGGCGATCCGCGCGAGGAGCGGAGCTTCGGGCAGCTCACCGATCTGGCGATCACCGCGAAGATCTCGAAGTCCGGTTCGCTCGTGTGGGTCACTCGTCTCTCGAACGCGGCTCCGGTGGCGAACGCCGAGGTCCGCATTCGAAGGCCCGGTGGCACGGCCGTCAAAGCGACGACCGACGCCCAGGGCTTCGCGACCTTCTCCCAGGCCGACTTCACGCCGAGCTTCGAGGACGAGAAGGCCGTCATCTTCGTCTCGGCCGGCGACGACCGCGCCTACAAGCCGGTCGGGGACAACCTCTATACGTGGGACTTTTCGCCCGGCGACGACCCGACGATCGGGATGCTGTTCTCGGATCGAAAGATCTACAGGCCGGGCGACACGGCGAAGATGAAGGGCATCCTTCGCGAGCCGATCGACACGGGCAGCAAATCGCCCGGCGCCGGCAAGCCGATCACGATCGAGGTTCAGGGCCCCGACGGCGAGAAAGTCGCCACCCAACAGGTCACCACGACCGCGTTCGGCACGTTCTCGGCCGAGGTGAAGGTCCCGTCGACGACTCGGCTCGGGAGCCACTACGTGACGGCTCGCATCGGCGATCAGCAAGTCGCCTCCGACGACCTCGAGGTCGCCGAGTACCGCCCGGTGGAGTTCAAGGTCGCTGTCGAGAGCGACAGACCGAGCTACATCCGCGGCGACACGGGCAAGTGGACCGCACGCGGTGACTACCTCTTCGGCGCACCGATGTCGGGATCCGAGGCCGATCTCGCCGTCTATCGCGAGGCGACGAGCTTCCGTCCTCCGGGGCTCGAAGGCTTCGTCACGAGCGACGACGACTACTTCCGGGATCTGCCGGATCGCACCGTCCGCGAGAGCGAGATCGTCTCGAACAAGTCCAAGCTCGATCCCAAGGGCCAGGCGACCGCGACCGCGAGCCTCGCGCTCCCGGGCCAGCGCGGTCCCGAGACCGTCGCCGCGCACCTCGACGTCCACGACGTCTCGCGCCAGGTCGTCTCGGGCAGCACGGCCGCGATCGTTCACCCGGGCGAGCACTACCTCGGCGTCGGGCTCGATACCTGGTTCGTCTCCAAGAAGACCAAGCTGTCGCCGAAGGTGATCGCCGCGACGCCGAAGGGCCAGAAGATCGCGGGCGTCGCGATTCAGCTCCAGCTCCTCAAGCGCGTGTGGACGACCGCCAAGCAGCAGAGCGGCGCGGGCTCGGCGACGACGATCTCGACGCCCGTCGACACGCAGATCGCGAGCTGCTCGCTGACCTCGCAATCGGCGGCGGTCTCGTGCGATCTCACCCCGCCCGACGCCGGCCTCTACATCGTGCGCGCGACCTCGCAAGACGCGCGCAAAAACCCCGTCGCCGCCTCGCAAGAGGTCTACGTCACCGGGGACGACAACGTGACATTCGGGTCGTTCGCCTCGTTCGAGGAGTCGGATCGCACCGAGGTCGAGCTCGTCCGGAACAAGGATCACTACCAGGTCGGCGACACGGCACAGATCCTGGTCAAGTCGCCGTGGAAGAGCGCCGACGCGCTCGTCACGATCGAGCGAAGCGGCGTCACCGAGAAGCGGCGCATCAAGGTCTCGGGCGCCGCGCCCACGATCTCGGTTCCGATCACCGACAAGATGCGCCCGAACGCCTTCGTCTCGGTCCTGCTCGTTCGCGGTCGCACCAAGCAAGCGCCCGCCGCCCTCGACAAGCCCGACCTCGGCGCGCCCGCCTACAAGATCGGCTTTGCGAACCTCGTCGTCGACCCGGAGTCGCGGCGCCTCACCGTGAGCGTCAAGCCGGACAAGACCGACTACAAACCCGGAGAAGAGGTGTCGGTCTCGCTCGGCGTCAAAGACAAGAGCGGCAAGGGCGCCAAGAGCGAGCTCACCGTCTACGCCGTCGACGAGGGCGTGCTCTCGCTCGTGAACTACAAGACGCCGGACCCGATCCCGGTGTTCGGTGCGCCGCGCCCCAACCACGTAGCGACGCTCGAAGCGCGCGCGTCGCTCGCCACCCTCTTCGATCCGCTGAGCGGCCTCGGCCTCGACAAGGGCCTCGCCGGCGGTGGCGGCGGCGAGGCCGGCCCGAGCGGCGCTCGAAAGGACTTCCGCGCCTCGGCCTACTTCAATCCGTCGGTGGTCACCGACGAGCAGGGCAACGCGTCGGTCAAGTTCAAGCTGCCCGACTCGCTGACCACCTTCCGCGTGATGGCTGTCGCCGTCGGGCAAGACGATCGCTTCGGTAGCTCCGACGCGCGCATCGTCACGTCGAAGGCGCTGATGGCGCGCCCTGCGCTTCCGCGCTTTCTCCGGGCCGGCGACAGCTTCGACGCCTCGGTCATCATCACCTCGAAGAGCGCAACGGGCGGCGAGGCCGAGGTCACGGCGAAGCTCGACGGCGTGACCCTGACGGGGCCGGCGACCCAAAAGGTCCGGCTCGCAGCCGGCGAGAGCGTCGAGGTCCGCTTCTCGGCAGAGGCCAAGAAGGTGGGCCCGGCCGCGTTCGCGTTCGCCGTCAAGACCAGCGACGGCAGCGACTCGGTCTACGTCGAGCGCAACGTAGCGCTCCCGATGGCGCCCGAAGCCGTCGCGCTCTACGGATCGACGTCGACCGAATCTGCCGAGCGGCTCGGCGACATGTCGGCCATCCGCGACGACGCCGGCGATCTCACTGTCACCACGGCCTCGACGGCGCTCGTCGGTCTCGACGCGGGCGCTTCGCAGCTCCTCGACTATCCGTACGGCTGCACCGAGCAGCTGACGAGCCGCCTCGTTCCGATGGTCGCGATGAAGGATCTGGCGAACGACTTCAAGTTCCCGCTGCCCAAGAACATCGACGACGTCGTAGAAAAGACGGTCGCCAAGATCATCACGCACCAGCGCTACGACGGCGGCTTCGGCTTCTGGCCCGACTCGCCCAAGGCGCACCCGTACGCGACCGCCTACGCCCTCTGGGGCCTCGGCGAAGCGAAGAAGAAGGGGTACCGCGTCCCCGAAGGCGTCATCGACAGCGCGACCCGCCACCTCCTCGGTCTCGTCCAGCGCGGCGACGCCGAGACGATGTACTACCTCGGGCCGTTCGCGATGTACGTGCTCGCCGAGCAGGGCAAAGGCGATCCCGGACGGATCAGCACGCTCTTCGAGTCGCGCAAAGCGATGCCCGCCTTTTCGAAGGGCTTCCTCCTCTCGGCGATGGTGAAGCAAAAGAGCGATCCCGGGAGCATCGCGATCCTCCAGAAAGAGCTCGAGTCGCTCATCCGCCTCGACGGCCCGGTCGTGCGGATCACCGAGAACCGCGGCGACGCGCACCTCGGCTACCTCGACTCCGAGACCCGCACGACGGCGATCGTCCTCCGCGCGCTGCTCCAAGCGAAGCCCGATCATCCGCTCGCCAAGCAGATCGTGATGGGCTTGCTCCGCGAGCGCGACGGCGCCACCTGGCGCAGCACGCAAGAGACCGCGTGGTCGCTCCTCGCGCTCGGCGACTACCGCCGCGCGCAAGAGAAGGTCGTGCCCGACATGACCGGCCGCATTTTCTTCGGCGACGACCTCGCCGCAGAGCACACGTTCCAAGGTCGCAGCCTGATGGCGCAGGTCGCGAAGTTTCCGACGGCGCGCCTCGTCGCCGCCGGCAAGACGCCGATCTCGTTCCAGGTCGAGGGCGACGGAACGCTCTTTTACGAGGCGCGCCTGCGCTACGTCCGCAAGAAGCTCCCCTCCGACACGCTCGACCGAGGCTTCTACGTCGAGAAGCGCCTGCGCCGCGTGACGCACGACACGCTCGACGAGGCGCTCGCCGTCGTTCCCAAGGAGACGCTCTCGAAGTTCCAGGGCAGCGATCTGGTCCTCGCCGACATCGTCGTCGTGACGCCCAAGCCGCGCCGCTTCGTCGCGATCGACGACCCGCTCCCCGCGGGGTTCGAGGCGATCGACATGCGCCTCGCGACGAGCACGCGCCGGCCCGGCACCGCCATGGGCTACGCCTCCTCCAACGAGGACGATGAGGATGGCGGCGCCTATGCCGCCTACTACACGAAGGAGATCCGCGACGATCGCGTACTCTTCTTCGTCGATCAGCTGCCGGCCGGCGTGTACCGCTACCGCTACCTCGCGCGTGCCACCTCGCTCGGCACCTTCATCGTCCCGCCGACCAAGGCCGAAGAGATGTACTCGCCCGAGGTCTTCGGTCGCACCCCCGCCGGAACCATCACGGTGAACCCGAAGTGAAGCTCGGGCGCGTCCTCCGCGCGGCGCTCACAGCCGTCATGCTCGCGATCGGCCTGCCGTTCACGCTGCTCGGGGTGTACGCGCTCACGCTCGCGGTTCCGGATATCCATGAGCCCACCACCGAGCCGGGCGAGCGCGAGGACAGCGTTCGGGTCGTGGACCGCGGGGGCACGTTGCTCCGTGAGGTCCGAGCGGGGGACGGACGGCGCGCCCAGCGCACGCCGCTCGCTGGGTTCGGCGATCGCCTGCCGAAGGCGCTCCTCGCCGCGGAGGACAAGCGCTTCTACGACCACGCAGGCCTCGATCCGATCGCGATGGGCCGCGCGGCCTTCGAGAGCGCCAAGGCGGGACGCGTCGTCTCGGGAGCTTCGACGCTCTCGCAGCAGCTCGCACGCTCTGTCAGCGGCGAGCCGCGCACCGCATCGGGCAAGCTCCGCGTGATGGCGCTCG
This sequence comes from Polyangiaceae bacterium, assembly GCA_041940405.1. Taxonomy (GTDB): domain Bacteria; phylum Myxococcota_A; class Polyangia; order Polyangiales; family Polyangiaceae; genus Xiheicaenibacterium. Next base: position 10,492 of record JBGTSH010000253.1, read on the forward strand.
CGCTGCGTCTCGAGCGCGCCTACGACAAGGACGAGATCCTCGAGGCGTACCTGAACCGCGTCGAGTTCGGCCCGAACGTGCGCGGAGCCGAGGCGGCGGCGGAGCTCTACTTCGGCAAACCCTGCGTCGATCTGTCCCTCGCCGAAGCGGCCGCCGTAGCTTCGATCCCTCGCGGTCCGACGCTCTACGATCCCACCAAGCGCCCGGGGCACCTCGTGCGGCGGCGCGATCGTGTTCTCGACCGCATGCTCCAGGCAGGGTTTGCCGGGAGCGAAGAGGTCGAGCGCGCCAAGGCCGAGCCCCTGGTCCTGGCGCCGCGCTTCTCGCCTGCCTCGGCGCCGCACTTCGTGAGCGCTCTGCTCGCCGGCAAGCTCGGACCTGCAGTGGCGGAGGACGGCGCGATCACCACCAGCGTCCTTGGCGAGCTCCAGGCCGACGCGACCGCGGCCGCACGGCGGACTGTCGTCGAGCTCGAACAGCAAGGTGTCACCGCGGCGAGCGTCGTCGTCCTCGACAACCGCACGGGCGAGATCCTCGCGTACGTCGGCTCGCCCGACCTCGGTGACACGCTTCGCCTCGGCGGCAACGACGGCGTCCTCGCGCTCCGCCAGCCGGGATCGGCGCTCAAGCCGTTCGTGTACGAGCTCGCGATGGAGAAGCTCGATCTCGTTCCGTCGTCGCTGCTCCCGGACATCGACCTCTCGTTCCCGGGACCCGACGGCGCGAGCTTCCGGCCTCGAAACTACGACGGCCGCTACCACGGCCCGGTCCTCTTGCGGGACGCGCTCGGAAGCTCGTTCAACGTCCCGGCGGTCCACGTCGCCGAGCGCCTCGGCACGCGCGCGGTCCTCGACCGGCTCCGCGCGCTCGGCTTCTCGTCCCTCGATCAGGCAGCCGAGCACTACGGCCTTGCGATAGCGCTCGGCGACGGTGAGGTTCGGCTGCTCGATCTGGCCAACGCCTACGCCACGCTCGCCCGCGGCGGCGTCCTCCTTCCGGTGCGCGCCACGCCGATCGGCGGCGCCACCGCGGAAGGCGCGCGCGTCCTCTCGGAGCGCGAAGCGTTCATGATCACGCACGTCCTCGCCGATCCTTCGGCCCGCGTGGCGTCGTTCGGCGACGACAGCGCCCTCGAGCTGCCGTTCGAAGCGGCGGCAAAAACCGGTACGTCGAAGGGGTACCGCGACAATGTCGCCGTCGGCTACACGCCCGAGATCACCGTCGCTGTGTGGGTCGGCAACTTCGACGGCTCGCCCATGCGTGGCATCTCCGGGATCACCGGCGCCGGTCCGCTCTTCCGTGAGGTCATGATCGCCGCCGCCCGGCATCGCGCCCCGACTGCGTTCCTCGAGCCGGAAGGTCTTCATTCGGTCGAGGTATGCGCCCTCTCCGGCCATCGTCCCGGCCCCGATTGCCCCCATCGCCGGGTCGACATTCTCCCTATCGGAGACGAGCCATCGACGTGCACGATGCACGTCCACGTCGCCGTCGATCGCGCGACGGGCGAGCGGGCAGGTGAGGACTGCCCCCAGCGCTTCGTCGAGGATCGCGTCTTCGAGGTCTTCCCGCCGCTCTACGCCGAGTGGGCCGCCGCCGTTCACCGTCCGACGGCGCCGACTGCGTTCTCCAGCCGATGCCCCACGCGCCGCCCCGTGGACGTCGCCGTCTCCGGGGGCGTCCGCATCCTGTATCCGCGCGACGGAGCCAAGCTCTTCGTCGACGCCGACGGCCGCCTCCCGAGCGTCCGCGTCAAGCTATCGGCTGACGATGCTGTCATTCTGTCCGTCGACGGCAAGGTCTCGCATGACCGCGTCGTCGTCCTGACCCCCGGCGAGCACACCCTCCGCGCCGTCGGTCGCGGCTCGAGCGACGAGGTCCGCATCACCGTCGAATGAGGCTCCGGCTGGCGCGCACGAGCACGGTGGAGTAATATCGCAGTATGACTGTGGCACGACTCGCCGTCTCGTTCGACAGAGAGCTGGCTAGACAGGTCCGCCGCGCGGCCGGTCGCGAGCCCACCTCGACGTGGTTGGCGGATGCAGCCAGGCGCAAGCTTCGGGCAGAAGGGCTCCTCGAGGTCGTCGCTTCCTGGGAGTCCGAGCACGGTGTCATCGACGAGGCCGAGCTCGCGGCTGCTGCGCGACGGCAACTCCGCCGAGGTTTGGCTGCGGGGCGCAGCGCCGGTCGAGCCTCCCGGAAGAAATGAGCCTGGTCTTCGACGCCGGGGCTCTCATCGCGCTGGAGCGGGGAGACCGGGCGATGTGGGCCGTCCTCAAGCTCAGCGCCCTTCGAACCGAGGACGTCCTCGTTCCGACCACGGTGCTCGCACAGGTCTGGCGAGCACGTACCACACAGGCCACGCTGGCTCGTGCGCTCGCGCACTGCGTCGCAGCTCCGTTCGACCCGGTAGCCAAGCAGGTGGGGGAGCTCTGTGGTCGCACGAAGACCTCCGACATCTGCGACGCGCACGTCGCGATCGTCGCTGGGACTCGAGGTCGGGCGCTCTATACGAGCGATCCCAACGACCTGCGCCGCCTGCTCACGGCGTTCGGAGGTTTGAAACCCGTCGTCGTGCGCTGCTGAGGCGCTATCATGCCCCCGTGCTTCTTCGCGCTCGCGCGGCCTTGATCTTCCTCGCAGCCCTCGCCGGGGCTTGCGACACGGATCCGACGTACGCCCGCGAGATTGCGCCGATCCTCGCCGAGCAGTGCGCGGGCTGTCACCGCACGGGCGGCGTCGCACCGTTCCCGCTCGAGACCTACGACGACGCGCGGCTCCACGCCGACGCGATCGCTGCGGCGGTGAAGAGCGGAAAGATGCCGCCGTGGCCGGCCAAGCAAGAAGGAGAGTGCCCCGATCTCGTCGACGCGCGCGTCCTTCGCTCGGATGAGGTCTCGGTCATCTCGCGCTGGGCCGAGCTCGGCGCGCCCGAGGGCAGCGGCGGAGACGGCATCGCCCCGCCAAAGACGCAGGCTCGCTGGCTCGACAAGCCGGGCTTGCGAGTCGCCCCTCCCGAGCTCTTTCTCCCACCAGAGGGTGAGGATCACTACCGCTGCTACGTGATGGACCCGGGCCTCCAGGCCGATCAGTTCCTGACCGCGTACGCCATCGGCGACGCCCAAGGGGTTCACCACCTTCACCTCTGGGCGCTCGACGACGACGCCGCGGCAGCCGAGGCCGAAGCGCTCGATGCGATGGATCCCGGCGGCGGCTTCGCCTGCATCGACGGCGCGGCCGTCTCGACGGCCCGCCATCTCACCGTTTGGGGGCCGACCGATCCCGTCCGGCGCCACCCCGACGGGACGGGCATCAAGCTCCTCGCCGGGAAGAAGCTATTGATGCAGATTCACTATCACCACGCGACGGTGCCCGGGCCGTTCCTCGAGCTCGAGCTCGCTCCGAGCGTGCAGCAAGAGGCCGAGATCATCACGATCGGGCCGGGCTTCTTCGAGCTGCCGCCCAGAACGCCCGCCACCACGATCCCCGCGCTCACTTCGATGTCGAGCTCCGGCTATCTCTGGGGCGTTCGGGCGCACATGCACTCGCTCGGCTCCAAGGCGAGGGTGACGCTGAAGCGCGCCGCCGGTGACGCCTGCCTCCTCGACATCCCGACCTGGGACGAAAAATGGCAGCTCATGTACTTCTTCGAGAAGCCGATCCCGCTGCTCGAGGGCGACGTCCTGACCATCGATTGCACCTACGACACCACCACGAAGACCGAGCCGACCCTCTTCGGTCCCACGGCGGACGACGAGATGTGCAACGCGAACTTCTTCGTGACCCGCGGCAAGTGATCAATCCGCCGCTCCGCGCTGCGCGCCGGGGGCACAGCCCCGGCTTGCTCCTTCCGGTCGCGGCAATCCTCCTTGCGTGCACCGAAGAGACGCTGGCGCCGACCCCCGTGCCCGCGCCGAGCTACGAGGTCGTCCCCGGTTGGCCCGCGTTCACCGAAGGTGAGCTCCTCGGGCAGTGCTCCGGCGTCGGCGTCGAAGCCGACGGCTCGGTCCTCGTCTTCCGGCGCGCCGGCAAGGACTGGAATGGCGGCCCCATCGCGCCGGACATCATCGCCGAGGATACGGTGCTCCGCTTCGACGCCGAGACCGGCGAGCTGCTCGGCTCGTTCGGCGGCGGCGAGTTCGCGATGCCGCATGGCCTCACCGTCGACGATAGCGGTCACGTTTGGCTCACCGACGTCGCGCTCCACCAAGTGTTCGAGCTCGACGTCTCGGGCACGATCCTTCGCTCCTTCGGCGAGCGCGGGGTCGCAGGCTTCGACGAAGCGCACTTCAACATGCCGACCGACGTCGCCGTCGCCGGCGACGGGACCTTCTATGTCTCCGACGGATACGGCAACGGCCGCGTCCTCAAGTTCGCGGCCACCGGCGAGCTCCTCGGCACGTGGGGCCAGCTCGGCACCGAGCCCGGCCAGCTCCTGGTCCCGCACGGCATCGCCCTCGGCCCCGACGGCAACGTCTACGTCGCCGATCGCGGCAACGCGCGGGTGCAGTCGTTCTCGCCCGACGGCGCGTTCATCGGCCTCTGGAAGAGCGAAGAGCTCGGCCGCCCGTGGGCCATCGCCTTCGGCCCCGACGGCTTCGCGTTCGTCGTCGATGGCGGCGATCAGCCCGCGAGCGGCCCAGACCGCGCGCGGATCCTGATCGCCGACGGCAACGGTACCGTCATCTCGAGCTTCGCGTCCTTCGGCAACCACGACGGCGAGCTCATCCGGCCTCATGACATCGCCGTCGCCGATGACGGATCCGTCTACGTCGTCGAGGTCGGGCAGGGCAAGCGCGCCCAGAAGTACCTACCCTGATGGAACGACGAAGCCCCTCGTCCGTGAGAAAGAGGGGCTTCGCACCGTGTCAGGCTTCGATCACTCGAGGACCATCAGATCCGGGAACTCGCTGATGGGCGCGTTCGCCGGGAAGAGACGGGCCGCGTCGGTGTCCTGGATCCCGTAGAGCTTGCGGATCGAGTTCTGGATGTGACCGACCGTGATGCGCTTGTTGCCGCCGGGCTGCATCGTGTTCGGATCCAGCGGGACCGGGTCGTGGTAGTCCGTCGTGCTGCCGACGACGCGGTTACCCGCGATCTTCCGGCCGTTGACGTAGCCCATGACCATCATGCTGGAGACGGCCCAGTGGTCCTTGCCCTGGCCGCCGTTGTACCCGGGCGTGCGGCCGAAGTCGGAGCCCATGAAGATCGCGCTGCGGTCGTAGATGCCCTGCTCCTGGAGCACCTGGGTGATGCGCGTGATCTGCGGGTAGAGGTTGGCCGTGTTCTGGAGCATGTTCTGGTCGACGGCGTCGTGGTTGTCCCAGCCGCCGGTGCCGAAACCGACCTGGCCGAACACTTCGCGGTGCAGGAAGCTCAGCTTGGCGAAGGATTTGGAGGTGGCAACGAAGTCGTAGAAGGTGCGGTCGTCCCAGAGCGGCACCAGCCGGTCCCAGATCTCCTTGACCGTTCCGGTGTCGCGGGCCCGGGTGGCGTTCTGCATGTCGGTGAACTGGGCGTGGGTG
>JBGTSH010000254.1:0-15849 GCA_041940405.1 Polyangiaceae bacterium
CTCCGGCTTCAAGGTGGCTGCAGTCGAGTCCATACAGAGCGTCTCCAGGAGTTGGGGTCGCCCATGCAGGTCCAGTTACACAAATTTTCTGACACTCCCCAACTCGCGCCCGCACCCGCGCCCACGCACGCTCGCGCACCCGCGCCCACGCACGCTCCCGCACCCGCGCCCACGCACGCTCGCGCACCCGCGCCCACGCACGCTCGCGCGCCCACGCCCACGCACGCTCACGCGCCCCCGCCCTCTCTCGCCCCCGCCCCCGCGCCCACGCCCGCGCGCCCGCGCCCGCCCCCGCGCCCGCTCACTCCTGCGTGATCACGACGCGCCTGTCATCGCGATAGGCGATGCGCCCGGACTCGCCGCGGCACTGCCAGCATGTCGACCACTCCAGCCGCTTCGGCGCCGACCGGTCGTACGCGAGCACCACGGGCCCGGGATCCTTGGTGAGGATGAGCGTCGAGGCGACGCGCAAGCGATCGCCCGGCAAGCGATGGAACGCAGCGACCAGCGAGTCGCCTCCGACTTGCACCGTCACGACGACGACCTCTTCGCCGAGCACCGGCCGCCAGAGGAGCGGCGCCGTCGTGAGCTTGTACCCGTCGGGCGTGCCGCCGTCGGCGCGGCTGGTCACCTCGCGAGCCGCGGCCTCGTCGTCGAAGTACTTCGGATCCCCCGAGAGCTTCGCGAGCTGGGGAACGGCCCTGAGGATCTGCGCGAGCCTGTCGGCCGAGAGCTCGGTGGGCTCGAACGGCGCGCCTTCGACCGGCTTCGGAAAGGCCGCGGTCACCGCGTCGCCCCCGCAGCACCGAAAGCCGACGCTCTCGTCTTCGCGGCTCGCGTCGACCGGCGATCGCCTCGCACAGCGTCGATCCACGTCGCCCGCCGACCGATCCGCGCCGCGCACCGAAGCCCCGCCCTTCACCTCTCCCACGGCTTCGATGTCGCTCGCCGTCCACTCGCGAAACGCACCCATGCCGAGCACGCCGAACGCGGACGCGCAGGTCTTTGGATCGCTCGCGCACGCCTTCGACCAGCCGGCGCCACCGGCATAGGCGTCACCCTCGGGGCCTTTGCAGGCGCGCTCCCACTCGACCTCGGTGCAGAGGCGCCGCCCGCGCTCTTCGCAGAGCTTGGCCGCCTGCTTTCGCGAGACCCCGGTCTTCGGCGGCGCCGAGAGATCGTTCGGGTAGAGGTACCGGTCGATGTCGAACGCGCCGAGCGCGACCTCCGTCCCCGGTGGCTCGAGCGTCGGATCGCGCCCGCGATCGCCCGGCGTGCTCCCGAGCGCGTGCTTGCCGGCCGGGATCGCGACGACCGGATCAACCGCCGCCTTCGCCGAGCTGGACGCCACCGGTGCTGCGTCCTCTGCCGCGAGAACGACGGCGCCGGACGAGAGAGCCGCCGCGGGCCCGCTCGTCGCGGCGGGCTTCGATCGTTCGGTGTCGCCGCATCCAGCGACGACCGAGAGCGCGGCGGCCAGGGAGCCGGCGGCGATCGAGCTCGCGAAGTTGGGACCTGTGCGAAGCACGGCGGCAGCTTACGCAAGCCAGCCCGCGAGATCTCGCGGAACGGAAGCGTCGTCGCGCGAGACCGACGGTCCCGGGCGCGGATCGTGGGTCATCCAGAAGAGCGCGCGCTTGACGTGGCCCTCACGAGCGTCGCGCACAAGACTGGCGAACGCCTTGGCGGTGTAGGTCGTCTCGAGCGCGAGCCCCTCGGCAGCGGCGATGCTGCGGGCACGGTCGGCCCTAGGCGTCGTGAGCGCGTAGCCGCGCCCCAGCTCCGCACCGTCGATCGAGATCCTCGCGCGCACGTCCGGAAAGCTCGGGGCCTTGGACCGCAGGAGGGCGGAGGTGTCGGCGATCGCGCGTGCGACGTTGTCGGCGCTCGACGTCGACGGGCTCGAGGCACGCACCGCGATCACCTTCACACGCTCGAGGCCCGCGGCGGCGAGGCCCAAGGCCAGACCCGCTGCGCTCCCGGTGGTGCCGAGCGGGACATAGACGTGGTCGGGCTCCTCGAGGTCGCCCGCGGCGATCTGCTCGGCGAGCTCGAAGCCGGCGGCGACGAAGCCGACGTTGGCGAGCGGCGACGAGCCGCCGGCGGGAATGACATAACTGTCGCCTTTGTCGGAGAGCTCTCGCGCGCGAGCCTCGGCGCTGCGCATCGAGCCCACGAGGCTCGCCTCGGCGCCCGTCGCGAGCGTTCGGCCCAGCGTGGCCTTCACCTCGGAAGAGCGCGGCTCCGGCAAGAGGAGGAGGTTCACGTCGAAGCCGAGGGAACGCCCATGCACCGCCGTGGCCAGCGCGTGGTGCGACCCCACGCTTCCGAAGGTGACGAGCCGCTTCTTACCGCTGGCCGATGCGGCAGCGAGGAGCGTCTCGAGCTTGCGGACCTTGCCGCCGCCGTAGCTCGCGCTGATGAGATCGTCGCGCTTGATCCAGAGCGCTTCGAGTCCCACGGCGCGCGCGAGCCCGCTCATCGCGACGACGGGCGTCGCCTCGGTCTGGAGCGGCACGCGCGGGAGTTGGCGCGCGATCTCCGGAAACGCGCGATGTAGGGCGGGCTCGAAGCTCTTGGGCAATGCCGTCGCGGCGTCAGGACGGGCACTTTCGAGCGGCCGCGCCATTTCGCGCCCGTTCGCGGCTCTGCCCGGTGACTCGGCAGCCGTGGGCGGCTCCTGCCCTGTACCGCCGCAAGCCGCGATCGGCAGCATCAAGACCAAGCGTCTCGGGAGCATGGGCACGAGGAAACGCTCGAGACCGCCGCTGTGTTCCGTACCATAGTAACCTCCGTTGCCCCTGACCCTCGATCTCGTCCCGCCCAACGTCTTGCGCGTCTTCGCCGCGCTCTTCGGGCTGCTCTGGGGCAGCTTCCTCAACGTCGTCATCTACCGCGTCCCGAAGGGGATGAGCGTGGTGAGCCCGCCCTCGCACTGTCCGGCGTGCGGGGCGCCGGTCCGTGCCTGGCAGAACGTTCCCGTCTTTTCGTACGTGTTTCTCCGCGGCAAGGCGGCCTGCTGCGGCGCTCGAATGTCGCCGCGCTATCCGCTCGTCGAGCTGATCGGCGGCGTGCTCTCGGTTGCGATCGTCGAGCTGTCGATCCTGACCCTGCCGAACACGACGACGACGCTCGCGTACGCGGCGTTCTCGTACCTGTCGCTCTTCGCGTTCGCCATGGCGCTCGTTGCGACGGCCTTCATCGATCTGGAGCACATGGTGGTGCTCCCCGACAAAGCCAACTTCGCGCTCGCGGTGATCGGGATCGCGACGGCGTCGCTGCGTCGCTTGACGTGGGTCGACGCGCTGATCGGCATCGCGGTCGGAGCTGGATCGGTGCTCCTCATCAACGGCGTCTACAAGTTGATCCGCGGGCGCACCGGGATGGCGTCCGGCGACGCAGTCCTCTTGGGCGTAGTCGGCGCTTGGTTCGGCTGGCAAGGTGCGCTCTTCGGTCTGATGGCCGGCGCCGTTCAAGGGGTCGTGGCGATCATCCTGGTGCGCCTCCTCGGTGGCTCGGTCTCCGAGCCCGAAGCGATCCGCAAAGAGCGCGAAGAGATCCTCGCAGAAATCGAGAAGCTGCCCGAGGAAGAGCGCGAAGAGGCGATGCGCGCGTGGCGCGAAGAGGACGAGCTCGCCGACGCGACAGCAGACGGCCAGCACGCAGCGCTCGCTTTCGGGCCGTTCATCGCGCTCGCGGGGCTGGAGCTCGTCCTGTTCCGAAACTTCCTCGAGGACGTGGTGTTCCTGTGGCAGCTCGCATAGGCCTTTCGGTAGTCTGCGCGGGCGTGCTCGCAGCGTGCATCCCGACGATCCCGACGCCGCCGTCCGGCGCCCATGAAGGAGAGGTTCCGCTCGCCGTGCCGTTTCCTCCGCCGCCCGCGCGCGTCGACCTCATCCAGGATCCTCCGCCGGGCTTCGCCTCGCCCGCATGGATCGACGGCCAGTGGCTCTGGCTCGGACGTCGCTGGGTATGGGAGCCCGGTCGCTGGGTGAACCTCCTGCCCGGCACCGTCTACGCCGGCCCACGCGTCTACCGGCGCACCGATGGACAGCTCGTCTGGTTCAAGGGCGTGCTGAAGCAAGAGGGCGAGGTGCCCGAGCCGCCACCGGAGCCCGAGCCGGCCGAAGAGGGCGACGAGTCGGAAGACTCGAAGCCCGCAGCGCAAGGAGCCACGCCATGATGATGGCGTGGACGTTCGCCGCCAGCCTCGTCGATGAGGTCGCGCGGCTGATCCGTGCGATGGAGAAGCATCGCTACCTCCTCGAAGTGGATCATCGCCTGCACTTTTCGGTCGACGTCGCGCTCCAGGACAAGCCGCACTTCTTGGCGCACGCGACGAAGTTCGCGGCGCTCTGCGAAAAGACGCCGGACCTCAACCGGGCCTCGCGCGATCCGCGCCTCTGGCGCAAGGCGACCGCCGACGAGATCGTCGACGTCCTCACCGCGTTCTGGGGGCCGAGCGACGAAGCCGAGCCGCGCCGCCAGCGCCTGCTCGATCTCTTCAAAGAGGTGGGCCTGCCGATACCCGACCACACCCCGTTCGAGAGCGATCCGGAGAGGCCGCCGTTTCCGGAGCTCGTGACGCTCGACTGGACGCTCCTCCCGGTCGACCAGCTCGACGCCGAGAAGCACGCCGGTGCGCTCGCAGCCCTAGAAAACGAGACGGATGACTACCAGCCGTCGGAGCCCATCTACCAAGAGGGCCCCGCCATCACGATCGTCGAGCTCTGCGACGGCGCCCCGTTCGGCATCCTGGCCGAGGACATCTCGCTCTGGTCGGAGGGGCCGTACGCCTACGCCGACTATGTGTTCCGCGGGGTGAGCAAGGCCGCCAAGCTCGAAGAACCCCCCGTCGGCATGCGCGACGAGGCCGACGAAGAGGAGGCCGGAGAGCGGGCCGACACGGGCTCGGCGCCGGAATACGAATAGCGATGTTTCGAGAAACGGGCGCCGCGTACGAACGTACACGGAGATAGGCCGTGACCGCCGACGAGCGCGATCACGGCGACGAAGCGATGAATCGTTACGCGGAAGGCGACGATCGCGCGTTTGCCGACGTGTATCGGGCGGTGGCCGCGCGCCTCCGCACGTTTTTGGTCCGGCTCGTTCGATCCGAGCCTCTGGCCGATGACCTCATGCAAGAGACGTTTCTGCGCATCCACCGCGCGCGTGGTTCCTTCGCCCGCGGAGCGCGCCTCTTGCCCTGGTGCTACGCCATCGCGCGAAACGTGCACGTCGATCATCTCCGCCACCGGCCGTCCCAGCGCGAACGGCCCGCCGAGACCGAGGAGCCCCTCGACATGCCCGCCGGCCCCGAGGCCGACGGAGAAGAGGTCGCCGCCGCGGCCCAGCTCGCTCGCGTCGTGGAAAGGACCCTCACGACGCTCCCGCCGAACCAGCGGGAAGCGTTCATCCTGCTCCGCTACGAGGGGCTCAGTGTGGCCGAGGCCGCTGCGATCCTCGGCGTGACCGAGGGTGCGGTGAAGCTCCGTGCGTTCCACGCCTACGAAGCCCTCCGCCACGCCCTCGGCAGCGACAAGAAGCGTGGCGTGAAGCCCAAGCGTGGTGACGGATGAAACCGGACACCTCTTTCGACCTGGGCGACCTGTCGTCGATCCCGGACTACCCGCCGCAGGGCACCGATCCTGGAGCGAGCCGAGCACCGCCGGAGCCTCCGAGCGAGCGCGGACCGACGCGCTCCGAGATCTTGCGGCGGCGCCGGCTCGCGATGCTCGTAGGAGGCGCTTGGCTCGCGCTCCTGCTCGTGATCCTCGGGGTTCGCCACGACTTCCAGCTCTCGCTCGAGATCCTGGCGCACGCGGGTCTCCCTGCGCTGCTCGGAGCGGCGGCGCTCTACGCAGCGCTCGCTCCGGGCTCCGTAGGCCTCGGTCCGAACGCGCGCACCACCGTCGCCCTCGCGGTCGGCGGTCCGATCGCGTTCATGCTCTGCGCGCTCGCATTTCCCGCGATCGAGGACGGCCATACGGTCAGGGCCGCGTTCTTCTGCGGCGACTGGGGTCTCTTGCTCGGCGGCGTCCCGCTCGCCGCGCTGGCGTGGGCGCAGCAGCGAACCTGCGCTGCCGCCGCGCCGTGGCGCAGCGCTCTGCTCGGCGTCGCGATGGGGCTCGTCGGCGTTGCCACGCTCGGCATGCATTGCGCCAACGGCGACGGCTGGCACGTCGCGCTCGGGCACGGCTGGCCCGTCCTGGTGCTCGGCGCCGTAGGTTTCGGCTTCGTCGGCCGGGTCGCGCGCGTTCGTTAGCGCGAACCATCTTCATGTGTCGCACCCTCACGGGACGCGCCTACTCCGAGCAATCGGCGACCTTGTACTCGACGCCGCTCTCGGTCCGGAGCGCATAAATGACGCCGCCGTCAGCCTGCACCACGTAGTCCTTGAACGACTCTTCGGGCATGTCGTTCGCCGGCACCGTGACCGTGCCCTGGACCTCGCCCGCGCCCGAATCGATGCATACGATCAAGACCTCGGTCTCGGGCTCATCGACCACGAGCTCCGCGCCGAAATAGATCGTCCCTTCTTTGTCCGTGTCGAGGAGGACAATCGCTTGGATGGCCGAGCCCATCGTGAGCTCGCGCGTGAACCGGTGCTCTTCCGAAGGGCGATCGTTGACCACGACGTACGCGCGGCCTTCGCTCGCATCGGTGATGCCGGCCTTCACGTAGAACGTTCCGTCCTTGCTCGGTCGCCCCGGGAGCTCGGTGCGGGGCTCGGCCGGGACGCCGGTCGTCGAGCCGATTTTCCACAGCGGACCGTGCTCGGTTTCGGCGTAAACATCGGTGCCGTCGACGAAAATTCCGGTGACGTGGCCTGGGCTTTCGACGCCTTCACCGGCCAGCGGAAGTGCACCCACGGTGTTCCCGTACGCATCGTGAAGTGCAACTTGTTCACTTCCGTAGCGGTCGAGAAGTGCAACGGTTCCGTCCTCCGAGACCGCGATATCTTGAGTGGTTTCAGGTGCGATAGGCAGCGTCGCTTCCACACTCCCGTCGCGGTCGTAACGCACGATGCGTCCATTGACCTGGTCCAAGACCCACATGCGCTGACGTCCGTCTACCGTCAGGCTCATGGGCCCGCTCGGGCTCGCTTCGTCGGGACGATCACGACCGAGCGCGCCGGCGCCACCACCCCAACTCGCGGAGACGACCACGCTTCCCGGCTTCGCCTTCGCGGCCTCGCGCGACTTCGCGCGGCGCGCTCCGACGTCGATCGTCTTGCTCTGGGCATCGCGCTTCGCCGACACGGCCGGAGCCGCCGGGGGTGTCGAAACGGATCCTGTATCACGCGTGATCCACACGATCAGGAGCACCGCGACCACCGCGGCCGACATCAGGACAATGACGTTTCTGTACACGGGTCGAAGCTCTCCGATGACGCCGAGGAGTTGGTACGAACGTTGTTTAGGGTGCAAGAATGATGTCGCTGGCTCGCCGCCTCGCACCCATCTTCGCAGCTTCCTCCCTCGCCGTGCTCACCGCGGTGGCCTGCGCGCCGCCGTCGAACGAGCCGGGCAGTGAAACTCTGGTCAGCGAAGAGGAGACCGGCGAAAACCACGACGGCCTCTCGGGCTCGGTCACCGTCGGCGCCCAGCTGAAGACGACGGGCAACCTCAACTTCCGAACCGGCCCGTCGACGTCGAAGAGCGTCAAGTACGTCCTGGCGAACGGCACGACCGTCGTCGCGCAAGAGGCCGCGCCGCAGAACGGCTTCTACAAGGTGAAGCATAACGGCTCTGTCGGCTGGGCCCACGGCTCCTACTTGAAGCTCGTGAACCAAGCGCCGCCGTCGGACGATCCCGGAGACGATCCGCCGCAGCCGGGCGGGACGGTGCGCGACATCGCCATGCAGCGCGCCCAGGCCGGCGTGGGCTTCTCGTACTGGTGGGGCCACGGCCGCTTCCTCGAGAGCGGGCCGACCTCGGCGAACAAGGGCTCGTGCTCCGGCTCGTGCCCGAACTGCTCGCACTCGGGCTCCTACGGCGGCGACTGCTCGGGCTTCGTCGCCAAGGTCTGGCAGGTCCCCTCGAACAACACCAGCCTGTCGACCGACAGTCACCCGTACAGCACGGCGGACCTCTACGCGTCGAGCAGCCAATGGTCGACGATCTCGCGCAGCAACCTGCTCAAGGCGGACGCGCTCGTCTACCGCAGCGGCGGCTCGGGCCACACGTTCATCTACGAGAGCGGCGACGGCTGGAACTCGATGATGGCCTATGAATGCAAGGGCTGCTCGGCGGGCTGCATCAAAGGCTTGAGGACGGCCTCGTCATCGTACAAGGCGATCCGACGCTCGGGCTGGTAACAAAAACGCCACGGTAGCAAGACCGCAACGTTCGGTTGCCCGGCTTTACATCCGGACCGAGCCGAACGAGGCTCGCCGCCATGAAACGAGCCATTGCGATCAGCGCCCTCGCCCTCGCGGCGTCGGCATCCTTCTTCGGCTGCTCCGACGCTTCCGACGCGCCGAAGGCGACCGTCGGCAGCGCCAAGCCCGTACCGAGCAGCACAGGTGCGAAGCCCGCGACCACCACGAGCGCGAAGACCACCGCAAGCGCGGCGACGACCGCGTCGGCCGCGACCTCGGCAGCGGCGGCGCCTGAAGCGCCGGCCGGCGCGCTCAAGCTCGCGCCCGGCGACAGCAAGGTCGAGTTCACCGGTGCCAAGGTCACCGGCAAGCACGACGGCGTCTTCGAGAAGTTCGACGGCTGGATCGCGCTCGAGGGGGACAAGCCCGAGACGGGCAAGGTCTTCATCGAGATCGATCTCGCGAGCGTGAAGACCGACTCCGAAAAGCTCGACGGCCATCTGAAGTCCAAGGACTTCTTCGAGGTCGAGACCCACCCGAAGGCGACCTTCACTTCGACCGAGATCAAGGCCGGCGGCGCCGGTGGCGCGACCCACACGATCACCGGCAACCTGAAGTTGCACGGCGTCGAGAAGAGCATCGGCTTCCCGGCGAAGATCAAGGTCGAGAAGGACAAGGTCACGGCCGACGCGAAGTTCCAGATCAACCGCAAGGACTTCAACATCGTCTACGCGGGCAAGGCCGACGACCTCATCAAGGACGACGTCGAGATCCGGCTCACGATCAGCGCCAAGCGCTGATTTTTTGCCCCAGGCCCCCGACCTGCGACGGCGGGCGGCGGCACGACGACTGCACGATGAGGGTGACTCATCATGCTGCGTTCGCCGCCGTCCGCGACATCGTCTCGCGCGCTGGTGCTCTCTGCCGCGCTCGCCACAACGGCCGCCTGCGACTCCGAGACGGACGGCGGGCAGAGCGGCGCCGGAGCGGGCTTCAACACGGGAAACATCGGGGGCTCGGCGCCGTGCGTCGACGACCTCGGCTGTGACGAGGCGACCGTAGCGAATGGCTCCGGTGGTGGGCTCTGCTTCGGCACGCCGACGCCGTGCGAGGCGTTCTCGGGCACCGAGGCGTGCGGGAGCGTCCGAGGCTGCACCGCCGATCACCAATGCCAAGGCTCGGCAGAGCCCTGCGGCGCAATGGGCGAGGCGGCGTGCAACGGCCAGATCGGATGCCTCTGGCAATTCGTCCCGGACGGAGCGGACTTCTGCGGCGGCAACGCGGCCGAGTGCAGCAGCCTCGCGGACGTCCAGTGCCATAGCCAAGCGGGCTGTCAGACCGACCTCGTTTGCACCGGTAGCCCGATGTCTTGCGGCAGCATCTCCAACGCCGCCGACTGCGAAGCACAGCCGGGGTGCATGCTTCCGTGATCCGCGAGTAGGCTCGGCCATATGAAGGCCGGCTCGCTCGAGGGGAAGACGTTCGTCATCACGGGTGCGAACACCGGGATCGGTCGTGCGAACGCGCTCGCGCTCGCGGCTCGAAAGCCGGCGCGCATCGTCATCGCTGCGCGAAGCCGGGAGCGGACGCAGCCGGTGCTCGACGCCGTCAAAGAGCTGAACCCCGATGGCGCGACCGAGTTCGTGTCGCTGGATCTGACGAGCCTCGCAGACGTGCGGCGGGCGGCCGACGATATCCTCGCGATGGATCACCCGATCGACGCGCTCATCAACAACGCCGGGATCGCCGGCGTCCGCGGACAGACGACCGACGGCTTCGAGCTCGCGTGGGGAACCAACCACGTCGGCCACTATCTCTGGACCGAGAAGCTCCTGCCCTTGGTGAAACGCGCGCCGCAAGGCCGCGTCGTGATCGTCTCGAGCCGCGGGCACTTCCGCGCCAAAGGGATCGACTGGGACGCCCTCTGCAAGCCGTCGGCGACGGTGAGCGCGTTCCCGGAGTACTGCGTGAGCAAGCTCGCGAACGTGCTTCACGCAAAAGCGCTCGCGCGCCGTCTCGCCGGCACGTCCGTCACCACGTACTCGCTCCACCCCGGCGGCGTCGCGAGCGACATCTGGAAACGCCGGCTCGGTCCGTTCGCGGTCCTCTTGAAGCCGTTCTTGATCTCGAACGAAGAGGGCGCGAAGACCCAGGTCCATTGCGCGACCGAGCCGTCGATCGCGAAAGAGAGCGGCCTCTATTACGACGAAGAGAAGGCCAAAGAGCCGTCGAAGCTCGCCCTGTCGGAGCAGCTTCAGGAGGAGCTCGCCGCCCGAAGCGACGAGTGGGTAAAGCCCTTCCTCGACTGAGGCGCTCAGGCGCGCGTCGAAGCGCTCCGCCGCACGGCGCGGCGCTTCGTCGGCTCGGGCTGCGGCTCCTTGGCCGCCTTCGTCTTCTCGGCCGGAGGCGGGGCGGTCGGTTTGGCGGCGTACTTCTCGAGGTAGTCGTCGTATCCGCCCTGGTAGTCGCGAACGCCGTCCTTGTGGATCTCGACGATGCGGTTCGCGAGCTGCGAGACGAACCAACGATCGTGCGACACGAAGAGGAGCGTGCCTTCGTATTGGGCGAGCGCTTCGACCAGTGCCTCGATGGCCTCGAGATCGAGGTGGTTCGTCGGCTCGTCGAGAACCAACACGTTCGGCCTTTGGATGGCGAGCTTGCCGAAGACGAGGCGAGCCGCTTCACCGCCGCTCAGCCGGCCGATCTTCTTGTCGACCTCGTCCTTGGTGAAGAGCAGGCGACCGAGGACGCCGCGAACGAAGTTGGTCGTCTCGTCCTGGCAGTGGCTCCAGAGCCAGTCGTGTGCGCTCTGATCGGGGTGGAGCAAGAGCTCGCGATGGTCCTGCGCGAAGTAGCCGACCGCCGCCTCGTGCCCCCACGCGGCCTCACCCGAGTCCGCTTGGACGGCGCCGACGGCGATCTTGAGGAGCGTCGACTTGCCGAGACCGTTCGCGCCGATGAGCGCCACGCGCTCGCCGCGGCGGATCGTCAGCGATACGTCGCGGAGCACCGGCTGGCGGTACGCCTTCGAGAGGGAGCGGATCTCGAGCACGTCCTTGCCGCTCTGGCGCGCCATCGGAAACGAGAACGTCGGGTAGCGGCGCGACGAGGGTTGCAGCCGAACGATCTCGACGCGCTCGAGCTGCTTGAGCCGGCTGTTGGCTTGTCGCGCTTTGGTCGCCTTCGCCTTGAAGCGCTCGAGCGACGCCTTCTTCTCCTGGATGGCGCGCTCGACGCGCGCGACCTCTGCCTCTTTGCGATCGCGCGTCTCGACCTTGGACTCGACGAACTCGTCGTAGTTTCCGGGGTACTGCTGGATGGTGCCGTAGTCGACGTCGAGGATGTGCGTCGCGACGTCGTTGAGGAAGCGATGATCGTGGCTGACGACGACCGCGACGCCCTTGAACGAGAGGAGGAACTTCTCGAGCCAGCGGATGCTGACGATGTCGAGGTGGTTCGTCGGCTCGTCGAGGAAGAGGGCGTCGGGCCTGCCGACGAGCGCTTGCGCCAAGAGGACGCGCAGCTTGTAGCCGCCCGAGAGGCGACCGAGCGGCTCGTGGATCGACGCCTCGTCCACGCCGAGGCCCACGAGGATCTGGGCGGCGTGCGCCTCGAGCCCGTAGCCGCCCGTTGCGTGGAGGATCTCGTCGCACGTGCCGAGTCGCTCCGGATCGGGGTCGTCTTGTTTGGCGAGCGCTTCGAGCTCTTCGAGCGCGGCAAACGCCACCTCGTCACCGCGCATCGCGACGCGCACGACGCTCTCGGCGTCGTCGAGGAAGCGATCCTGCCGGAGCATGCCGATGCGCGCGGCCTTGGGCATCGCGACGGCGCCGCCCGACTCCTGCTCCTCGCCCATGAGGATTCGGAGGAAGGTCGACTTGCCGCCGCCGTTCGCGCCGACGACGCCGTACCGGCAGCCCGCGTTGAGCTGGAGGTTCACCTGCTCGAAGAGCACGCGGTCGCCGTACGACTTGGCGAGGTTGGTGATGGCGATCATCGCGGGCAGGCCTTAGCACGCGCGGGGATTTTCTGCAGGCCCGGCGGGAGCGAGGACAGGAAGCTCGGCCGTCGGCCGCTGCTCGAGCGTTGTCGCCGCGACGCGGGTGCGGGAGGGTCCCGGAATGAGGCTTTCGTTGCTTGTCAGGATCGTCTCCGCGCTCGCCTTGACTGCCTGCGCGTCGTCGGCGCCGCAGCGTGAAGCGCCGGTGGCCGACGTCGACCTCGATGCGAAGAAGACGGCGCCGTCGAGAACGGGGGCGCGCGCCGCGGAGCTCGACAGCGCCATCGCGGAGCCCGAGCTCCAGATGCTCTCCAAACTGGACGGCGCGGGGGTGTCCACGGAGTCGGTTCTGGACCGCAGCGAGATCCCGCCGGGGCTTCTTCAGGAAGCCGCCGGAGCGGCGGGGCAAGCTGGGGGCGGCGGAATCGGCGGCCTCTCCATCGGGAGCGGCAGCCCGCCCTGGGCTGCCCGCGGGACGACCGGGGGCAGCGCTCTCGACCCCAGTGTGCCCACTCCCAAGGGACCGGATAGCGAGGTGCGAATGGGCGCGGCCGAAGTGAGAGGCGGCACGGTCGAAAACGCCCCGGCCGTCGTTGCCGGGATGCGTGCTTCGTTTCGCCGATGCCATGTCGTCGCGCTCCGCGAAGACCCGACCTTGGCCGGGAAGATCGAGGTGGTCGCGACGCTCGATGCAAACGGTGAAGTGAAGAGCGTTCGCGAAGCGAGCGGCGACAAATTGGGCAAGGTGAACGATTGCGTGAAGGCGAGCGCGATGTATCGCAAGTTCTCGCCGCCGGCCGACACGAAGGGCAACGTCGAGGTAGTGATTCGCGCCACGTTCATCATCAAGTAGGAAGACGCTTACGGCAGCGAGAGCCGTCCGCCCTGCTGGTCCTCGCCGAAGGACGTCTTTGCCTTCTGGTCGCGCTCCAAGAAGAGCCACCTCAGCCGTTCCGCGGTCGCCTGGTCGAAGGGACCAGCGGCCAAGACGAAGCGCAGGTCGCCGGCGCCGCTGGTCTCGGCGACGAACGGTGTGACGTCCTCGAACGCGATCTCGGCTCGTCGTGCCTTGAGCGACATGACGTCCGCGGCGCGACCGATCTCGACGTAGTACGGGTCGTCGAGTGAGATGGCGAGGCTGCCGACGTCCTCTTTCTTCTCCGTGGTGATGAGGGCGCCGAGGCCCTGGCAGAGCATGTTCGGTCCGAGTCGCACCGAGTCGCTCCATCGTCCGATGACGAGCTTCGTGCCACGCGGGCGGAGCTCGAAGTAGAGGCCGAGCCCGAGGTCGGTGTCCTTGACGAGGCGTTCGAGCGTTCGCGGCGCGGCGGAGTCCGAGGGCGTGGAGAACGCAGGCAGGCACGACGGCTCGCCGCCGATGACGCCGCCGCACAGATCGAGCTCGGCCATCGGCGGTCCGGCGTACTTGGCGGCGGGCACGACGTTGCCGAGCTTGACCTTGTAGACCGAGCCGACCATCGGCGGATCGCAGCCGATGCAGGTTCGACCCGAAGCGCACTTCTTGAGCTCGCCTTTGGCGGCATCGCACGATGCGCCCGCGCAGCACCCGGCCTTGCACGCGAGCACCGCAGGGATCTCGAGGCGCTCGGGAGCCGGCTCGGCGCTCGCGCTCGCTGACGGCGTCGGTCCGGCGCCCGGGTCGGGCTCGACGGGTCGACCCGTCGGCTTGCCGAGTACGAGGCTGACACCAGCAGCAGCCGCGAGCCCCGCGACGAACGTCACTGCGTAGGAGAGCGTCGAGCCGCGGTGCGTTTCGCGTGCGCGACGCGCAGCCTCGAGCGAGACGAAGCGTTCCGACTTCGCCGGGAGCGCGGCTTCGCTCGTGTGCTTCGAGCGAGGCGCTTCGTCTTTCTGCGGAGCCAGCTCTCGGAGCGACGCGGGAAGCTCGCCTTCGTATTCGACGCCGCCGGCCTCGGCTCGCTCCACCTCGGCCACGGTGGTGGGGAGCAGCTCGCCGCGTCGCACGAGCGCGTCGGCGACCATGCGCTCGACCGCTTCGTCCTCGGGATCGCGATCGCGATCGCGATCGGTCGTCACGCTTCACCTTCTTTGGTCGACGTCCGCGCCGTCACGATGGCCTTGAGCTTCTTCATCGCACGCACCCGAATCGCACGCACGTTGTCGTTGGTCGTGCCCCAGCGGCTCGCGAGCTCGGCAGAGACGTCGTTGGGCAGGCGCTGGTGCTCTTCACCCGCGCGGTAGTGGAGCGCAGAGACACGAAGGACGTCGCGCTCGCGCTCGGTGAGCTCTTCGAGCGCCTCGGCGACGAGCCGTGCGCCGGGCGACTCCGACGGAGGCACTTCTTCGTCGATGCCGCGGCAGGTGACGCGCTCGATGTAGGGCGTCGCCGAGACCTCGCGCAATCGATGCAGATGATCGGTGAGCAGGTTCGTCGCGATGCGTCCGAGCCAAGCGCGCGCACGCATCCGCTGGTGGTCGTCGTCCAATCCTTCACCGGCCTCGAACGTGTGCGCCTTCTCGAACGCGCGGGAAAACGTCTCCTGCGCGAGGTCCTCCGCGCTGAGCCCAGCGAGGGCGAGCAGGCTCTGCTTCTGGCGGAGGAGGGCACCGAACAGGTAGCGGATGTGCCGCTCGTAGAAGGCGGCCTGCGCACGACGAGCGGCCGCCGGATCGCCCTCTCGGCGGGCGACCCGCGCGAGCAGCTCCGCGTCGGTGCTCCCGTCACTGTCGTGCCTCCTTTCCATCCCTGCGGCGAGACCTCGCCCACCCCTCTACGCCGAACCGTGACAGCGATCCGGGGCGAAAGAATCTCGAAAAAAAATTCTCGAGGCCGGGTGTGGCCAGGCGGCCACACGGCGACCCGCGAAAACTCGCGGACGCCTGGTCCGGGTGCGTCCAGCCGGACACGCGTGAGCCGCCAAACCTACTGTTTTCACAAATATTTTAGGCGGACTCACCGTCACGGATTCCGGTTGCTCGGGCGTGAACAAGACGCCCTTCGCGACGCTTCTCGGCCTCCTCCTCACCGTCGTCACCGGCTGCCAGGCGGTCGCCCCGGCCCAGGTTGCAGCGCCTTCGGCGGACGAGCCGAAGGTCACGATCAACGCGGCCCTGCCGAGCTCGGGCGCGCGGCAAGCCCCGGCCGCCGGCGACATCGACGCGGCCGTGGCGGCAGCCGTCGAGGCGAGCGCGCCGGCGACCTGCGCCGCCGAAGCGAGCGCCAAGGGCTACTTCGGCTTTTACGCGAACGACGCGTGGACCCAGGGCAACGTCGTCCTCACCTTCGACGACGGCCCGCACCCGACGGCGACGCCGCGCGTGCTCGACATGCTCGCCGAGCGGGACGGTCGGGCGGCCTGACGCCCAGGGAGCTGAGACATGGGATCCACGGTCGCGCTGCTCACCGGCCTCACCGGCCTGAACGCCAACTCGAAGAACCTCGAGGTGGTCGGCAACAACATCGCCAACGCGAACACGACCGCGTTCAAGAGCTCGCGGATGCTCTTCAGCACCGCGATGCAGCGCACGATACACATCGGCTCGG
>JBGTSH010000255.1:0-15801 GCA_041940405.1 Polyangiaceae bacterium
TGATCCTGGAGTCTCCCATGCATCGTTCCTCTCTCCTGACCGTGCTCCCGGTCGTCCTGGCGATCCTCGCTTCGAGCCTGTCCGCGGCCGCCGGCTCCACGGTTCCCTTCCGGCCGGGGGGCGAGGACCACGGCGGCGGCTGGCGCATGACCTGGCTGGACCTCGACGTCACCGTCGATCCCGAGCAGCGCACGCTGGAGGTCGAGGGCGCCGCGCTGCGGGTCGACGAGGCCGAGCGCGAGCTCTACCTCCGGCAGGCGCGTGAGTGCGGGCTCGTGCCATGGCGCGCCGGGGCGATGCTCGGGCGCGCCAGCGACGTGCGCATCGAGCTTTGGCTCGACGCGACGGGTACGCCGTACGCCGAGCTTCGCGGGTGCTTCCGTGCGCCGCTCGACGTCGGCCTCGTCATCGTCCCCGAAGGGGATGAGCCCCGCGCGAAGCTCCCGCTCGGCATCGATTTGCCGCGGCTCCGGACGAGCGCCGACGATCCTGCGCGAGCGCGGCTACTGTTCGACGGCGATCAGCAGTCGGCCATCGCAGCCGCGGTCGAGGTAGGTCCGAGGGTGCTCGTGTCCGACGACGCCGTGTCGATCCAGTTCTGGCTCGCGCGTCGGGATCAGACCTACAACGACGTCGCGTCGTGGCTGCCCGAAGGGATCGAGGCGCTTCGCCGCGTGGTCACCGCCATCGACGCCGCGCAGCGCGGCGAGCAGGGAGCGGCCACGTACCGCGACGCATCCGCGCTCGAGCGGCACGGGCTCACGCCGCTGGTCGTGCCGTGGGGTGGGCGAGGGGAGCTCGATGGATGCCGCGTGGATCTGGCGCTCGGGCGGAGCGGGCGCGCGACCTTTCAGGTGGCGTTCCCCGAGATGATGACCGGCGGGCTCCACGTCATGACCCGCCGGCCCAAGGGAGCGCTCGAACGCCTCCTCGGCGAGGAAGAGCAGGGAACCGGCGACGCCGCATTCGACCGCGTCTTCTTCGTCACCGCGCTCCGCGCCCTCGCCAGCACGATCGTCGACAGCCGGGTCCGTTCGTCGCTCCTCGCCCTCGCCACGCGCGGTGCGATCCGAATCGATGACGATCGCGTCATGGTCGAGCTCCCGAGCCTCGAAGCGGGGCTCGACGACGTTCTCACGTGGGCGTCGATCGCGCGCGCGTTGTTCGACAACACGCGGCCCACGAAGCGTGGGTACCGGTAGCTACTCGCCGGGCTCGTTCTTCAACAGCTCCATGCTCATGAGGAGCTTGCCGTCCTCTTCGATGGTCATCTCGACGGGCGGGCCGGGTAGATCGTTGGCGAAGCACGCTACGGTCTTCTTCTTTCCTTCGATGACCGTGTAGCGCTTGCAGGGGAAGCTGCCCGCGGGCACCTCGGCGACGGCGTCGGTGATGGTGGTCGTCGCCTTGGGGTAGCTGGCGTGCTTGCGGATCTCGTCCCAGGTCGAGGTCTCGGTCTCGGCAGGGCCGAGCGGCTTGCCGGCGTCATCGAGCGTCTCGCTGGCGATCGTCGCACGCTCGTCGTCGACAGCGAGGAAGCGCATGCGCTTGCGGAGCGGCGGCTTGTCGGGCGACTCCATGACGAGGAGGATCGTCCGACCGGCCTTGCTGGCGTCACGGATCTGCGCCGCGGTGTAGGGGCTCGGAGCGCGGTCTGCCTCGGGATCGGGTGGCGGGGTCACCGGCTCGGCGGTGCTGGCGGTCTTCGGGGTCTCGACCGTCGCCGGCGTCGCGCCGCAGCCGGCGGCCGCGAGCGTCAGGACGAAGAGGAGAGGGGTACGCATCTTCGCGCGTCAGCTTAGCAGTCTGCCGACGAGGGCAACGGCGGGGTGCTCGACGTCGCCGGTGCTGTGGTTTCACCCCCCCGGCCCCCCTCACTACGTGAGGGGGGAGCTCGCGGGACAAGCGCCGCCTGCGCGATATGCTTCGCACGCGATGCGACTTTGCGCGCTCGTCCTCGTCTCTTCGCTCGCGATCGCGGCGATCGGTTGTGGAGGCTCGGGCAAGGAGGCCGACCCCAAAGAGCCGCCGCGCGAGCCGGCTCAGCCGTCGCGGTCGCTCGCCACGGCGACTGCGTCGGTCCCGGCGGTTTCGGCGTCGGCAGCGGCTCCTTCCGGGCCGGCGGCCTGCGGTGAAGGCATGCTCCTCGTCGACGGGTCGTTCTGCACCGACCTCGAGGTCAAATGCCTCGAGCAGTTCCACGCGCCTCAAAACAACCTCTGGGTTTGCAAGCGGGTCGAGGAGCCGACGAGGTGCGTCGGGAGCGAAAAGCCGATGCGGTACTGCATCGACAAGTACGAGTTCCCCAACAGGAAGGGCGAGCGCCCGATGGTGATGCAGAACTTCTACCAAGCGCAGGTCCACTGCGAAAAGGAGGGCAAGCGCGTCTGCACGGAGGAGGAGTGGACGCTGGCCTGCGAAGGTCCGGAGCGAAAGCCGTTCCCCTACGGCTACGTCCGCGACCCGTCGAAGTGCAACGGCGACCGGCCCTACGGCTTTCCCGACAAGAAGCTCGTCCTCGACCGCGACCCCAAGGAGCTCGAGCGCCTCTGGCAGGGCAAGGTCTCGGGCTCACAGCCCGATTGTGTGACCGACTATGGCGTCTACGACATGCCCGGCAACGCGGACGAGCTCGCCGCGAGCGTCACCAAGTTTCCGCACAAGCCCAAGTCCAACTTCGACAACGTCACGACCGGGGGGCCTTGGTACTACGGGGTTCGCAACATGTGCCGGCCGAAGATCTATTCGCACGACGAGAGCTTCGCCTACTACTACCTGTCGTGGCGCTGCTGCTCCGAGCCTGACGGAAAGCCGACGGACCCCCGGAGCCCCAAGCAGATCGAGCGGGGCTGGACCTTCGACAAGGTTCGCTACATCGCCGAGCACAGCTGGAAGCTGCCGCTCAATCCCAAGCGGCCGGGCGACGAGGGCTACCAGTCGGGCGGCCCCCGCTAGAAAGCAGAGAAACAATATCGTCAGACCGTTGCGGGACTCTTGCCGCCGGAAAAGACCCAGGCAAACATCTCCGGTCGATGAGGGTCATCCTTTCGACTTCCTTGGTCCTCGTTCTGTCGGCTCCTGCCGTCGCCTTTGCAGAAGAGGTCGCGACGCCGTGCGACCCCGACGCGCTGACCTGCCAGGCAGGCCCGGTAGCGTTCAGCAAAGAGATCGAATTGCCGATCGCTTTCGGCTTCGACACCGGCTGGGTGCCGAGCGGCTCGCCGCTCCAGGTTCATCTCTTCGCGAACTTGTATGCGTCGAGCTTCGTGAGCCTCGCGGGCGAGCTCGAGACCAAGTGGCCCGAGTCGCTCACGCTCGAAGCGGTGCCGACGCCAGGCGCCGGATCCCTCGGCATCCACTACGGCGTCGACGTGGGAGCCGAAGCGCACGTCGAGGTCGAGGTGCTCGGCCAGACCTACCAGTGGACGGGCGACATTCCGTACGTCCCGCAGATCGATTTCCAGGTCGAGAACGAGACGGCGTTCGATCCCTGGGCCTTCGACGGCGTGACCGTCGGTGGCTCGACGATGCAGGCGACGCTCGCGCAGGTGGACGTCACGAGCTTCATCGGGATCGACATCCCCGGGCTCTCCGGCGGGTTCGAGCTCGACGTCGCGATGGACCTCGACGCGACGTACCGCACCGATCAGATCCGCGTCTTCGAGCCGGACGGCATGCTCGTCGCCGGCGGCGCCATCACGAACGAAAGCACGCCGGTCACGAGCGCCATCTTCCTGGGCGGCCCGAACGTCGAATACGACGTGCAGCCGGTCGGCACCGTCGTCTACGACGGCACGCTCCACCTCATCCCGGCCTTCTACATCGAGACCATCGGGCCGGATTTCTCGATCCCGATCGCCGACATCCCGATCCCGTTCTCGATCGAGCAGAAGGACTGGGAGTTCGAGAAGGCGCGCGTCCACGTCCCGCTCCCGGACATCGCGCTGCCGAGCGACGACGAGATGCCGAGCGGCGGCGGTGAGTTCCCGACGCCGGTCTCCGAGATCCTCGACTTCGGCGACGTGTGGGTCGGAACGTCGAAGCCGCTCGCGGTCGAGGTACACAACTTCGGCGAAGCGAAGCTCGTATCGAGCGTCACCCCGAGCGATCCCGCGCTCGTCGCCGCGACGAACGAGCTCACCGTCGGGCCGGGCGCCAAGGCCTCGGTCGTCGTGAACTTCGAGCCCACGGCCGCAGGACAGTTCGCGGGCACGATCACGCTCGAGAGCAACGACCCCGATGAGCCTTCGCGCACCGTCGAGGTTCGCGGCAACGCCGTCGAGCAAGCCGTCCCGGGCGAGGAGCCGCCCCCCGCCAGTGAGCCCGAAGAAGACGACGGCTGCAACTGCGAGGCCGCAGGCGCGCCGAGCTCGAGCGGATCGGCCGCCTGGCTTCTCGCCGGTCTGGCGCTCGTGGTCGGCCGGCGCCGCCGAAAGTAGCTGACAGAGCCGTCAGGCGACGCGCTCGAGCCAGGCGATCCGCGGCCCGTAGGGCGCGGTTCGTGCGGCCCATCGCGCGCGCTCGGCAGCGGCTTTCACCTCGGGGATGAACGCCTCGTGCGGGGCGGCGACGCGCCCCGGGTACGACGAGCCGAGCGCCAAGTACGCCGCGTCGACGACCGGCCCCATGGGGATGCTCTTGCCGCCCACGACGTTCTCGAATGCGTTGCCGACCGCCATCCCTGCAAGGAGGCGCGACAGATCGATCTTCGAAAGGTCGGCGAAGAGCGCGTCGAGCTCGGGGTAGAGCGCGAGGACGATGCAATCCGACGCATAGGCGACGCGAGCTCCGCCGAGGACCCGCGCGACGGCCGCGGCCTCGTCGGGCGAAGGCGCTCGAAGCGCGAGGCCGTTGGCGACGAAGCAAGCCATCGTCGAGATGAAGCCGCGGGTGGGCACGACCTCGCCGAGCTCCGGGAACTCGGCGAGCAGGCGACCGAGGGTGAGCACGCGACGCGGTGGGATCAGCTTCTCGACCACGACGGTCACGCGCTCGTTCGACTCGTTGCGAAACTGGATGGTGCGCGGCTCGGGCCGGATGTGCACGAGCTGCGGTTGGATCGAGCCGGTGAGGACGAAGCTCGCTTCGTTGCCCCGCTCGCCGTCGCCCGCAACGACGAGCGCAGCCGGACCGCGAGCCGGCATCGTGCGAACCTGGTGAGGACCCGGCTCGAGCGCCATGGTCAGATCGGCCTGCTCGCCGGGACCGAGCGTCTCTTGCGCGACGATCTGCGGCGTTCGCGACGGGCTCCCGAGGCACTCGATCTTCACGCGAAGCGTGCGGATCTCGGGGTTGGGGAAGAAATGGACCGCCAAGCTCTCGGGGAAGCTCGCGTCGAGCGGGATGCGGCACGTCTCGCAGTGAACGTCGGCCGGTGGGCCGTCCGCGCCGACCTCGGCCCGGGGGACGAGGCACGACGGACAGAGAAGATCGATCCGCGCCCCGAGGATCCCGACCTTGGCCGCCGCGATGAACAGGGCCACGACCTCATCGAGCGACGCGAGCCACGACTGCGAGAGGCTGAGCGCGCTCATGGTCACTTGATCGCGCTCGGGCGCGGCGCGGAGGAACGACATGAGGCGCTGCACGAGGGGTGAGGGCGCGAGTCGGGTCGCCAGCTCTTCGAGGCGCGCGGCTTGTTTTGTGGTGAGCGCCGGCGGCGGGCCGAGCAAGACGCGCTCGCGATCTTCGGATTCGTCCTCTTCGAGCGACTGGACCAGGGCCGAGAGCGCCGCACCCACGTGCTTTTCGGTCGTGCGCTTCAGATCGAAGTTGAGGATCGGTCGGAAGAGGCCGGTGCGCGGGATGACCTCGAGGTCGTAGGCGATCGTGGTCCCGCCCCCCGGCCGTGGCGCGAGCTGCGCGATGGCGGTGATGGTCTTGGCCGGCCCGCCTTCGAAGACGCGATGGACACGAAACCAGTGCGGCGCACGAAAGCTGAACGGCTCTTCGTGAAAGCGGATCGAGAGCCCGAGCTTCTTCACCGTGCCCACCGTCCGCGACACGCCATCCGCTCCCTGCTCGGTTGCGTACGTGAAGTTCGCTTGCGCCACCCGGTTGAACGCGTCCGTGTCGCTCAAGGCGCGCCAGGTCCGGGCCTGGTCGGCGCGGGTCTCCAGGCGATAGCTCATCCGGATCGGCTCGGGCATTGTCGTGCGGGCTTCCGTAGGGACTGTACGCGCGGAGCGCCTACATCGTTGCAGTGCGGACGCGGTCTTGGCAAATGCCGTCCGTGGCCCAACCCGACCTCCGCCTCGGACGCGAACGCGATCCGCGAACGCCCGATCAGAGCACGGACTTCGTCCTGCCGCCGCACCACCTGGTGACGCACGGGGTCGTCCTCGGGATGACCGGCAGCGGCAAGACCGGGCTCGCGGTCGTCGCCGTCGAAGAGGCGCTCCGAGCCGCCGTCCCGGTCCTGGTCGTCGACGTCAAAGGCGATCTGCCAAACCTGCTTCTGTCGTTTCCCGATCTCGCGCCGGCCGACTATGTGCCCTGGATCGACGCAGAGGCAGCGGCGCGTGACGGAAAGTCGGTCGACGAGATCGCCGCCGGGCTCGCGAAGACGTGGCGCGACGGGCTCGCGGGATGGGGCATTGGATCGCCCGAGATTGCCACACTAAAAGGCGCGGTAGCGCCGCGCATCCTCACGCCGGGCGCGCGCATCGCAGAGCCCATCGACGTCCTCTCGGGTCTGTCGCGGCGCTCCAAGCTCTGGGACGAAGACGAAGAGGCGGCGCACGATCAGCTCGCGGCGGCGATCTCGCTGCTCCTCCGCCTCGCGGGGCGTAATGGCGATCCCCGAAGCCGCGAGCACGTCGTCCTCTCGACCTTCGCCGAGCGGCGGATACGCGCCGGCAAGGCGGCGCCGCTCGCGGAGCTCCTCGCCGACCTCTTGTCGCCGCCGGTCGCGAAGATCGGCGCGATGGAGTTCGAGGACTTCATGCCGCCAAAGGATCGGCAGTCGCTCGCGCAGGACCTCAACACCCTCCTCGCGTCGCCTAAGCTCGGCGGATGGCTGACCGGGGCGCCGCTCGACGTCGGCGCTTGGCTCACGCCCAAGGACGGCAAGACGCCGCTCTGCATCGTGAGCGTCGCGCACCTCGACGACGAAGAGCGGCAGCTCGTGCTCGGCCTCTTGCTCGACGAGGTGCTCGGCTGGGTGCGCGGCCTACCCGGAACGAGCCGTCTTCGCGCGCTCATCTTCTTCGACGAGGTCTTCGGCTTCCTTCCGCCGCATCCGGCGAGCCCGCCGACGAAGAAGCCGCTGCTCGCGCTGCTCAAGCAGGCGCGGGCGTTTGGGGTCGGCGTCGTTCTCGCGACGCAAAACCCGATGGACCTCGACTACAAGGCGCTGTCGAATGCGGGCGCTTGGTTCGTCGGCCGCTTGCAGACCGACGCCGACCGAGAGCGCGTCGTCGAAGGACTGACCGGCGCCGACGGCGGTCTCGGCGGGCTCGATCCTGCCGACCTCGGCGCCATCCTTCGCAACCTCCCGCCTCGCACGTTCTTCGTTCGCGACGTTCATCGAACGCCGGCGTGTGCGCTCGTCGAGACCCGCTTCACGATGTCGTGGCTCCGCGGTCCGATGACCCGCCGCGAGATCGCGAGGCTCGCGCAGGCGATCGCGCCCCGCGACGCGGCCACCGAGAGCGCCAGCCCCGACGCGACCGAGCAACCGGCTCCTGCGGCGCCCGCCGCCCCGAGAACCGAACCCGCCGCGTCGACGTCGGCGCCGCCGCCGCCTGTCGGATGGAGCACCTGGTTCGGTCATGCGGGCACCGGTCGCGCGTCTGCGCCCTACGTTCCGTACGTCGCGGGCACCGTCCTCATCCGCGGCCGCGACAGCAAGCTCGGGATCTCGGTCGAGCGCCGGCACACGCTCATCGCGCCCTTCGATCCGGCGGGTCGCCTCGACCTGGCTCGCACCGCGGAAATCGACCCCGCGAGCCTCCGAGGGACGCAGGCTTCGGCCGCGACTTTCTCGGAGCTGCCGCGGACGATCGCGACCAAGAAGGGTGCGGATTCGATCGAGAAGGCCCTGCGGGATCACGCGTCGTCACGCTTCTCGATCGTCGTCGACGTTCATCGCGGGCTCGGGCTCACGCGCGCCGATGGCGAAACGCCGGAGGCCTTTGTCGCGCGGTGCCGGGCCGAGGCCGAGCGCCGCGCTGGGCTGGACTACGCGGACGCGAGCACGAAGGGCGCTCCGGCCATCGCCAAGCTCGAGCAGCGGGTCGCGACGACGCAGGCCGAGCTCGCCTCGGCGCAGCAGGCGGCAGCGAGCGCGCCGGGCGATCTCGGCACGGCGTTTCTCCGCGTGGCGCTCGGCCGCAACGCGAGCGCGCCGCTCACCAAGGCGAAGAACAAGGCGGAGACGCGCCTGCGAAAGGCCGAGGAGGCGGCCCGGAAAGCCGAGCTCGCCCTGCGAGAGGCGCGCGCAGGACGAGACGCCGAGCTCGCTGCTTCGGTCGAGCGTGCGCGGCGCGAAGCGTTCGTCGTCGAGTCGGTGCGCCTCGTGCCGAAGCGCGGCGACGTCGAGACGGTGGCGATCGGGATCGCGTGGGGCTCGTAGGGCTCAGCTCAGGCGAGACAGCGCCAACATCTCGGGCGTCACCTTCGCGAACCGGCCACTCTTTTGAGGCGGCCGAGTCGACCCAGCCGCGCGCCCGTCGAAGAGCGCGGCTGCGCCTTCGCCCTCGGGCAAGTGCTCTTCCGGCAGGGCGCTGATGCGCGAGCCATCCGAGGTCGAGGCTGCGGCGGCTGCACCACCGGCATCTCGACCCGACCACAGAGACAGCACCCCGAGCTTCATAAAAACTTCCTGAAGTCCCTATGCACGTGGTGGACCATCGGTCGATCGGTTGAATCCGCCGGAAGGGCTGCCAATCGCCGCAGAAAAACCTCCGAGATTCTCGAAGGATGGATCGCATCCGGCGCAGGATCGCAAGCCGCCCAGGATCGTGTGGTCCATCAGTCGCCGTTGTCCCACCTTTCAATCCTGCAAGGCGTGGGTTCCAAGCTGCAATGCGAGACCGCTGCTAGGTTGGGACGGTGACCCGCCACGAAGAGCTCTCGACACGCCTCTCGGAGGCGCTCTCGCCCGTCCACCTCGAGGTGATCAACGAGAGCCACATGCACAGCGTCCCACCCGGCTCCGAGACACACTTCCGCGTCGTCGTGGCTTCGGGCGCCTTCGAGGGAAAGAGCCGGATCGACCGGCACCGCGCAGTGCAGCGCGCCCTAGGAGAAGCATTTCGCGCCGGTCTTCATGCGCTGACGATCGCGGCCTTCAGCCCCTCGGAATGGGCCGCGCAGCCGGAGGTGGCCAAGTCGCCGGCGTGCCTCGGCGGATCCAAGGCCGAGCGGAGCTGACCCGACCGTGGACCTCGTGGTCGGGCTCGTTACCGATTTGCACTTCGGTCCGGAGGCGAGCTTCGGAGGCAAGCTCCGGAAGCTCACGGCGCAGGCGCCAACGCTCCTCGAAGCCTTCGTCGAGCGGATGAACCGCGAGGTTCGGCCGGACGTGGTCGTCAATCTGGGCGATGACCTCGAGGACGAGAGCTTCGAAGCGGACAAGCGCCGCTACGCCGAGGTCATGTCGATCCTCGGGCGACTCGACGCGCCGGTTTTGCACGTCGCGGGCAACCACGACACCGTCTACCTGCGCCCTTCGGATCTCGCCGAGCTCTGGGAAAGGCCCCAAAGCCGGCTCTATTACGCGACGGACGTCGGGGGATACCACCTGCTGGTGCTCCACACCCAAGAGCAAAAGGACGTCTCCGTCACGATCGACGACGCCCAGCTCGCGTGGCTCGAGAGCGACCTCGCCGCAGCCTCGACGCCGGTTCTGGTCTTCATGCACCATTCGGCCGCCGACCAGCACCTCGTGGGCAACCGCTGGTTCGAGAAGGCCCCGCACATCTGCCTGGTCCGCGAGCGAGCCCGCCTGCGCGAAATCATCGCGGCGAGCGGCAAGGTCCTGGGGGTCTTCAACGGCCATCTCCACTGGAACCACCTCGATGTGATCGACTCGATCCCTTACGTGACCCTCCAGAGCCTCATCGAGAACCTCGACGACGATGCCCCCGGACGCCCGGCAGCCGCGCACGCCGTGGTCCGGATCACCCACCGGCGCCTCCTGGTCGAGGTCGAAGGCGCCGAAAGGGCCAGGTACCAGTTTTCCAGGCCGACCCGGATGTAGCCCTTCTGAGGAGTAGCCCCGAGGCCTGGCGCCTTGCTAGCATCCGGCGCTACATGCGAGCGATCGCAGCCGGCCTCACCGACATCGGACGAGAGCGCACCCACAACGAGGATCGTTTCATCCTCCTGCCCGAGTTCAACGTATTCGTCGTTGCCGACGGCATGGGTGGTCACCAGTCGGGCGAGGTCGCGAGCCGGATGGCGGCGAGCACCATCGCCGGCTTCTTCCGCGCGCAGCCCCGCAACGGCGACGTCTCGGACCGACTCAAGTCGGCCGTGTGTGACGCCAACGCGAAGATCTTCGCGCGGGCCGACGACTCGCGGGCGCACCGGGGGATGGGCACGACCGTCGTGGCCGCGGCCTACTCGCCCGCGACCAAGATGATGTACGTCGTCCACGCCGGCGACAGCCGCGCCTACCACCTTCGCGGGAACAGCCTGAAACAGCTCACCCGCGATCACTCGCTCCTGTCGGACGCGCTGCTCGAAAGGCCCGAGCTGACCGAGAGCGACCTCGCGTACCTGCCGCGCAACGTCATCACCCGTGCGCTCGGCATCGCCCCGACGGTCGATGTCGACGTCACGAGCTGCGATGTGGAGGTGGGAGACGTCTTTCTCCTCTGCTCGGACGGCCTCCACGGCCTGGTCGACGACCCGATCATGACGAGCATCATCCGGGACACCGAGATCCTGACCGAGGCCTGCAACAAGCTGGTCGAGGCGGCCAATCGCAACGGCGGCAAGGACAACATCACGGCCGTCCTCATCCGGATCGAAGCCGACGACGAGCCGTGGAGCCAGCGAAGCCCGCGTGCCTCGCAGCGGCCGACCGAAGCACCGCCCGAAGGCGGGAGCGAGCCGCCGAGCTCGGGCTCCGGCAGCTAGCCCGAGCTCGCGGGAGGGGATCGAGCCGTTGCGGGTTGCCGTCGGAGCGAACGGGATGTAGCGCTCCCGCCGGCCCATGAAACGAACCATCTGCTTAGTCGCCAGCCTCGCCATCGGCGCTTTCGCCTGTGCTCCCTCGACCGGGGTCGAGCCTTCGGAGAGCACCGAGGACGACGCAGGCGACCTCACCACGGCCGAGGCGCAGGCGATCCTCTATGTCGTCAACAGCGCGACGGTCCAAGCGCTCGACGTCGACGCCGAGCTCGACGCGCGTGCCGCCAAGAACATCGTCGCGCATCGTCTCGGGCCGGACGCCTCACCGGGAACGGCGGACGATGACGCGTTCGACAGCATCGACGAGCTGGACGCAGTCCCGTACGTGGGCGCTTCGGCGCTGGAGAAGCTGCGCGTGTACGCCCTCGCGGTCGCGCCGAAGTCGAGCTGCCTCGTCATCTCGGAGTACGTCGAGGGGATGGGCAACTACAACAAGGCCATCGAGCTCTACAACTGCGGGCTCGAGCCGCTCGACCTCTCGCGCGTCGGCGTCTGCCTCGTTCGAAACGCCGACACCTCGTGCACGGTCACCCGCAAGCTCGCCGCCACGACGCTCGAGCCTGGTGAGGTCTTCGGCGTCTGCCGCGCGAAGACCAACACGACCAACGATCCGCACCCGTACATCACCGCGCATTGCGACCAGGAGCTGCCTGGGGTGATGCTCTTCGACGGCGACGATCGGCTGGTCGTGTTCGACGACCTCGATGAGGACGGCAGCTTCTACAGCGAGCACGATCGGGTGCTCGACTCGTTCGGCGTCATCGGCTCGCGGCCGCCCGGTCCGTACTGGGCGGACAAGGTGCTGCGACGCTGCGACCTCACGCCCTTCAACGGCCTCGAGGCGACCGAGTTCCTGCCCTGGGAGTACTTCACCCAGCACGCGCGCACCGCGCTCGAGAACTACGGTTTCGCCCCCGAGGGCGGCGGCTGCCCCTGATCAGAGCCCCCCTCGTCAGAGGATGCCGGCCGCGGCGCGATCGAGGATCCCGTCGAGCGCGTGCAGCAAGAGCTTGTTGCCGTCCTGCTGGTAGCTCGACAGGGCCTCTTCGTAGCGCGGGAGCGCCTCGATGAACGAGAACACGGTCTTCGGATCGTCGAGGTTCGGCGCCATCGCGCCGTAGCTCTCGCGCGCGAGGTACCGACCGTTGAGCACCTGCTCGAACTGTCCGCCGATCGGGACGCTGAGCATGGGCTTGTGGAGGTAAACCGCTTCACCCATCAGGGTGAATCCACCGCCCGCGATGACGCCGCGAGACGTCGCGAGGTCGGTGATGAAGCCCGCCTCGCTGAAGGGGCGAAACAGGAGGTTGGCTTCGGCGACGTCTTCTTTGAGGTCGCGGCGCATGCCGTACATGCGGCACGGGATGCCCGTCTTCTTGAGCGTCTCGACCAGCGAGTCGTTGCCCTCGGCCGTCTGGTAGACGAGGAGGTGCTCGCCCTTCTCGGCTTTGGCCGCGAGGATTTCGGGCCGAAGGATCGGCGGAAAGAGCCTCGTCTTGGGCTTTCGGATCTCGGGGTGGAAGAACGTCGTGATCAGATACTCGTCGCAGTAGGGCAGCTTGCCCTTCACGAACGCCTTGGCGATCGAGAAGTCTGTCTCGTAGCCCTCGATCACCTCGGGCGGGATCACGCACCGGTTGATGATCTGCATGTTGTCGACGCTCACGATCGGGAGGCGGTGGGCCTTGGCGTAGAGGTAGGTCCACGACTCGAAGTCGCTGATGACGACGTCGGGACTGAACGACGCGAAGAGGTCGAAGTACGCGGCGATGTTCTTCGGAACCCCGGTGGCTCCGGCGAGGACGTTCGACCAGAGGGTCTTGCCCTTCCGGACGCGGTTCTCCTCGTAGATCATGTGGAGGCCGTGGATGCGGTTCACCCCCTCGAACCGCTTGGCGAGAAAGTCGGTCGCGCGACCCGACGCCATGATCTCGATCTCGTGGCCCTCGCCGACGAGGTGCTCGAGCACCACGCGCGAGCGCATCGCGTGCCCCATGCCTTCGCCCACGACGCCGTAGAGAATCTTCACGCGCGGCCTCCTCTCGCGTCGGACAGGCTACCGCGGAGTCTACCTTTGTGGCGTTCGTGATAGAGTCGAAGCGTGAGATTTCGCGCGTCGGTCGTCTCTCTCTGGCTCGCGGCGACGGGGCTCACGGTCGTTCCCGGCGTGGCCGAAGCACAAGACGCCCCCTCCGACCCCGACGTCGAGCGGGCCCGCGAGCTCTTCCGCGAAGGCGTCGCGCTGATGGCTGCCGAGGACTACGCCGGCGCGCTGGCGAAGTTCAAAGAGGTCGGCCGCGGTCGTATGAGCCCCCAAGTCGCGTTCAACATCGCCGAGTGCGAAGAGAAGCTGGGCCGCGTGGTCGCCGCGCTGGGGAACTACCGTCTGGCGCTGGCGAAGGCACAAGAGCCCGGCGCCAACGCGCCTGCCGTCGCGTCGAACGCTCCGGACCGAATCGCGGCGCTCGAGAAGCGCGTGGTCAAGCTCACCATCCTACGCAAAGAGGACAAGGCCAACCCGGCAGCATCCATCGAGCTCGACGGCGTCGAGGTCGCGGGCGCGCAAATCGGCAGGGTGATGAAGACCGATCCCGGCGAGCGGACGATCCGCGTCGTCGCCAAGGGCAAGGTCCTGTCGACCCGGAAGGTGACCCTCGCCGACGGCGAGGAGAAGAAGCTCGAGATCGTGATCCCGCCTCCCGAAGAGACGGCGGAGGTCGGGCCGGGCCCAGACCGTGGCTCCGGCGTGAGCATCCCCGGTGTGGTGCTCACCGCCCTCGGCGGCGGCATGCTGATCGCCGGCGGCGTCTTCATCGGGCTCCGGCAAGTCGCGATCGGCGATCTCGACGAGCAATGCGGAGGCGACCGCTCGTGCCCGCCGTCGGCGGAAGAGACCTACGATGAAGGGCGGCTCTACACGGGCCTCGCCGAGGGGTTCATCCCGGTGGGCGTCGCCGCCGCGACGGTGGGCATCGTCCTCATCGCGCTCGAAGCGAACAGCACCGCGGAACAGAAGTCCGACGAAGCGCGGCTCCGCTTTTGGTCCCCCACCGACCTCGGTGCGGGCGTGAACGTCTCCTTCTAAATCACAACACCCCCCTCACGCAGTGAGGGGGGCCGGGGGGGAGAAATCACAGGAACGTCCTCACCGAGGGGTGTGAGGGTCGTGGTCTCGGCGAGACGTCACTTCGGCTTCTTGGCGCCGCCGGGAGCAGCCTTCTTCTCGGCGGGCTTCTTCTCGGCCGGCTTCTTCTCGGCCGGCTTCTTCGGCGCGCCCTTGTCGCCGCCCGAGCTGCCCTGGTTGTAGAGGCCGAGGACGCGCTCGGTGATGTCGAGCTCGTTCTTGAAGAAGACGACGGCGTTCTTGTCGACGACGAGATCGAAGCTCTCTTGCTGAGCGATGTTCTTCACGATGTTGCCGATCTTCTGGATCATCGGCTTCGTGAGCTCGTTTTCCTTTTGCAGCATGTCGCGCTGAAAATCGAGCTGCGCCTGCTGGAGCATCGCGACCTTTTGGCGGAACTCGGCCTTGCGCTTGTCGAGCGCGTCGCTCGAGCCCTTGGCCTTCTCTTCTTTGCGGAGCTTGTCCTGCTCGTCGTTCAGCTCCCTGTCCTTCTGCGCGAACTCGGCCTGCCTGGCTTCGGACAGCTTGCGGAGGTTCGCCTGGATGCGGAGCCCTTCTTCCGAGTTGAGGATCACGTGGCGGGTGTCGAGCACCGCGAACCGCGTCGGCGCGGCGGCAGCGGCGGGCGCTGCCGCCGGCTGAGCCTCGGCCGCTGCCGGTGCGAGGAGCGACGTGAAGCCACAGGCGGCGGCGAGCGCAAGGGGGAGGAGGGCGCGCGAGAACATCCGTGCGGGTTACCCGCGGGAAGGTCTTCCGTCAAGAAACGAAGGCCCGCAAAGTCGTGCTGTGGCGCGGGCCGTCTTGCCTCAGCCGCGGCGGGAGGGCGGGGGCCCGGGCGGTGGTTTCGGAGGCGGTTTCAACGGGATGGATGCGAAGAACGGCAGCGTCCTGCCGAGCCGCGTTTTCGCCAAGCTGACGATGCGCCCCACCTCCGGGATTCGATCCAAATACGCGTTTCGGTGATCGGTCCGGGCGATCTTCCGAGCGCGATCGCAAACCCCGGTGAACGCCGCGTCGAGGACCTTGTCGGCGGCTTCGTTCTCGCCGAGCGCCAAATGCGTCTCGACGAGCGTGAGATAGAGCAGCTCTTCCCACTCCTCCATCGGAACGGTGGCGAGCGCGGCGATGGCGCTCGTGGCGGTGTCGCGCGCCTCTTGCAGCTGTCCACGTGAGTACGCGACGGCCGCGGTGATGAACTTGGCGGCGGTCGCGAGGGCCGGGAGCGTGCGAGCCTCGGCCTGGACGAACGCCGCCAGCGCCTGTGCGTTGCCGAGGTCCGAGGCGTCGGGTGACGCGCGACCCTCGGCGCGCGCGATGGCGTACCGCCAGAGGAGGAGGAGGGCTTCGTACAGCCTGGCGTTGACCCGGAGGCGCGCGGCGCCGGTCTCGTCGGCGATCCGCCCGGCCTCGCGCTGCATCTCGATCCCGCGGTCGACGAGCCCGAGGCGCGCTTCGCTCATGCCGAGGTTGTGGAGCGCCGAGGCTTCGAGGATCCGCATGCGGCGGTCGCGCGCGTCGGTCAGCGCTCGATCCAA
>JBGTSH010000256.1:0-15708 GCA_041940405.1 Polyangiaceae bacterium
TACCCTCCGCGTGTGGCGTCCCCCGTCCTTCGCGCGAGCGCTCTCGTGATTTTCCTGGCCGGCGCGGCGTGCTCTTCGCCTTCGTCGTCGGCCGCGTCGCCCGAGCCGACGGCCGCACGAGGCGCGCCGCCCGAAGCCACGTCGCCAGGGGCCGCGACGCCGACCTCGTCGCCCACTGACACGCCGAAGGCCGGACCGAGCGAAGCATGTGCGGAGATCAAGTCGCGCTTCGAGAAGGAGCTCGCTGCGGCGCCCGGCACCTGCAAGGCCGACGCGGACTGCGACTGCTTTCCGGGCGCCGTCGCCTCCGGCTTCGCCTGCGGAGGCATGACGGACAAGGCGACGGCGGCGAAGCTCCACGAGATCTTCCGCGAGTTCCGATCCAACAAGTGCCGAGGACCGAATTGCGCCCCGCAGGCATGCGTGCCGAAGTGCAAAGACGGAAGGTGCGTCGAGGGGTGACCGCGGTCACGGTTCTGTCATGCGCGCGGACCGCTGAGACTGGACGATTCCGAGCAGCTCGGAGCCGCGCCGGCCTGCGCTTTACGTAACCGGACCGCCTACGTTAGGGTCGAATGCATGACGTACGGCCGAGCATGTAGGGCTGGGCTCACCGTCGCGCTTTCGATCGCTATCGCGGGCGCAGCCGGCTGCGTCGGCGACATCGGAGACGGAGGCGCGGACAAGGCCCCTCCGGGCGTGACCGAGAACTTCACGCCGCAGGCGCCCGTCATGCGGCGCCTCCTCGCACGCCAGTACCTGAGCTCGATCCGCGACCTGTTGGGCGTAGAGGCCGCCGCGGCGGCCGTCGCCCCCGCCGACCAGCCACTCAACGGCTTCGACGCGATCGGCGCATCGACCTTCAACGTCGGCGACGCCGTCGTCGCAGACTACGAGACGGCTGCGCGAGACGCGGCAGCGGCGGCGATCACCGGGACCAAGGTGCACGGCTACCTCGGCTGCACGCCATCCGGCGCCGCCGACAGCGCTTGCTACGAGTCGTTCGTCACGACGTTCGGACGCCTCGCGTTCCGGAGGCGGCTCGGCGCCGACGAGGTCGCCGACTACGTCGCCGTCGCGATGCAGGCGGGCGAGGCCTATTCGAGCTTCGACCGCGGCCTCGAGCACGCGATCGCAGCGATGCTCCAGAGTCCGAGCTTCCTCTATCAGGTCGAGCTCGGCGAGCCGGTCGAGGGCTACCCCGGTTTCCGCAAGCTCACCGGGACCGAGATGGCGACGCGTCTGTCATTCTTCCTCCTCGACACCACGCCCAGCGCCGAGCTGCTCGATCTCGGCGAGAGCGGCGCGCTCGACGAGGACGTGCGCTCGGTCGCGCTCGAGATGGTCGAGCGCCCCGAGGCGCAGGCCGCCGTCCGCGCGCTCTACGACGAGGTCTTGCACCTTCGAGGGCTGCCCGAGGTGGTCAAATCGCCCGACCTCTATCCGGAGTTCTCGCCCGAGGTCGCGCAGGCGATGCGCGAGGAGACGCTGCGATTGCTCGATGACGTCGTCTGGACGCGCGACGCCGACTTCACCGAGATCCTCACCGCCGGCTACACCTTCGTCGACCCGCAGCTCGCAGCGCTCTACGGCTTGCCCGCTCCTGCGGCCGGAGAGTGGGCCCGCGCCGATTGGCCGGCGGATCAACCGCGCGCCGGCTTCCTCACCCAAGGCGCCTTTCTCGCGTCGGAGTCGCACATCGAGCTGACCTCGCCGACGCTGCGCGGGAAGTTCATCCGCGAGCGGCTCCTCTGCCAGGCGATCAACCCCCCGCCGAACAACGTGGTGACCGAGTTCCCCGACGACACCGGCCTCATCACCATGCGCCAGAAGCTGACGGCGCACCAAGAGAACCCGTCGTGCGCGGGGTGCCATATCGCGACCGACATCCCCGGCCTCGCGTTCGAGAACTTCGACGCGATCGGCCAGTACCGCGAGCTCGATCAAGGCCAAGCGATCGATCCGTCGGGCACCCTCGACGATCGCGGTTCGTTCGCCAACGCGAAGGAGCTCGCCGGCCTGATCGCCGAGCACCCCGGTCTGCTCGATTGCTCGGTGCGCAACGTCTTCCGCTCGTCGCTCGGACACGTCGAGAGCGAGGGTGAAGAGGCGATCATCGAGGAGCTCGTCACGGGATTCTCCGGCGACGGAAGACGGCTCAAGCTCCTCCTCGTCGAGCTCGCGAGCAGCGATGCGTTCCGCTTCGTAGGAGACGTCCAATGAGAAAGCTCGTTCTCAGCCGCCGCACGATGTTGCGAGGCGCGGTGGGGAGCACGCTCTTCGGGCTTTCGCTCCCGCTGCTCGACGCGATGCTCGACAACCACGGTGAGGCGCTCGCCGACGGCACGCCGCTCCCCGTGCGCTTCATGACCTGGTTCTTCGGAAACGGCGTTCGGCTCGATCAGTGGGTGCCCTCGCCTGCCATTGCCGGAAACAACCCCGACGCCGACGACCCGCGGTTCGAGACCGGCCTCTGGGAAGGCGACGCGTGGTCGCTCAGCGAAGAGCTCGCGCCGCTCGTCAACGTCAAGAGCCACCTCTCGGTCCTGACCGGCCTCTACAACCGAGCCGGATCGCAGAACCGCCGCGGTCACCACGACGGCGTGGCCGGATGCCTCTCCGGGCATCCTTTCATCGCGATCGATCCCGGAAACGCGAACTACGCTTCCAAGTTCGGCGGCCCGTCGATCGATCAGGTCGTCTCCTCGCGCCTCATCGCGCAAGGGATCGAGTCGTACATCCCGGTGCTCAACGTCGGCGTCTCCAAGCGCCTCACCGACGTCGAGGGGCCGTCGCTCTGGCACATCTCGCACAAGGGGCCGGACGAACCTGTCTCGAGCATCCACAGCCCGCAGGACATCTACGATGCGCTCTTCGGCAACTACGTGCCGGTCGACGATCCGTCCGGCAAGCTGCGCGTCGCGATGCTCGACGCCGCCGCCAAGGACGCCAAGCGTCTGCAATCGCGCGTCGGCAGCGCCGACAAGCAGCGCATCGACGCCCACCTCGGGAGCATCGCCGCCCTCCAGAAGAAGATTCAAGCGATCCCGCCGGCGTGCACGAAGCCCGGCTCGCCTACCGTGACCAACGAGGACAACGACGGGCAGGAGCCGCTCGAAGAGGTGGCCCGCACGATGGCGGATCTGGTCGCGCTCGCGTGGAGCTGCGATCTCACGCGCGTGACCACCTGGCAGCAGAGCGGCAGCGTCGGCGGCACGGTCTACTGGATGACCGGCGCGACGACCGAAGAGCACGGGCTCAGTCACGAGCCCGGCGGGCAGGAGCTCATCAACGCTGCCGTCATCTTCAACATGACATGCCTCGCGTACCTGCTCGAGAAGCTCCAGGCGACGACCGACGGAACCAACTCCCTCCTCGATCAGAGCGCCATCATGGTCGTCAGCGACGCAGCCCAAGGCATCACCCACTCGAACTGGGACATGCCCTTCCTCGTCGCCGGCAAGGGCGGCGGCAAGCTCAAGACCGACCTCCACCATCGCGCGACCAACGATCGAGGGGCGGCGCCGAACACGAGCGACGTCCTCCTCACGCTGCTCAAGATCTACGATGCTTCGGCGACCGAGATAGGGAGCGCCGAGGGGTATTCGAACACCGAGCTTTCGCAGATCAAGAACGGCTGAAGCAAGAAAGCCCGTCGCTTTCGCCCAAACCGTTCTAGCCTCCCGGTTTCATGCGGCTTGCTTGCGTAGCGCGCCGGGCGCACCGAGCTGCGATCGTGGTCGCGATCGCGCTGACGGTGCTCCTCGCCGGCTGCCAAGAGAGGCCGCCGAAGGTGCCGGGCGAGACCGACATCCTCGTCGCCGAGGTCGAGATCCTTCCGATGAAGGAGAGCGAGCCGCTCGAGCTCTCGCACGGAAGCCTCTTCGAGCGCCTCGGCGAACGCCCCGGATCGCTCATCAACACGCCCCGCACCTGGAGCGAGTTTCGCGAGGCCGAAGATCGACGGCGCATCGAAGCGTTCTGGCAGCAGTACGGCTACTTCGACGTCGAGGTCTCGGACGCAAAGACGACCTTCGACGAAGACAAGAAAGCGAGCATCAGCTTCCAGGTCCGCGAGAACGTGCGGTACCACATCGGCGACATCGAGATTCGATCGCCGCCTCGAGAAGAGCTCGAAGCGCTGCAAGGCCTCGTGAATTTCGAGGAAGGAACCGAGAAGGTCGACCTCGAGGCGCACCGCAAGGTGCGCATCGACATGCAGGAGTACCTGCGCCGTCGTGGCTACGGCCACGCCAACGTCTACAGCCGCTTCTGGGTCGACAAGGCCGAGAAGAGAATCGACGTCCACTACTTCGTCGACGCCGGCCCGAAGACGTTCATCGCAAGCGTCCGCGTCGAAGGCAACGAGCGCGTGCCCGCGATCGACATCCTCGAGCGAAGCGGCCTCACGATAGGCGATCCTTATTCCGAGGACCTCCGCGATCGCACGATCCGCGATCTCATGGACACCGGATCGTTCGCCGCCGCGTTCGTGCGCGTCGACACCGACACGAAGTTCATCGTCCCGGGCACGGCACCGGACACCGGCGGCGAGCTGCGCGACGAGCAGGTCGATCAGGGCGGCAACCTGATCCCGCGCAGGCTCCCTCCCGGCGTGAACGTGACGATCCACGTCGTCGAAGCGCCCCGCGTGAACATCAAGCTGCGCGGAACGGTCGAGGTCGATCCGGCGCGCGCCGACGCCTACGTCTCGAGCCGCTTCTTCTTCCGCGACGTGCTCGGCCCGATGGGACACCTCATCCTCGAAGGCGGCGCCGGGTACGGCTACCTCTTCGGGACGCCCTCCGAGGATCCATCGGGCTTCTACGGCGACGCGACCATCCGGACGGTCCACGCCGGTGCGCTCGGACGCCTCGGCGATCTCCGCACGACCGCGCAGTACCGCGGCGATCTGTTCCCGAGCGCGTACCTCCATACGTTGCGCACCGGCCCGGGCGTCCGAACGACGATCGACAAGGGCCTCTTCTTCGACATCGATCTGTTCGCGATGTGGCAAGAGGCGCTCGGGTTCGGTCCGTTCTCGGCCGCCGAGCAGGACGAGCTCGGGCTGCCCTCGCGCGAAGACGCGTACGGCCCCGAGCTCGAAGCCGGAATCGTTTGGGACTGGCGAGAGGATCCCGTCGAGCCGATGAAGGGCCACCTCCTCGCCCTCCGCTCGCGCTTCATGCCGGGCGATCCGATTGCTACGCACCGCTACCTCGACATTGCGCCGGACGCGCGCCTCTTCATCCCGATCGCGGCGCCCGTCTCGGTCGGGCTCCGCGCATCGGCCGACTGGGTCTTCCTCGCGGACGAAGAAGGCGTTCCGCTGGGGGCGCGACTCTTCGGCGGCGGCGCACACGGTTTCCGCGGCTACGGGCGGCAGCTCTTTTCTCCCACCCTGCCCCGCTGCTTCGAAGATTTCTGCACCGAGATCGCCGCTGGCGGGCTCAGCCTCGTGGAGACGAGCGCCGAGCTGCGCCTTCTGCCGCCGCGTCTTCCGGTCGGCGGCATCGTCTTCGCAGACTTCGGCGGCGTCTCCGGAAACGCGAATCCATTCGCTGACGGCGTCTGGCTCGCGGCCGGCCTCGGAGCGCGCCTCCGCATCTGGTACCTGCCGCTGGCGATCGACGTCGGCTACCGAATCCTCGCCGAGAGCGAGATCCAAGACATCGACGACTCGCCGATTCACGTATTCTTCCGCTTGGGCGAGGCCTTCTGATGAGCTCCGAAACCGAGGGCGGCGAGCCGGCGAAGCGGGCGATCACGGGCGACGAGAAGCCCCGAAAGAAACGGGGCCTCCCCTTTCGAATCTTCCGCGTCGTCCTCGGGATCGTCCTCGTACCCATCGTCCTCGTTGCGCTGCTGCTTGCGTACCTGCACACCGACTCGGGCAAGGAGCGCCTGCGGGCCATCGTCGAGGCGCGCCTCGCCAAGAAGGTCAACGGCACGGTCCAAATCGGCTCGCTCGACCTCGCGCTCTTCGGCGATCTCACGATCGGCGGCGTGGTCATCAAGGACGCCAAAGGCGAGAAGGCGATCGCCCTCGAGCGCGTTCGCGTGCGGCCGAAGTGGGGCGACCTCGGCGGCCCCGGTCCGATCCCGCTCGAGGCGGTCGAGGTCTCGGGCCTCGACGTAGAGATCCTCAAGGACGCCGAAGGCGGCAGCAACTTCAAAGGCCTCTTCGAGCCGATCGAGCTCAAGAAGGGCGTCAGCATCGACGACGTTCGGATCTCCGACGTCAACGTCACCATCGCCTCACCCGACGGGACCAAGATCGCGGTCACCGGCGTCGGGCTCGAGGGAACGATCCTCGCGAAGAGCGCGACCAAGACGTTCCGGGTCGACCTTCCCACCATCGGCGCGAACGTCGCGGTCGAGAAGCCCGCGTCGGGCCTCACCGTCGGGGTGCGGGATCTCAAGACCGGACTCAGGGTCGACGTGGACGCTGGCAAGGGAACTGTCGAGCTCCTTCCGCTCTCCGCCGAGGTAGCGCTCGCCGTAAAACCTCGCGGGATCGATCGCACGATCCCGGTCAGCACCGGCGGCCTCAAGCTCTC
Source organism: Polyangiaceae bacterium (assembly GCA_041940405.1). Taxonomy (GTDB): domain Bacteria; phylum Myxococcota_A; class Polyangia; order Polyangiales; family Polyangiaceae; genus Xiheicaenibacterium. The sequence goes on from JBGTSH010000256.1 coordinate 6,561, forward strand.
GCTCGAGGAGGCGACGTCGTCGGTCGATCTCGAGAAGCTGGCGATCGGCCTCCTCACGCTCTCGGCGGTCGAGGTCCGCGCGCCGATGGCCGAGGGCAAGCTCGCCGGCGTGCCTCGGGCCGAGGTCGTCGGGCTGCGCGTCGTCGGGAAAGAGGTCAACGCCCTCCTCGGCAAAGAGCTGCTCTTGACCGACGTCGACATCGATGCCCACCTCGGCGGCACGTCGCAGTCGCCCACGCTGGCCTTGCACGTCGCCGCGGGCGACGCGAGGATCGACGTCGACGCCAAGGCCGAAGATCCGATGGGAGCGCGCCCGCGCTTCGACGTTACGACGACCGTATCGAACGTCGACACCGCGAAGATCGTCGGCTCCGGCGTCACAGTTCCCCCCGCCACGCTCGAGTCGCTCCGCATCGAAGCCAAGGGAAGCGGCAAGGATCTCGCGTCGCTCTCCGCGGACGTGAAGCTCGTCGGAAAGAACGCGCGCGTCCGCGGCGTGACGGTCGACGAGCTCGGCGTGCGGGCCAGCATCGCCGACGGCAAGGTCGACGTGAAAGAGGTCGACGTCAGAGCGCTCGACCAGCACGTCGCGATCGCCGGCAACCTGACCGTCGCCTCGAAAGAGGTCGACGTGAAGCTCCGCCTCGACGGCGACGTCGACAGCGCGATGGCCAAGCTCCGCACCGCCGGCATTCCGATAAGCGTCAAGCTTCCGAAGAACGTCCTCGTGCTCCCGAAGGACGATCTCGAGGTCGGGGTGAAGGGCCGCATCGACGGCGAGATGACCGTCACGGCCAAGGCCAAGGCGCTCCGCGCGCTCGGCGCCGGCGTCGCCATCGATATGGCGGCCAAGATCCGCCGCGGCGACAAAGAGAAGGGTGAGAAGCCGGCCATTGTCGAGGGCTTCGACGTTCACCTGCGCGTCTCGCCCATCCTCCTGTCGACCGTGCTCGCGCTCCGCGGAAGAAAGCTTCCTCCAGGCTTCGACGCCTCGTTCGATTTGAAGCTCGACGCGACCGGCACGCTGCAGGATCCCAACGTGAAGCTCGCGCTCACGGGATCGACGATCCGCAAGCCGACCGGCGACGCGGCGGGCGCCGATAAGAAGGACCTCCCTCGCCTCGCCCTTCGCCTCGACGCGAGCGTCGATCAGCGGCCGGGCACGAGCGGGCACCGCGCTCGGATCGATCTCGTCGCAATGGACAAGGCTTCTCCGACGGACGTCGTCCTTCGCGCCAAGGCAGAGCTGCCGCTCTCGCTCCGGGGCGAGAAGAAGGGCCTCGATCCTGCGGGCAGCATCAAAGCCGACATCGAGATCCCCCGGAGGCCCATCTCGAGCATCGCGGCCTACACGCCCGCGGTGCCGATCCCGCCGTTTTCGAAGCTCGTGATGCTGTCTCCCATTCTGGAGAAGCCCAACGGCTCGATTGCGCTCGCAGCGAGCTTCGACGGCACGGTGGCGCGTCCCAAAGGCAAGATCGACCTCGACCTCGAGACACAAAAGCTCGCCGGCGAGTCGACGCAGAAGCTTCACCTCGTCGCGCACGTCGATCCCGCCGAGCGCGGAGCGACGAAGGCGGGCGCGAACCTCACGCTCTCGCTCGACGGCAAGGCCGAGCCCGCCGTCGCCCTCGACGCATCTGCAGACTTCCCGACGTCACCGCTCCTCGGCGGTGCGGCGCGAATGACCTACGACGCCAAGCTCAAGGTCGGTCCCCTTCCGCTCTCGTCGCTACCTCCGCTTCCCCAACTCGAACGCGTTCGCGGGCTCGGCGGCACGCTCGCGGCCACCGTCGACGTCAAAGGCAACCGCCAGGACGTGGACGCGCACATCGACCTCGACGCGACCGGCTTGTCACCTGGGCAAAAGGGTCCGTTCGACGTCCACGCGAACATCGATCTCGAGCCCGAGACGACCAAGATCGCCGCCGACGTCGACCTCGCGCAGAAGGATCTCCTGACGATCGGCGGCACCGTCGGCGCCGGAGGCAAGGGCCTCTTGCCGCGCGCGAAGCAAGGCGGGCTCGATCCCACGCTGAACCTTACGATCACCGTCCCAGACCGCCCGCTCTCGTCGCTCGCGGTGCTCCGTCCCAACCTGGCGCCCGCGCCGGGAACGCTGCGCGGAAAGATCGAGGTCACCGGAACCGCAAAGGAGCCGCTCGCGAACGGCGCGATCGGCCTCGCGAACGTCGAGATGGCGAGCGGGGCCAAGGGCGGCGTCGCGGCGCACATCGCCGTCGACAAGGACCGCGCCGGCGTCTCGCTTCGGCTCGGCGCGGCAGATACGACCAAGGACGCGGTCGCGCTCGGCACCATCGACGTCGGCGTCCCCCGCGCGGCGCTCGCCGGCTACTCCAAGGGCGAGCCGCTCCCGATCGACGCGACGATCGCCATGCAGAACGCGCCCATCGCCAGCCTCGTCCCGGCGTTCGCGGCCAAGGACGCCAAGCCCGTCCTCGCCGGCACCGCCAACTGGAACATGAAGGCGCACGCCACACTCGAGAAGAAGGACGACAAGACCAAGGTCAAGGACGCGGCCATCGACGGTCAGCTCCTCATCGCGGCCGACAAGATCCAGCTCCCCGGCACGAGGCGCGTCTACGAGAAGGTGAAGATCGACATCGCCGCCGAGAAGGGCAAAGTTACCGTGCGCGGCATCGAGGCGCACGAGAGCGATCGCGACGTCAAAGACAGAGCGCTCAGGATCGGCGGCGAGCTGACGCTCGACAACGTCACGCCCACGCACCTCGATCTCAGGCTCTCGGCGCACAAGTGGCTGCTCTTCGGCACCGCGACGCTCGGCAAGCCCGACGCGCCGCGCGGCACCCTCGATCTGGAAGCGACAGCGCGGATGGAGCTCGATCGGTCGATCCGGGTCGCGACCGTCGACATCAAGAAGCTCGACGCCTCGTTTCCCGATCGGTTCGAGCGCGCCCACCAGCCCGAGGACGTTCACGCCGGCGACGTGTTCTTCGTCGACGACAAGACCAAGGTCGGCAAGCTGCCGGCTCCTCCACCGCAGAAGTTGCCTGATTCGCACCCTCACGGGCGCGAATTGGTGCCCACGTCCCCCGCACCGCCTCCCGCGGCCGATCCGGCTCCGGAGGCCGGGATGGACGTCGAGATCCGCATCGCCAAGGGCGCCAGGCTCCTCCAATCGCCGCTCGAGCTCCACCCGCACGGAACGATCGCGATCAAGGTCCGCCCCAGCGGCCGCACGGTGAAGGGTCAGCTCGTGATGGAGGGCGGCGAGCTGTCGCTCGGTGGAAAAATGCATCCGCTCCGTCGGGGCACGCTTACCTTCGACGAGAAAGCGCCATCCGGCTGGCTCGACCTCTGGTTCAAGAAGGACCTGCCGCCGTGGGCGCTGCGAAACATCTCCAAGAAGAGCGGCGGCGACGGGATCGAGATCCACATGTTCGGGCCGATCGCCGACAGGCGAACCGTTCTCGCGGGCGCGGGCCCCGGCGCGCTCTTCGACCTCCTCAGCGAGCACAACGTGGGCCGCGAGCGGTTCTACGCCGAGCCCGACCTACCCGAGTCCGAAGCCGTCGAGTTCCCCCAGCACATGGGCCTTCTCACGCTGAGCTTCCTCTCGGTGAACCTCCCGCACCTCTTGTTCCTCGACCGCGTCCTGGCCTGGAACGATCCCACCGACGCGCCGCGCAGCTACGGCCAGCTCGATCACTACGAGGGCGACCGCTATTTCGCCGAGGGAACCGGACGCGTTAGGGCCACCCGTAGGCCGCCGGACGTGGGCAGAAGCGAGGCAGAGGTCGAGGCGCTCTACCTCTTCGAGAACTCGCAGCAACTCCTCATCGGCATCGGCGGGGCGGCCGGCAGCCGTGGCGGCGGCGGGCCGGGCGTGGTGCTCGAGTGGTCGAGCGAGCGGTAGAAAGCCCCTCCTTTTCCGACGCCTCTACCGGACGCGGTGGGATTGGACTAGACCGGCAGCGTGACGATCACCCCTGCCGACCTCGCCCACCTTCCGCTCTTCCGCTCGCTGAAGCCGGAGCAGACCAAGGAGCTTCTCGCTGCCTTCGTGCCGCGCAAGGTGTCGAAGGGGCAAACCCTCTTCCGAGAGGGAGAGGTGCCGCAGAAGTTCCAGCTCCTCGCCGAGGGCGAGATCGAGCTCACCGAAGCGCGCGAGCCGAAGATCGTGGTGCGCCCCATCGCCCCCATCGGCGAGCTCGGTGCGCTCACCGGCGTGCCGCGCAACACCACCGCCGTCGCCACGCGCGACTCGAAGCTCCTCGAGGTCGACCGCGAAGCGCTGATGAAGGTCTTCTCACGCTCGGCGGATCTCGCGTTCCTCTTCTACAAGGGCCTGCTCGACGTCGTGAGCGACAAGGTTCGCCGTGACAAGCAGCGCCTCGACGAGATGCGCGACAACATCATCCGCACGCAGAAGGCGATGAAGGAGCTTCGCGACGTCGTGCTCGCCGCCGACGAGACGCCGATCTCGCAGCCCGTCTGCGATCGTCTCGATGAGCTCATCGAGCACAACCGCCGCAGCCACTACCGCGTCTCGCCGATGGAGAGCCACCCGGCTTCGGTCCGCCTCAACGGCGGCCGCCCGATCCCCGTCGTCGAGCTGTCCGAGGGTTTCCTCAAGCTCGCTGCGAGCGCCAACCTCGCGCCCGGCTCCGAAGCGACGATGGTCCTCGCGCTCCCCAAGGGCGAGATCCCCGTCAGCGGGCGCGTCGAGCGCTCGGGCTCCGACGGCATCCTCTTCAAGCTCGACCTTCTGATCGACGAGTACAAGCAGGCGATGGTCGGCTACATGACCGAGCTGCAGATGCTCGATTTCGTCGTCTGATTCCTCAATCGACGACGCGGAGCTTGCCGCGCCTTCCGAGCTCGCGCTTGGACCCCTCCATCTCGGGCGTCTTCACGTGCGTCTCGGCGGCTTGCGCGGCGAGCGGCGCGGCCCACGTCATCCAGTCATCGGGGAGCGGCCCGGGGAGCGTCGGCTGGATGGTGCGCTCGAGGAGCTGAAAGTCCTGTCGTGCTTCGAGCTGTAGCGGCAGGCCCTTGGCGGGGCCGCCCTTCTTGAACCACTCCTTCGCCGCCGCGACGTTCTTGATCAGGATCCAGTGCTGCGGATCGAGCTTCGCCGCGGTCGTGAAGGCATCCATCATCCCGTCGAGATCGTTTCGCGCCTTCGCGATGCACGCGAGGTAGTTGTAGGCGATCCCGGGACAGGGATAGCCGAGCTCGAGCGCCTTCTGCACGTGGAGCTCGGCACCCTTGAGATCGCCCTCTTGGTAGAGCGAACCGGCGAGGTCCATGTGGGCGCCGTGGTAGTCGCCGAGCCGCTCGAGGATCGCGCGGTACTCCGAGCTGTCGGGGGGCGGGCTGGATCGAAGACCGCTGTTGCGCGAAAACCACTCGTTCATGACGGCGGTGTCTTCATCCGACGCGTCGAACGGCATCTTGAGCTCCTGAAAGCTCTCCTGGAAGTAGACCTCGCGATCGACGAAGCCCTTCTCCTCGGCGTCGTGGAAGTCGCGCGTGCCCGGGTAGATCGAGAGACACGAGAAGATGTACTCGTGCGGCTTCGCCTTCTCGAGGAATGCGAGCGTCTCTTTGAACGTCTCGGCAGTCTCGCCGCGGTTGCCGAGCATCATGTAGTAGCGGACCTTGATCCCGACCTTCTTGGCGAGCTCGGTCGACGCGAGGATCTCGCCCACGGTGATCTTCTTGTCGATCGCATCCAAGATGCGCTGCGAGCCGGTCTCGACGCCGAGGGAGAGGCGCTGGCACCCGGCGAGGCGCATCTCGGTGAGGAGCTCTTCGTTGAGGAGGTCGACGCGCGTGTCGCAGCTCCAGAAGAAACGCAGCTTCTTTTCGCGGATCTTTCGGCAGAGCTCGAGGACCCGCTTCTTGTTCGTCGTGAACGTGTCGTCCTTGATCTGGATCATCCGGACCGGCAGCTTGGCGAGCGCGGTCTCCATCGCGCCGAGGACGTAGTCGATCGACTGTGAGCGGAAGCCGCGACCCCATGACGTCTCGGCGCCGCAGAACGTGCATGCCCACGGGCAGCCGCGTGACGTCATCAGGATGTGGGTCGCGAAGTAGTCCTGCGGCGAGGCGAGCCGATCCAGATCGTCGATGTTCTTGCGTGCGGGCCCCTTCTCGATCGCCTTGCCGTTGCGAAAGTGCGTGCCGGCGATCCCCCCTGTCGGCTCGCCGCGCGAGAGCCGATCGGCGAGCTCGAGGAACGTCTCGTCGCTCTCGCCGGTCGAAATGGTGTCGATGTCCGGGTGGTGGGCGAGCATCTCGCGCGCGAACGGCGTCGCATGCGGGCCGCCGACGACGACGTGGGCCTTCGGGTGCGCCGCCTTGATCGCCTTGGCCACCATGGCGACCCCCCGCCGATTGGCCGTCCAGCAAGAGAGGCCGAAGAGCTCGGCATCGAGCCTCTTGATGACCTCCTCGACCTTCGACCACGGAAACGACGACAGGTTGAGCACCTTCACCTGGTGTCCGGCCCGGATCGCTTGCGCCCCGAGCGAGAGGAGGCCGTAGGGGATCTGGTAAAAATCGGCGTCCAGATCGCCCTGCTTGTACCCGTCGGGGGGCCCCTCCTTCGCCGGGACGGGCGGCTCCCCCGGTACAGAGATCTTCCAGGGAGGGGGGTACAGGAGGGCGATGCGCATGACGCGGCGGATCGTAGCGGGCCTTCGGGTTAGTGTGCCAAGCGATGCCGAAGTTTCCTTGGCTTCACGAGGACGGTCTCGTGTTTTTGAACCACGGGTCGTTCGGCGCAACGCCGCAGCCGATCCTGGAGGTGCAGAGCCAACTTCGCCTCGAGATCGAGCGCGACCCGGTCCGCTTTCTCATCGACGAGCTCGAGGGGCGGCTCGACGCCGTCCGGGCCGTGGTCGGAGCGCGCTTCGGCGCCGACCCCGAAGGCATCGCCTTCGTCCCGAACCCGACGTTCGCGGTCAACTCGGTGCTCGCGTCGCTGCGCCTCTCGCCCGGCGACGAGATCGTCGTCACCGATCACGGCTACAACGCGTGCAACAACGCCGCGAGACACTGGGCCGAGCGGAGCGGCGGGAAGGCAGTCGTCGCCGAGATTCCGTTTCCCATCCGTGACCCGGCCGAAGCAACCGCCTCCGTCGTGGCCGCGCTCGGCCCGCGGACCCGGCTCGTGATCGTCGATCACGTAACCAGCCCCACCGGTCTCGTGTTTCCGGTCCGCGACATCGTCCGCGAGGCGGAGGCTCGAAACGTCGATGTCATCGTCGACGGCGCGCACGCGCCCGGGATGCTCCCGCTCGACATCTCGACCGTCGGCGCGGCGTACTACGTCGGCGCTCTCCACAAGTGGGTGTGCGCGCCGAAGGGCGCGAGCTTCGTCGTGACGCGCGCGGATCGCCGCACCTCGATGCGCCCCGCGATCATCAGCCACGGCGCCAACTCGGCTCGCACCGACCGCTCGCGCTACGCGCTCGAGTTCGATTGGGTCGGGACGATGGACCCGACGCCGATCCTCGCCGTTCCGGCCGCGCTCGAGCTCCTCGACACGTTCTCGCCGGACGGGCTCGCCGGCGTCATGCGCGACAACCGTGAGCTGGTCCTCGCAGCTCGCTCCCTCTTGATGGACAGGCTCGGCCTCGAGGCGCCCTGCCCCGAGTCGATGATCGGCTCGCTCGCTGCGTTTCCGCTCCCCGACGGCGACCCATTCGCGCTCCATCGCAGGCTCCGCGACGAGCATCGAATCCAGGTGCCGGTGATGCCGTGGCCCGCTCCCCGCCGCCGCGTGTTCCGCGTTTCGGCGCAACGGTACAACGTCATCGATCAATACGAAGTGCTCGCGTCGGCGCTCCTCCGAGAGCTGGAGCGCGAACGGGCGTCGGCTCAGCGATCGTGACGCCCGAGCTCGTCGGCGACGAGCGCGAGCACCCGCGTCGCCGAACCGAGCTCGTCGCTCTTGAGACGACCGAGCGCCCGGCGAACCGCCGCCTCGGCCGTCCCGGCCTGTAACGCGTCGAGCTTCTTGCCGGCGGACGTCAGCGTGAAGAGCTTGCGACGCCCATCGCCGTTGTCGCGCCTGCGCTCGACGAGCCCGCGCGTCTCGAGACGTCGAAGCACGCCGGTGAGCGTGCTCGGGTGCACGCACATCGCGCGCGCGAGCGTCCCCGCCGATGCACCCGGCGAACGGCCCAAGATACGGATCACCAGACGCTGCGGTCCGGTGATGCCTAGGTCCGCCTCCATGCGCTTCGATCGGCTCTGGAGGCCGTGCGCGAGGGACCAGAGGAGTCGCATGAAGTCGAGCGTGTTGCCGAGCGCCGGAATGGTGTCTGGTTGCATAGGGGGCAGATGACGGAGTCTACGGCGCGGAGTGAAGGGTCGGGAATCCCTTTCGTGGCGTACTGCCCCATCGTCATGTTCTGCCACGGCCATTGATTCCGCTCTCGCGGCAGAATGACAGGACCTCAGTGCGTTCCCGATGGGCGCTTTCCCCCATGGCCGTTAGCGCCGCGGCGTCGCCCATGGAAGACTCGCCGCGCACGATCATGAGCGACTTCGTCTACGAACCCATCCTCAACCTGGGCGCCGGGCCGGAAGAGGCGCCCCCTTCTTTTCGCCTGGTAACGAAGGATTTCGTCAGCACTTTCGAGGCTGCGGGGTCGACGTTCCTGAAGGTCGAGCCGGAGGGCCTGACGATGCTCACGCACGAGGCCATGCGGGATATCGCCCACCTGCTTCGGCCGGGGCACCTCGCGCAGCTCGCCAGCATCCTCTCGGACCCCGAGGCGAGCGACAACGACAGGTTCGTGGCGACCGACCTCCTGAAGAACGCCTGCGTCGCCGCCGGCGGGATCCTCCCGATGTGCCAGGACACCGGCACCGCAATCGTCCATGGCTACAAAGGGCAGCTGGTGTTTACGGGCGGCGGCGACGAGCGCGCCATCGCAAAAGGCATCGAGAGCGCCTATCGCACGCTCAATCTCCGCTACTCGCAGCTAGCGCCCATAAACACCTACGAAGAGAAGAACACCGGCACCAACCTGCCGGCCCAGATCGAGATCCAAGCGTCCGACGGCGACGCGTACAAGCTGCTGTTCATGGCCAAGGGCGGTGGTTCGGCCAACAAGAGCTACCTCTTCCAGGAAACCAAGGCGCTCCT
>JBGTSH010000257.1:0-15656 GCA_041940405.1 Polyangiaceae bacterium
CCGAAGAGAAAATTGCGTCCACGGACGCCGGACCACTGGAAGTGTCGATATACTCAGTGAAAAAGAATGACACAAAAATCACATCTCCCGGACAGGCCTCGTCCGTCTCGTCCGTCTCGTCCCCGTTTTCCGCACCAACTGCGAGCGTACCGTCGGGCTTTCGGAATCTTTGGACGGATGTCGATCGGAACGTCGTCGGTCCGGTTCGAAGCGCATTGATTGCCGCCCATGCTGCTGCCGGAGAGAGTGGCGCCTTGCTCTTCGGGCCGGTCTCCATGTGTCCGATTTGAACCTTGCGCCACTTCAGTTTCGCGTTCGATACCCCCCGTTTGAGGAGCGTGCGTATCCGACGAAGTTCAAGCAGATCGCGCTTTTTCTTCGTGTCGATGCACTTGTCTCGCTGTACGTTTCGCCTCTTGACGAGCGGGTCGAGGGTTGCGCGCTGCGCCTCGTACCAGCCGATTACTCGTGTCGCTGTGACCGTCGGCGCCGCTTCGAGGAGCATTCGATCGAGCTCTGACCAATCCGCGATGCCGCCGGCACTGTTAACGAGTGCGGCGAGCTTAGCACGGAAGATTTCGCCACCGCTCGGCTGCTCGGGGTTGATCGTGACGCGCGCCGCGTTGTCCTCGTTGTTCATCCACGTCGAGAAGAAGCCGGGCGTCGTCATGAAGCCGAGGCGCGGCGTGTGGAGGACCATTTCATCGAGGGTCCGCAGCTTCGGGATCTCGTAGAAGATCGTCGGCGTCTCGCCGTCGGCGGGCTGGCGAATTTTCACCATTCGCCAATCCGAGTAATCGTCGCGCGCGATCAGCGGCGTCTTGTTCGACGCGCCCGTCGTGCAATCGGTGCTCCCTTGCCTGAGCACGCTCTGATGCCGGCCGAGGACGAGCTGGCTGAACACGAAGAAGGACGGCGTGATGCCATTGGCGAGGCGCCACTGACCGTCGACGTTCTGGGTCGTATTGATGGTGTTGGTCGCGACCACGTTGCAGCCGGCCGGAAGGCCCGCCAAGCCCGCGTGCCAGAACTTGCCGAAGTTCGCGTTGTTCGGGTCCATCGCCTGGGCGAGGGGCGGCGCGGCGGCCTGATCGCGCACCAATCGAATGGTGTCGAAGTGGCCGGCGGTCGTGCGCGGGGTCCGCTTCTGCTCGTCGTCGACCACCTCGTCGTCCGAGAACGCGAGGAACGCCATCTGCGCGGTCGTCATCATGAAGCGGTCGGTGGTCAGGACGTCGGTGAACGGCCTGCCCTCGTTCACCAGCGCCACGACGGTGCGAGCGAAGCTCTCCGAGAAGCTCGCGTTGATCATCTCGTCGGCGCCGGGGCTCTGGGGATTCGTATAGGAGCCCACGGCGGTCGCGTTTCGGCCGAGCAGGTAGAAGAGCGAGACGCGGTCGCCGCTCGTCTGCTGGAAGGCGGTCATGAAGAAGCGCGTGAGCGTCGTGTCTGCCTCGGGAAGCGCGAGCCAGCCCTGGATCATGCTCTTGAGCTGCGACGGATCCTGCTCGAGGGCCTTGAGCTCGGCATCGTCGAGCGGCAGGCCCGTGAGCAGGGTCTTGACCTTCGATCCGTAGGAGTACGGCTCGAGGAGCGCGTCGACGTTGCACTCGCCCGTGTCGCCGCTCGGGTCCCAGGTCGCGGGCGTGGAGTCGGTCGGCGAGGGTGGCTCTTGCGAGCTCTCTTCGCCGGGGCCGTCTTTGCAGCTCGCCGCGGCGGTCGCCACGCCGAGAGCCGCAAGGAGAAGAGCGCGCGAGCGCCACGAGGAGCTAACTAGGAATCTCACGGCAGCATGCCTCCTTCGAGCCATTCACGAATGGTCTCGACGTCGTCGTTCCCCCACTCCGGCCCGATGTTGGCTGCCGGCGGCATCGTCCTGGCTTCGATCACGCGCGTGCGGATCGCGGCCGAGTGCTCCTTCCAAGCGTCGTAGCTCCCGAGATCGGGCGGGTCGCTCGACGCCGGACGGTGGCAATCGGAGTTCGTGCAGCTCGCCTGGTAGATCGGTGCGATGTCGGTCTCCCAGCTGCGGACCACCTCGGGCAAGCGCTTGACGGTGACCGACCTCACCGCGCCTCCGCCCGCCGCGGTGAGGTCGATCGTGTGCCAGCCGACCGTCTCGAGGCGCGCCTCGCCTTCGAGCCAGCCGGCCTCGCCGGCGACGAGCGCGATCGGAGCGCCGTCGATCGTCGCGGTCACGTCGCTCGCGTCGCTCGCCCGCACGCGGATCGGGATCTCGAGCTCGACCGTCCTCGCGAACGGGCGCACGCCGTCGACGCGAACCATCGGCCCTGTCGCTTGGTGGCAGATCTTGTCGCCGCCGACGAGCCAAGCGCCGCCCGCGTGCGCGGCAACGCGCTCGATCGCTCCGGTCATCTCGTGCGAGATCTCGTAGAACGTGGTCCCGTCGAAGCGCAGCAGCTGGGAGCCCGACACCATCCAGTAGAGCCCAGCCGAAGCGCTCACCTCGGTCGGGACAAGGCCGGGGAAGATCCAGGACTGCCAAGCGTCCGGGCCCATCCACAGCATGTCGGTCTCGAGCACCGCCACCGAGTCGTTCGTCGCGGCGGCACCGACGAAGCCTTCGAACCGGACCGGGCGCGAGAAGGTCGCGGGCTCGACGCGATAGAGCGTGCCGTCGGCCGACGTCAGCCACGACAGGTTCCCGGTCGACTGGCAGTCGCCGTCGTACCGAACGACCGCGTTCGGCGCGCCTTCGCCCTCGACACCGGGATCCCAGGACCACCACTGTCCGTCGAGCCGGCGCTCGAACACCTTGCCGTTCGAGACGAGGAGCCCGTTGTCGCCGGGATCGCCGCAGAGCGCGCCGGGCGCTGCGAAGCCGCTCGGCGGCGTGAGCTCGATGCGGGAGAGATCGTCGAGCCTCCACAGGCCGGCGTCGGTGACGACGGCCGCGTCGCGGGCCGACCAGGCTTGGCCCGCGACGATGTCGGCGATCTCGACGTCCTCGATCGCTTCGACCATCGAGCTCTCGAACGGATCGAGCACCCGCACGCTGTTGGGCGAGCCCTCGACCATGAGCCAGGCGTGGCCCTCGGGCGAGACCGAGAGGAGCACCTCACCCGGGCGACGCGGAGTGCACGTCGCCGTGCTCGAGATCACCTCTGGGGCGGCGGGCACCTGCTTGGGCTCGACCTTGGGCGGCCCCGGAACGGGCTCTTCGGTGCTTCCGCCGATGTCCCCGGTGCACCCGACGGCACCGGCGACGATGCCGGCGACACACGCAGCGGACAGGGCCAAGAAGGATCGCACACCGGGGCCTACAGCAAGCCCCAAGCCACATACGAAGACGCTTCAAAACCAGGGACTTTTGCGCGGGCGCCCACGGACCGTAAACCGGCGGTGGACACTGTCACCGAAGGCGCCGTCAACCGCGAGTGGACACCGCAAACCGGGGATGCGCCGTCCGGTTTCCGCCTCGGGTAGGACCTGCTAACCGCGGGTGATGCTTTCGGGAAAGACGGCGCTCGTCACGGGCGGCGGGCGCGGCATCGGTCGGGCCATCACCGACGCCCTGGCCGCCGCCGGCGCACGCGTCGTCGTCACAGGCCGCCGCGAGGCCGAGGTCACCGCCACCGCCGACGCGACGGGAGGGGTCGGCATCGTCGCGGATCTGTCGTCGCGGCCCGGCGTCACGGATTTGCTCGCGAAGCTCGCGCGCCAGGTCGGGCGCGTCGACATCCTCGTCAACAACGCGGGCATCGCCGAGAGCGCGCCCTACGATCGCACCTCGGACGACAACTGGGACCGGACGCTCGAGCTCAACGTCACCGTTCCGTTCCTGCTCTGCCGCGCGCTGGTACCGCCGATGGTCAAGGCCGGATGGGGCCGCGTGATCAACGTCGCCTCGAACGCCGGTCGCATCGGGTACGCATACACGATGTCCTATTGCGCTTCGAAGCACGCGCTGATCGGGCTCACGCGGTCGCTCGCTGCAGAGATCGCGAAGAGCGGCGTCACGGTGAACGCCGTGTGCCCCGGCTGGGTTCGCACCGAGATGGCCGCCGAGGCGGCGGCCCGAATCGCCGAGAAGACACGTCGCAGCGCGGCGGACGCGGAGTCGACGCTCGCTGCGATGTCGCCGCAGAATCGGCTCATGGAAGCAAACGAGGTCGCGCACCTCGTCGTGTCGCTCATGAGCGACGCTGCGCGCGGCATCCACGGCCAAGCGATCCCGGTGGACGGGGGACAGGTGATGGCATGACGATCGAGACCGTGACGGTACCTGGATGGCCCAGGCCCAAGGGCTACGCCAACGGAACGATCACCACCGGCCGCACGCTCCACGTCGCCGGCCAGGTGGGTTGGACGCCCCAAGGCGCCTTCGAGAAGAAGGACTTCGTCGGGCAGTTCGAGCAAGCGCTCGCCAACGTCCACGCGGTCGTCACGGCCGCCGGCGGCAAGCCGGAGCAGATCGCCCGCCTCACGATCTACGTGACGGATCTCGATGCGTACCGGAATCATCCGAAAGAAATCGGCGAGGCCTGGCGCCGCGTGCTCGGCAAGGTCTTTCCGGCGATGGCGCTCGTCGGCGTAGCGGGCCTCGTCGAGCGCGAGGCGCTCGTCGAGATCGAGGCGGTCGTCGCGCTCGATCCCTGAGGTCAGTGCCGCACTCGGCGAACCTCGACGTCGATCTCTGTGGTTTCACCCCCTTGCCTCCTCACTTCGTGAGGGGGAATCAACCTTCCGGAACGCGTCTTCCGGTCTTCTCGTCGAAGGCGTGGATCCTGTCGCGATCGATCGCGAAGAAGGCCTCACCACCCGGACGGACGGCGAAGCTCGCCGCGGCTCGACCGACGAGGCGCGCGCCCTCGATCTCGAGCGTCACCCACGTCTCGGGCCCGGTCGGCTCGACCACCCAGACCTTTGCTTTCTGTGCATCGGCGGCGGGCTGCTCGAGGACCTTCACGTCCTCGGGCCGGACGCCGACGACGATCCCCTTCGCCACATCGACGTGGGAAGCGGCGATCGCAGGGGGCAGGATGTTGATCGGCGGCGATCCCATGAAGGTCGCGACGAAGCGCGTCGCCGGCCGGTCGTAGACGTCGCGCGGCGGCGCGGCCTGCTCGATCGCCCCGGCGTTGAGCACGACGACGCGATCCGACAGCGTCATCGCCTCCGCCTGATCGTGGGTCACATAGACGAACGTCGCGCCGAGCTCTTCGTGGAGCTTCTTGATCTCGGCGCGCATCAGCCCGCGCAGCGTCGCGTCGAGGTTCGAGAGCGGCTCGTCGAAGAGGCAGAGCTTGGGCTTTCGCACGAGCGCGCGGGCGAGCGCCACGCGCTGCCGCTGGCCGCCGGAGAGCTCTTTCGGCTTTCGATCCAGGAGCCCGGCCAGGCCCAGACGCTCGGCCGTCGCCGCGACGCGGGTCTTGATCTCGTCCCGCGGCGTGCGCGCCGCTTCGAGCGGGAACGCGATGTTCTGGCGGACGTCGAGGTGCGGGTACAGGGCGTAGCTCTGGAATACCATCGCCACGTCACGGTCCCGCGGCGGCAGATCGTCGACGACGCGCCCGTCGATCAGCACGTGACCCTCGGTCGGCCTGTCGAAGCCCGCGATCAGGTTGAGGAGCGTCGACTTTCCGCAGCCCGAGGGCCCGACGAAGGTCAAAAGCTCGCCCTTCTGGATCGTGAGATCGATGCCGGCGAGCACCGGCGTGCCGCGGCCGTAGCTCTTTCGGATCGACTGGAGTCGCACCTCGATCATGCTCAGCCTTTCACCGCGCCCGCCGTGAGCCCGGCGACGACGCGTCTCTGGAAGACCAGCGCGAGGAGCACGAGCGGCAACGTCGCGATCGTCGCCGCCGCCGCCATCTCGCCGAAGGGCTCGCGGTGCTCGGCTGCGAACAGCACGATCGCCACGGGCACCGTCCGCTTTTCGGGCGATGACGTGAATGTCAGCGCAAAGAGCAGCTCGCTGTGCGCCTGCACGAAGACCAAGATGGCTGTGGTGAACACGCCGGGGCGAGCGAGCGGAACGTAGACCTTCCGAAACGCCTGCCAGGGGCTGCAGCCATCCACGAGCGCAGCGCGGTACAGCTCGTCGGGAAGGCTCGCGAAGAAGTCGGTGAGGACCCAAATCGCGAGCGGCAGCGCGAAGCCGAGGTACGGAAGGACGAGGCCGGGCAGCTGATCTCGGAGCCCCACCGCACGGATCACCAAGTAGAGCGGGCTGACCGTCGCGATGGGGGGCAGCATCGAGCACACGAGCGCCGCGCCGAGGATGTGGCGGCGGGCCCGCATCCTCAGCTTGGCGAGCGCAAAGGCCGCCGCCGCGGCGATCGCCACGGCGACCACCGTCGTCGCGCTCGCGACGATCGCGCTCGAGATCAGGGCATGAGCGAAGCCATGCCGCGCGAAGACCGCCTCGTAGCTCGCCAGCGAGAGCGACGACGGCATCCCCATGTCGGTGAGCTCGGCCTCGGGGCGAAGCGACAGGAGCGCTTGCCAGAGCGCCGGTCCCACGCAGAACGCCGCTGCCGCCGCTGCCGAGAATCCTGCCCAGGCGCGGTTCATGACTGCCCTGCCCGCTCGGCGAGACGCCCGCCGACGATCCCGATCACGGCCGCGCAGATCAGCGTCGCGACGGCGAGCGTCGAGCCGTAGCCGAAGTCGCCGGACCGCATGAGCGTCTTGTAGGCATAGATGGAGACCGTCTCGGTCGTGTTCGCGGGACCGCCTTCGGTCAATGCATAAATGGCGTCGAACACCCGGAACGCGTCGAGGGCACGGAGCAGCGCCGCCACTGCGAGCGTGGACTTGAGCAGCGGAAGCTCGATACGGAAGACGAGGCGCGCCGCCGACGCGCCGTCGATCGCGGCGGCTCGGTAGACGTCGTCGGGGATCGACTTGAGGCCCGCGAGCGCGAGGAGCGCGATGAACGGTGTCGTCTTCCACACGTCCACGGCGATCGCGGCGTGCATCGCCCACACCGGCGTGCCGAGGATGTCGGCATCCCCGAGCGGGAGCGTCGCTCCGAGCGCTCGCGTCACCACACCGTGCTGTGCATCGAAAAGCCAAGCCCACAGCTTGGCCGAAACGACGCTCGGGATCGCCCACGGGACGAGCACCGACGCGCGCAAGAGACGCTCTCCGGGGACCGCGCGATGCAGGAGGAGCGCGAAGGCCACACCCAGGCAGATCTCCAGCGTCACCGCGACGAGCGTGAAGTACGCCGTGTTGCCGAGGCTCGACCAGAAGCGCCCGTCCTCCAACAGGAAGCGGTAGTTGTCGAGCCCGGCAGGCTGGTCCTCACGGAAGACGAGGATCCTCCGCCTCGTGCTCAGGTAGATCGCGAAGACGATCGGGTAGGCGGCGACGATCGCGAGCACGACGAGCGCCGGCGCCACCATCGCGCGCGCCGTCACACGCTCGGTGCGGAGGCTCATCGGCGGCCCGCCAGTCGCTCTGCGCTCGCTCGGACGCGCGCGAGCGCCTCCTCGGGCGTTCGAATGCCGGCGATCGCCGCCGAGAGCTCGCCCTGCATGACGTCGGTGTAGAGCGGATAGAACGGCGTCACCGGCCGCGGCCATGCGAGCTCGAGCGCGCGGGAGAGGGCCGCGACCCCGGGCGCGCGGGCCTTCAGCTCCGCCGAGTCGTAGGGCGCGCGACGCGCGGGGCTTCGCCCGTACACCTCTGCGAGGACGAGCGCACTCTCGGTCGACGTCAGATGACGAACGAGATCGAGCGCCGCCTCGCGGTTTGCCTCCGGCGCGTGCGCGTTGACGACCAGCGTAAACCCGCCGAGCGTTCCGTGACCCGGATCACCGCTCGCACTGGGAAGGAGCGAGATTGCGACCCGCCCGCGCACCGGCGATCCCTCTTTCTCGAGCTCGGCGAGCGCGTAGGGCCAATTCCGCATGAAGGCCGCGCCGCCCGACTGGAAGACGCGCCGCGCGTCCTCTTCCGCCATCGAGGTCACCGAACGGGGCGACGCCCCCGTCAGGATCAGCTCGCGCAGGTACGTGAGCCCGCGAATCGCTTCGGGCGTGTCGAGCTGGAGCGGATCGCCCCGTTTCGCGCCGTGGGCCCAGAACGCCTCGAAGGCGTTGCAGACCAGCCCTTCGTATTGGCGGCCCTGCCAGACGTACCCCGCGGTCTTCGACGCCTTTGCGATCTCTCGCGCCCGAGCAGCCAGATCCTCGGTGGTCGACGGCGCCTCGGGAACGAGGTCGGTCCGCCGGTACATGACACCGACGTCAGCATACCAGGGCACGCCAAAGGTGCGCCCCTCGAGCACCGAGGTCTCGACCGGTCCCGGAAGGAACTCGCTCGCGAGCGTGTCCGGCGGAAACGCTGCGGACAAGTCGGCGATCCACCCCGCCTTGGCCAGCTCGGCGACCCACACGACGTCGGCGACGAAGACATCGAAGTCCGACGCTCCGCCTTCGAGCGCCGTGAGAAAGAACTGGTGCGCCGCGTCCGAGGCGTTCGGCAGCGCCTCGGTCACGAGCTCGACGCCCGGATGCGCGGCGCGGAAGGCATCGAGCATCGCGCGAAACGGCGCGGGGTCACCCCACATCGGCTGGTGCTTGAAGCCGAGTCGGCCCGCTCGCCCCGATGGAGCGCGCGAGCAGCCGCCAAAGGCCGCGGCCGCCGCCCCCTTCAGCCAGGGTCGCCTCTTCATCGCTTGCTGTTCCAACTATCTAGGCAGGTTAGCTGCGATGCGACCCGTGGGCGACCCTCAATACCGTGGCGAGAGGGCCCCGATCACGCGCGCGTCAGATCACGCACGGCAAGCCGTCCCAGCACACGCCGTACTCTACGCCGTCGATGAAGACCGGCGTGTTGAAGCTCGTGCACGTCTCGCCGCCGCCGCAGTTGTTGAGACCGACCTGGCACCAGTCCATGCAGCAAGCGTCGAATCCGTCGAAGACGCACTCGTAGATGGGCGCGCAATCGCCGCGACCGTTGGGGCAGAGCTGGTAGTCCACGCCGGCGCCGGCGGGCTCGCACACCGGATCGCCCGAGGTCTGCGGGACGCAGTGTTGTCCTGCCCCGCAGCCCGGTGCCGGATTCTCGGGCTGGCAGTCGACGCCGCCGCCCGTCGTGACCGCCGAGGTGGTCGTTGGTCCACTCGATGTCGTGGTCGTCGGACCGCTCGACGTCGTGGTCGTCGGACCGCTCGACGTCGCCGTCGTCGGCGACGACGCGCCGGTCGTTCCGGGGCCCGAGAGCCCGGTCTTGGTCGTGCCGCTGGGACCATCTGCGGCGGTGCGTCCACGCCCGCTGCCACCTGCGCCGCCGTCACCGTCGCCCTCGGTATCGATCGCGTCGCCCTTGGCGCACGCGCCGCCCGCAACGATGACGAATCCGAGCGCTGCTGTGGCGAAGGCGTGGTGAAGCGAAGCTTGCATCGACGTCATCGTAGCCTCTTTGGCGCGCCGGCCGAAGCGGCGGCGACGCGAGAGACGACGAGCGGTCGGAGGGTGTGCGGACGAAGACTGGATCGCCGCCCACCCTCACTCGCCGCGGAGGCTCACGAGTTGGCGTAGCCCTCTTCGCCGTGAAGCGCGCTGTCGAGGCCGTCGCGCTCGTCGTTCTGGTCCACGCGCAGACCGATGAACCGATCGATCGCACGCAGGAGCACCCACGTCGCGATCCCTGCGTAGGCCGCCGCGACGACGCACGCCAGGGCCTGAACCCCGAGCTGCTTTACGCCACCCTTGAGGAGACCGTCCGCTCCGACCGTCGCGGCCGCGTCGGTGTAGGTGCAAGCCTCGGCGAACACACCCGTCAGGAGCGCCCCCAGCAGACCGCCCACGCCGTGAACGCCGAAGGCATCGAGCGAGTCGTCGTAGCCCAGGCGGTACTTGATCAGGACGGCGCCGAAGCACCCAGCACCTGCGAGCAGCCCGATCACCAAGCCCGCCCAGGGCGCGACGAAGCCCGCAGCCGGCGTGATCGCGACGAGGCCGGCGACGAGGCCGGACGCAACACCCAGCGCCGTCGGCTTGCCGCCATGCTTCCACTCCACGATCACCCACCCGATCGCTCCGCCCGCCGCGCCGAGGTGCGTGTTGATGAACGCGACCGACGCCAAGTGCCCCGAGGCGAGCGCGCTGCCGGAGTTGAAGCCGAACCACCCGAACCACAAGAGGCCCGCGCCGAGCATCGTCATCGTCAGGTTGTGCGGCACGGGCCGCTCGACCGGGTACTTGAGGCGCTTGCCTACCACCAGCGCGCAGACCAGGGCGCTCACGCCGGCCGTGATGTGAATGACGGTACCGCCGGCGAAGTCGAGCGCGCCGAGAGAGAAGAGCCAGCCGCCCTCGGCCCACACCCAATGGGCGACGGGCGCGTAGACCAGGAGCGACCAGGCCACGATGAAGGCCAGGTACGCGCCGAACCTCATGCGTTCGGCGAAGCCGCCGCTGATCAGCGCCGGCGTGATCACGGCGAACATCGCCTGGAACGCGACGAACGCGAGGGTCGGCACCGTGCCGCGCTGCTCGCCGACCAGCCCCTCGAGAAAGGCGAAGTCGAGGCCGCCGATGATCCCGCCGATGCTCGGACCGAACGCGAGCGAGTAGCCGAGGACCAGCCACACGACGGTGACCACCGGGATGGCAGCCATCGAGTGCATGATCGTACTGAGCACGTTCTTGCGCCGCACCAACCCGCCGTAGAAGAGCGCGAGCGCGGGGGTCATGAGCATCACGAGCGCGGTCGAGCAGAGCAGCCAAGCCGTGTCGCCGGTATCGGGTTTCAACGTTCACCTCCGTGGGTATCGCCGTGGAGGGGACCACGGGCGGTTTTCCACGAGGTTTCGCGAATGTTTCCGGAATGTATCGTCGCGCGAGGAAGCGGACGTTCTCGGGTACCATCGTCGTCATGAAGCGCAGGCTGTCGCTCGCGCTGATCCTGGGGGTCGCAGGCGGGGCCTTCGGCCTCGGTCTGGCTCGGATGCTCGAGGCGTACGATCCAAGGCTCCAGGTCGGAGAGCTCCTCTGCGGCACCGGCCTGGCGATCGGGCTCGCGTGTGGGGTCTCGCGCCTCGTCTCGGCCTTGTCGGCTTCGATCCCTTTCGTCCTCCCGGCGATCCTCTTCCTCGTTCGCATCTCGATGGTGCACCGTGGCGGGCTCCCGCCGATGCTCGGAGCGCTCACCTTTCCGGTCCCGATCGGCTTGGCCGGCCTCTTGTTCACCGGCACGCCATCGGTCGCTCCGCGGCGGTCCTCGATCCTTTCGGCGTCGGCGAAGAGAGCGAACGTCGCGCGAGCGCTGTGCGTGCTCTCGGCGGCCGCCGGCGTAGTCGCTCTCGCCGGAGGAAGGCCGTGGGGTTCGTTCTTGCTCGCAGCCTTGGCCGTCGGGCTGACGGTGCTCGCCGCATTCGACATTCGGGCGTGGGACCGCGTGGCATCGCTGGCGGCGTCGGCGCAGCAGACGGAACAGGCCACGCTCGTTCCCAAGAGCACGATCGACCTCGGCGTCGGGAACGAGCTGCGAAGCCTCGGCGCGGATGCAATCCATCCGTACCGCGGGGTCGCGTCTGGACCTCGACGCGCGGTTCACCTGCTCGGCGATCCGGATCTCGCCACTCATGTCCTCCGGGGAAGAGCTGCGACCTGGTCGCTCATCGTCGTCGGTGCGCTCGTCGCGGCCGGTCTCGCAGCGTCGACGCCGAGGCTCCACTACACATCCTGCGAGAACGGTCGCGGCCACGGCCAGCTCGGCACGAACGAGTAGCCCGCCTCACGTCCGGGTTGGATAAATGCGCGGCGCAGCCGGCTGGAGCGCGCTCGCGAGAACGCGCGCAGCATCGGCGAAGTCACGACGGAACGCGATCCGCCACGGCCGGCGCAGCGGTCGCCCCGACAGGCGCTTGAGCTCCAGACCGCCGCTGCCCGCGTACGTGCTCGCGATCCATTCGGAGAGCACCGCGATCCCCATCCCGGCGCGCGCCGCGTCTACGATGGCTTCGGTGAGCGGCAGCCTGAGGTGCTCGAGCTTCGGCTTGGTCTTGCCGAAGACCCGCTGAACGAACCATCGCGTCTCCGGGTTCGGCGTCTGGCTCGACGTGATGATCGGATGCTCGAGGAGATCGGCCTTGGAAAGGGTGGCGCGCGCAGCGAGCGGATGATCGGAGCCCACGAGGAACACCACCTCATCCGAGAACAGCGGCATCTCACCCAGACCTGCGCGGAGGGGCGAGGTCGTCAGCAGGGCGACGTCGATCTCGCCGGCGAGGAGGCCGGCAACCGGGGCGTGGGTATGCTCGAGGGAGAGGGACACATCGAGCGACACGAGCCGCTCCTTGAGCTTCGCGAGCGTCGAAGGAAGCCAGCGGTAGGCCGTGTAGCACTCGCATACGAGGCGCACGCGCTGAGGAACGTTCGTGGGGAGCTCGGCTTGCTTCTCCAGCTCGACCCACTGCGCGAGGAGCGGGGCCGCTCCACCGATGAGCCGTGTACCCGCGGCGGTGGGCACGAGCCCGCGCGTCGTCCGCTCGAAGAGCTTCGAGCCCAGCTTGTCCTCGGCAAGGATGAGGCCGCGGCTCACCGCCGACTGGGTGATGTGCAATGCCGACGCCGCCTTCACCGTCGATCCCGAGGCCGCGACGGCGAGCACCAGCTCGAGATCCCGCACATCCAGCTTCGGCTTGGGCCAGGCTATGCGCACGACGCATGGATGCTACCAATACTATGCGTTCGACGCACGCGCCTTCCGGCCCCATTCATCGGGGCATGAAGCTCTACTTCTCTCCCCTCGCCTGTTCCCTCGCCACCCGCATCGCCCTCTACGAAGCCGGGCAGGAAGCCGACTACGAAGAGGTCGATCCCAAGACCAAGACCACGCGCACCGGCGCCGACTACCGGCAGATTCACCCGCTGGGCTTCGTGCCGGTGCTCGCGCTCGACGACGGCGCTCTCCTCACCGAGAACGCCGCCATCTTGCAGCACCTCGCCGATCGCTATCCCGACGCACGCCTGGCGCCGACCGATGCGCTCGGCCGCGCGCGGCTCCGCGAGTGGCTCTCCTTCATCGGGACCGAGCTCCACAAAGCCGCCTTCATGCCGCTCCTCGACAAGAAGGCCCCCGAAGCGTTCAAGGCGTACGCCCTCGAGAAGGCCAAGGAACGCCTCGATTGGCTCGCGAAGCGGCTCGAAGGTCGAGAGCTCGCGCTCGGCGACTTCAGCATCGCCGACGCCTACCTCTTCACCGTCCTCAACTGGACCGCGGTGATGCCCATCGATCTATCGAAGTGGCCGACCATCGGGGCGTACATGGCGCGCATGCATGCGCGCCCCGCGGTCGCTCGGGCGTTCGCTGAAGAGCGTGCGCTCTACATGAAGGCGGCCTGACCCATCCCCCTCAAAATCTCCACGGCCTCGCCCGAACCCGACGCGAGCACCGCGTCCCTGCTCGGTGCTCGCGTCGGCTCGGCGCCGAGATCGGCTCACGCGCGTCACGTCGCGGCCCTCGTCCTCGGGGGACAGGGGGACGGCCGAGGGCCATGGCACCGCCATCGGCTCTCAACGAGACGCACGGGGACACTGGACCGCCAAGGCCGGGCCATCGGCTCTCAACGAGACGTACGGGGACATTGGACCGCCATGGCACCGCCATCGGCTCTCAACGAGACGTACGGGGACACTGGACCGCCAAGGCCGGGCCATCGGCTCTCAACGAGACGTACGGGGACATAGGACCGCCATGGAGCGGGCCGACCCCGCGGCACCACGAGGTGGCGCATGGCCGCGTTCTGTCCCACCTCCCGGGCCCCGACACTCCCGTCATCGTCGCCCGTGACGCCAAGACCGGACGCGAGCTCTGGAAGCGGTCCGTGCCCAATGCGGGACGTGCCAGCGGGTTCTATGGATTCGCGGCATCGCCGAAGCGCATCTACGTGCTGGGCTCCGGGCGGGTCGAAGTCCTGGAGGCCGACACGGGCGCGTTGATCGGCACCGTGAGATGAACCGCAGAGCTGAATGAACCCCTTCCCGTCCGTGCGAACACCGTCGATCCTCGCCGAGAGCATCGGTCGATGGCGCGTGCTCTATGCGGTCGCCGTGCCTCTCGGGCTCGGGTGCTGGTACGCCTTCTCGTGGAGGGGCTCGTGGGCGGGACCAGCCCTCGGCGCGGCCGCGCTCACTCTCGCGATCGCCGCCGCCCTCGACGCAGGCGCGGCGCATCGGATTCGGCGCTGGGTGAGCTTCTCACGGCGCGTGCCGGAGCCCGCGGGCGATGGTGCTCGAACCGTCGACCTCGGCGTAGGCGAAGGGTTTCGGGTGTTCGGCCGCGACGGAGCCTCTCCGTACCGCCGCGCCGGCGGCGTGTACCTCGTCGGCGATGTCGACGAAGCGTTGCGCCGGTTGCGCCGTCGCGTGCTTTCGCTCGGCGCGCTCGCCTTGTTCGCATCTGCGACGGCAATCGCCGCGAGCTCCTACTTTTCGACGGCACGCGCTACCGCCTGGCCCCTCGCCTTCCAAAAACTGGCGCACTCGAGCTGGTGGCCGGACAGGGCACCGACCCTCTTCGACGTCGACGGCGACCTGGTCAAAGACATGATCGAGGTACGGCGCGGCATCGTCGGCCCGACCGTTTACCATGACGCTCATGTCATCGCGGTGATCAACAGCAGCACCGGCATCCGCGAGCAGATTCTGCCCGTAGAGACGACGCCCCCGGATCTGTTGGGCGGCCGGGTGTTCACGACGTTTCGAAGCAAGGTCTTCTTCGTGCGCGCGCAGAGCTCGACCACCGGAAGCGTGCTCTGGCAGGCGCCGGTCGACATCGCCGGAGAGGAGACACCCGTCATCCTCGCCTCCCGAATGCGGGTCTATCTCGTCCTCGACGACCGGGTCGTGCTCCTGGACGCGGCGACCGGAGACCATCTCGGCACGATTCGCTGAAACCGCCCTTTTCGCCCGCGCCCGCATCTACCATGCTGCGGGCACGATGACGCTCACGCCGAAGTCCTTCGACCTCACGATCGAACGAGGCATCGCCCTCATCACCCTTCGCCGGCCCGAACGCCTCAACGCGCTCACTTTCGAGATCTACGGCGAGCTCAAGGACACGTTCCGATCGCTCGAGGGCGCGCCCGAAGCGCGCGCGGTGGTGATCACGGGATCGGGGCGCGGCTTCTGCTCGGGCGGCGACGTCGAGGGCATCATCGCCGAGCTGTTCGCCAAGGACGCGCGCGGCCTCCTCGAGTTCACCCGTGTGACGGGCGCTCTCATCCAGAGCATCTGCGAGCTGAGGCGCCCGGTGATCGCCGCCGTCAACGGCGTCTGTGTCGGCGCCGGCGCGGTGATCGCGACCGCGTGCGACCTTCGAATCGCCGCCAAGAGCGCACGCTTCGGCTTCATCTTTCCCAAGGTCGGCCTCTCGGGCGCCGACATGGGAGCGAGCTTCCTGCTTCCTCGCATCGTCGGGCGCGGCCGCGCCGCCGAGCTCCTGTTCTTCGGAAAGATCATCGACACCGCCGAGGCCGATCGAATCGGCTTCGTGAACAAGGTCGTCGCCGACGACGCCTGCCTGACCGAGGCGATGACCTGGGCGAAGGAGCTTTCCGAAGGCCCCGCGTTCGCGCACACCGTGACCAAGCAGATGCTCGAGAGCGAGCACGGGATGTCCCTCGCTGCGGCGATCGAGTCCGAAGCGCAGGCGCAGCACCTCGCCTTTCACGA
>JBGTSH010000258.1:0-15570 GCA_041940405.1 Polyangiaceae bacterium
CGAGGACGGCGAACCCGCGCGCGGCGTACTTCTCGTGCAGCTCCTCGAGGCCCGTGTATTGCGGCGTGAGCCCGCACTTGGAGGCGACGTTCACCAAGAGGAGCGTCTTGCCTCTGTAGGCTCCGAGCGAGCTGGGCTTGCCGTCGAGCGTTTTGATCGGCTGTTCGAAGATGGCGGCCATGGCCGGGCGACCCTCCTACTTCTTGAACCGCTTGTACAGATCGTTCGCGACGTTCGTGCGCGGAGCGGGGCGCGCCGGCGGCGCAGGGCGGGGCGGCGGCTCGGGCGCCGGCGGCGGCTCGGGCTCGGGCGGCGGCTCGGAGCGCGGTCGCGGGGCCGGCGGCGGCGGCGCAGAGGGTGCTCGCGCCGGGGCGGGTGGCGGGGGCTCGTGCCGCGGGGTCGGCGCCTCTTCGGAGCTCGTCGGCTTCGCGGTCGGCTCGTCGAGCATGACACGAGCGTCATCGTCGACGAGCTTCTGACCCTTGAGCAGGGTCTGCTCCTCACCCAGGGCGGTGAGCGAGGCCGCGTCCTGTGTGTCCTCCATGATGTCGAGCGTGCTCGAGAGGCTGCCGCTCGCCGGCCGCACCATCACGTTGGGCGGCGGAGCCTCGCCGGCATTGCCGGTGCGCGTATCGAGCTCGGCCGTTCCCCCCCTGGCCTTGCGTCTCTGGAAGGGGAGCGACGTGGGCTCGAACTCGGGCTCGAGCACGAGCGTGGACTGGTGAGGGTTCTTGGGAGGAGGCGCGTCGTCGCGCGAAGCGGGCTTCGCCGCGGGCGGCGGGTCGGGCTCGATGATCATGGTGCCCGCGTGGCCGCGCGGCGGCGCCGCCGGGGTCGCGAAGGTGGGAGGAGGCGCGGTCTGCGGCCTGCGCTGCGCGGCGGGGGGCGGCTCTTCGGCGATGACCGCCGTCGAGCCGAGATCGATCTGGCTCGGCACCCGAGCCGTCGGGCGCGCGACGAGGCCGCCGACGCTCGAGAGATCGGGGAACGCGAAGGGTTGGTCCGGCTCCTCGATGGCACCGGCGAGCCGCAGCGACAGGAGTTGGTCTTCGTTGACCACGGTCGCGCCGCGGTACACCACCTCGGCCCGCATCATGTCGGGCTGCACATGGATTGTGTCGATGCGGAGCGAGAGCGCGATCCGCTCGCCGGTCGCAGTCTGCGCGAGCGCGACGCCGCGAGCCGACGGCAAGAAGGTGCGCAGCGTCCCGATCTCGGGGTGCATGTTCACGATCGCGACGAGGTCGCCGCCGCGCAGATCCTTGGTCTGCTGATCGGCCGGCGCCGTCTGAAAGTACGCGTCGTCGAAATCGTCGGGCACGTCGACGTCGAGGCTGGTGTTCGCCGCGGCCCAGCTCAGGCTGCCGCGCTTCTTCTGGCGGATCGGCCAGGCGCTCGGGATCGGACCGAGCCCCGCCGGCTGCACGCCGCCCTGCGGTGGGAGCTCCACGTTCGGCAGGGTGAGGAGGCCGTCGGGATCGACCGCCAGCCCCACGCCGACGGGGTTGTCACGGCTCGAGATGCCGCCCCGCGCGCGTTCGTAGAGGATCGGCACCTTCTCGAACGGCGCCGGATCGGTCGGCGGCTCGCCCGGCTTGGCCCGCCGATCGCCGATGATGTCCAGGCGCTTGTTGACGAGCATGTTCGTGTCGCGAGCCACCGCCAAGCGCACGGTCGTGTTCTGGACCGATTGACCGGGTGCCGCGTAGGCGTGACCCACGACGACGATCTCGGGCTTCGGCACGAGCAGCGCGAGGTCGCTCGCGCGCACCAGGCTCGCCACCGGGTTGTTCCGGTAGTGCCGCTCCTCGGTCACGATCGGCGCGGGCTTGTCGATCGTCATCGGGCCGTCGTGGTGGATCGAGAAGCTCGCCTTGACGATCGCCGTGAGCAGGCGTCTGCCACGATGTCGCCACGCCCGAGCGCCGACGGCCACGGGGCCGAGCGGGATGACCTCGATCGAGATGGGCATTGGGGGCGCATAAGCTACCAAAGAAATGCGAGCGCTTGTCGATCGCGCTTCTCGAGGCGTAGCCTCGAAGCGGATTGCAGCGCGCGATTTTCACAGGGATCTGCATGCTCGGGCTCGCGATCGCGGTCTCGTGCGACGGCCGGAAGCCCGCCCCACTGAGCCCGGACTTCGTCGCCGCGAAGCTCGTGCCTCCCCAGGGCGAGGGCCGTGTGACGCGCGTGCGCTCGCGCGCCGACGTGCCGCTCGGGGGCCTCCGCGTCGACGCCGAGCCCGGCGATTTCATGCTCGAGCACGACGGCCTGGTCGCGGTCGTCTCCGCCGAGCTCGGCGCCGTCGTCGACTTCGGCCCCAAGGGCACCGAGGACGCGCTCTCGCGAATCTCTCCGTCGATCTTCGACGGTATGTCCGGCGCCCGAACGCCCGTCGTCCTGATCGCGGAGCCCATCCCCGGCGTCTTGCGGGTGGATCATCGCGCATCGGCGCTCCCCGCACGCCTCATCACCTTCTTCACATTCCGAGGTCGCGCGCTGGTCCTCGACTCCGCCGTGGTGCCCGAGGACGGTCACGCGACCGGAATGGCCATCGGCGTCGGCGAGCGCGTCAGCTGGGGCAACCTTCCGACGTGGATCGAGGGCACCGGCTTCGCCCCGGGCGACGGCGGCAGCTTCCTCGCGCGGTTCCTCGGCCGCGACGGCCCGGGCCTCTACTATGCCGTTGGGCTCGATGACGGCGAGCGGATGTCGGCGCGCGTCGGATCGATCGGCTTCCCCGGGTACTACCCACAAGCGCGCTCGTGGGAGGTCGTGGCGACCGATGGCGCCGGGACGATGCGGCGCACGCTCCTCGTGGGCGTTTCGCAGACGTCGCTCGGCGCCGCTGCCGCGAGCATCGGCATTCCCGGGAGAGAGGTCGCGATGCCGGGCGGGCTCTCGGCCGACGCACGCGTCGAGATCGCTGCGTGCGAGGCGGACGGCGAGCCGCGGAAGCCGTTCGCGCGCTTCGGCGCATCGGATCGCTCGGCGCTCGTTCCCGACGGCTGCCATGAGGCGCGCATCGTCGCCGAGGGCCATGCGCCCACCGAGTGGATGAAGCCCGAGGCCCTCGCGTCGGCCAAGGTGCCGCCCGCGGGCACGATCGCGGTGCGCATCACCGAGGGAGACGCGCCGCTCCCCTCGCGAGTACAGCTCCGCGGCCTCGGCACGACGCCCGATCCCAACTGGGGCGAAGATCCCGATGACGGCGCCGCCCTCAACGCGGTGCACACCGAGAAGGGCGAGGTGAGGCGGGCCGTCCCTCCCGGCAAGTACAGGCTCCTCGTCGATCGCGGATTCGAGTACACAATTCATGACGAAACCGTCGACATTCGCGCCGGTGAGGAGACGCGAATCGACGCGAAGCTCGAGCGTGTCGTCGACACGAAGGGGTGGCTCGCCGCGGATCTGCATCTTCACGCGGCGCCTTCACCCGACGCGCCGCAGTCGCTCGCCGAGCGCGTCCGCGCCCTCGCGGCGAGCGGCGTCGAGGTCGGCGTAGCGACCGACCACAACAAGGTGACCGACTACCGCCCCGAGATCGAACGCTTGGGACTATCGCGCCACGTCGCCTCGATCGTCGGCGACGAGGTGACGACCGAAGACATGGGCTTTGGTCACTTCAACGTGTTCCCGCTTGCGGTAGGATCCGCGCCGCTTCGCTACAAAGGGGTAACGCCCGACGCGATCTTTCAAGAGGCGAGGCGCCGCGCGCCGCGCCTCGGTGGCACGATCATCCAGGTGAACCACCCCCGCATGGGCGACATCGGCTACTTCGACGTCGTTCGCTTTCATCGCGAGGACGTGGCGGCGTTCGAGAAGCGGCGTCCGGGTTGGCTCGGCTTCGACGCGATCGAGGTCTACAACGCCGAAGACACGGTCGAGCTGAAGAACGTCGAGGCCTGCATGCGCGACTGGTTTGCGCTCCTCGACGCCGGCTATCGGATCACCGCGACGGGCAACTCCGACTCGCACAAGCTGAGCTTCCACGAGCCGGGGCTTCCGCGGACCTACGTCGCTGCGGGGAGCGACGACCCGGGGCAGTTCGACGAAGCCGCATTCCTCGGCGCGGTGGACTCGGGCCGGGTGATCGTGTCGGGCGGACCCTTCCTTCGCCTCGACGTCGCCGGCAAAGGTCCGGGCGAGCGCGTCGCCCCCGGGCTCGTCGAGATCAGCGTCGTGGTCGACGCGCCGCCTTGGATGGACATCGCGGTCGTCGAGCTGGTCGTGAAGGGCAAGCTCGTCGCGACGGAGACGGCGCCGTTCGAGGTCGGGCCACACCGCGCCGAGCTCCGCGCCGAGGTTCCGCTCGCGGCCGGCGACTGGGTGATCGCAGTGACCCGCGGGAGAAAGGAAATGGCGCCTTTCTATGTTCGGGGCATCTATCCGTTCGCCTTCACCAACCCGGTGATGGTCGAGTAGCCCGCGCCAAACCGGTGTAGCCTGACGCGAGGATGGGCCGCTTTTTGCACAGGTGCCCGGACATGTCGCCTAGACCTTCAGCTTCTTCTTCTGGATCGTCGGTGTGGGGTGCGGCATCGATGCAGCAGCCTGCTGCCTGGATGCGAAAGGTGGTGGCCGTTGCCGTTTGCGGCGCGCTCGCGCCCGCATGCATTCTCGACTGGGAGCGGGAAGACGACGGCGGCGGAGGTGGTGGCGGCGACGGCGGATCCAGCTTGGTTGCCACGACCAGCTCCGCAGGGGGTGCGTGCGTCGTCAACACGAACTGCAGCTGCACCGGATGCACGTCTTACGGGTGCGATGACAAAGACCCGAACGAGTGCGAGATGGTCTGTAACGGAGCCTGCACGGCGATGTGCTCGGCAGGTTCGTGCAGCATCACCCTGCACCAAGGAGGGGACGTCGCCTGCAACCTCGCCGGCGATTGCGACGTCACGGTAAACGGAGGTACCGCCACTATCGACTGCCCTGAAGGCGGAACGTGCAGCGTCACGGCGAACGCGGGGTCGGTCGAGATGGATTGCACCAACACGCAGAGCTGCGACTTGGTCTGCAACGCAGCGATGGGCACCTGCTCGCCTGCGAACGAGTGCGATGTCGTGAATAATTTCGGAACTTGCTCGGCGGTTTGATGATGTCCTCCGAAGCCCCCGACTCCACGGCAACCTTCGTCCGCGGCTCCTCGCGCACCCGCCCGCTCGAGGTCGTCCTCCGCGTCGTCGGCGCCAGCGCGACGCCGCCGCTGTTCCGGCTCAAGACCGGTACCTGCGTCATCGGCTCTGCGCCGCCGTGCGACATCATCGTCTCGGACTCGACGGTGTCGCGCATGCACGCCGAGTTTCATCTCGTGCCCGAGGGCGTCGCGGTTCGCGATCTCGGAAGTCGCAACGGCACCTACTACCTCGGGCAGCGCGTCGAAAAGATCGTCCTTTCACCCGGCGCGCGCGTGGAGATTGGCGCCGCGACGGTGTCGATCGAGCCCGACGCGCAAGCTCTCGGCGAGGACGTCGGCTTTCAAGGTGACGAGTACCGCGGCGCCGTCG
This sequence comes from Polyangiaceae bacterium, assembly GCA_041940405.1. Taxonomy (GTDB): domain Bacteria; phylum Myxococcota_A; class Polyangia; order Polyangiales; family Polyangiaceae; genus Xiheicaenibacterium. The sequence continues at coordinate 5,508 of JBGTSH010000258.1, forward strand.
GTCAGTCGGCGCCGATGCGAAAGCTCTTCGGTGTCCTCACGCGCCTCGAGGGCTCGCTCGTCACGGCGCTGCTCGAAGGCGAGTCGGGCGTCGGCAAGGAGGTCGTCGCCAACGCGCTCCACGCCGGATCGCAGGTGGCGTCCGGCCCGCTCGTGACCGTCAATTGCGGCGCGATTCCTCGCGAGCTCGTCGCGAGCGAGCTCTTCGGTCACAAGAAGGGCGCGTTCACCGGCGCCGTCGAAGCGCGCACCGGCGCTTTCGACGAGGCGGATGGCGGCACCCTGTTCCTCGATGAGATAGGCGAGCTCCCGCTCGATCTTCAGCCGGCGCTCTTGCGCGTTCTGGAGACGGGCGAGGTGCGCGCGGTCGGGGCCGATCGCCCCCACACCGTTCGTGTTCGCGTCATCGCAGCGACCAACCGCGATCTCGCCGAAGAGGTCGCCGCCGGTCGCTTCCGCGAAGACCTCTACTACCGGCTCGCGGTCGTGCGCCTTCGCATCCCCCCGCTTCGCGAGCGCATCGAAGACATCGAGCCGCTGGCGCGGCGCTTCGCCGCCGCTGCCGGCCTCAAGGATGTTCCGCCTGCGGTCATCGAGACGCTCAAGGGACGGAGCTACCCCGGCAACCTGCGCGAGCTGCGCAACGCGGTGCAGGCGTACGCGGCGCTCGGCGTCTTGCCCGAGCCCGCGCGCAAGCCCGGCGCAACCCTCGATCTCGCGCTCGGCGAGCTCGTCGATACGAGCAAGCCATACGCCGATCTGAAAGAGGACCTCACCAATCGTTTCACCAAGCTCTATCTCGCCGCGCTCCTCGCACGTACGGGCGGCAACCAGTCGGCAGCCGCGAGGCTCGCGGGTCTCGATCGCACCCACCTCGGCCGCCTCGTAGCGAAGTACGGTCCGTTCGGACCAGGAGGAAAGCCGTGAGGCTCCGCGCCGCCCTCCTCGCAGCATGCATCGTCGCGGCGGGTGGAGCTCTGGCTTCGACCGCCCTCGCCGGCGATCCCGAGGCCGCGCGCAAGGCGTACGACAAGGCATCGGAAGCGTTCGCGCGCAAGAGCTACGCAGAGGCGGCTGCCGGCTTTGCGATCGCCGACGGCCTGGAGCCGAACCCGGTCGCGCTCGACTCCGCGCTCAAGGCAGCGGTGCTCGCCGACGATCCGGTCCTCGCGATGCAGCTCGTCGAGCGCGCCGAGTCCCGACCGAAGGACCCGCGCGTCGAGGCCTCGGCGAAGAAGGCACGCGACAAGCTGGCGAGCCGCGCGGGGCGCCTCTCGGTCACGTGCCCCGACGAGCGAGGCTGCTCGGCGAAGCTCGACGGCGTCGCGCTCGAGCTGGGAAAGCGCGTGTGGGTTCGGCCCGGCCTCCAGCGCGTCGAGGTCGTGATCGAAGGAGCGACGACGGGTCACGCAGTCGACGTCCCCGCCGGAGGGACGACCGACTTCGTTCCGCCGGCACCGCCGCGCGCCGCGACGCCTGCGCCCACGCCGGCGCAGCCTGCTCCCGTAGCTCCGCCGCCACTGCAGCCGATGCAGCCACCGTCCGACCAACGTCCGCGGACGCCCGAAGAGGATCGAGGTATCTCGCCCGCATGGTTCGTCGTGGGCGCCGTCGCCACCGCGGCGCTCGCCGGCGTCACGATCTGGTCCGGCGTCGACACCCTCGACCGGCATGAAGCCTTCCTGGACGGCGACGACTCGGCGAAGGGCCCGGGAGAGGACGCGCAGCTCCGAACCAACCTTCTCCTGGGCGGGACGCTCCTCAGCGCAGCCGGCACGGCCATCACCGGGATCTTCGTCGATTGGGGCGGCGCGCCGACCCAATCGGCTCTCCCGTTCCCCCGCGGGGTCGCTCTCCAGCTACGCTACTGACCGCATGGCAGGCGCGAGCTCTCGCTACGAGCTCCTGATGAAGCTCGCTTCGGGTGGCATGGCGACCGTCTACGTCGGTCGCGTGCGCGGCCCGCTCGGCTTCTCGCGCCTCGTCGCCATCAAGCGCGCGCACCCGCACCTTCTCGAGGATCCGTCCTTTTCGCGCATGCTCGTGGACGAGGCGAAGCTCGCCTCGCGCATCCACCATCCGAACGTCGTCGCGGTGCTCGACATCGAGCGGGAGTCACGATCTGCGGGCGCGACCGACCTGCGGCTGGTGATGGAGTACGTCGAGGGCGCGGCGCTCTCGGAGCTCCTTCAAGCAACGGAGAAGCGCGAGACGCGCCTCGCACCCGGCGTCGTGGTGCGCATCGTGCTCGACGCGTGCGCCGGGCTCCAGGTCGCTCACGATCTCGCCGACGAGCAGGGCGCGCTGCTCGGCTTGGTGCATCGCGACGTCTCGCCGCACAATGTCTTGGTAGGCGTCGACGGCCTCGCCCGGGTGAGCGATTTCGGGATCGCCAAGGCGACGTCGAAGCCGGGATCGACCACCACCGGATCGCTGAAGGGCAAGCTCGCGTACATGGCGCCTGAGTACGTCGCCGGCGGTTCGATCGACGCGCGCGCGGACGTCTTCGCGATGGGCGTCGTCGCTTGGGAAGCATTCGCCGGAACGAAGCTCTTCCGCGGCTCGAACGATCTCGAGACCCTCCAGCGCATCGCGAACGCCGAGGTGCCGTCGCTCGCGGCGACGACGCCCGAGATCGGAAAGGCCTTCGACGACGTCCTGCGCGCGGCACTCGCGCGTGAGCCCGGGGATCGGTTCTCGAGCGCGCGTGCATTCGCCAACGCCCTCGAAGCCGAAGCGAAGGCGGCCGGCCTCCTCGCGACGCACGCCGAGGTCGCGGCAGCGGTGCGCGACCTCGCGCGCGAGACGCTGGAGTCCCGGCGCGAGCAGATCAAGGAGGTGACGCGGCAGCTCGACGCGGCTCGCACGGGCGGTACCACCCAAGACGGTCCGCTCCGGAGCGCCGTCGACAAAGCGATCGAGGTCGTCGACGGGAAAGCAACGCCCTCCGATTCCGTCTCGGCCGCGCCCTCTGCGCCTCGTGCAGACCCAGCCGCCACGCTCGTCGAGCGCGGGCCAGAGACGCTCGACGGCAGCGGCATCACGCCCGCGAACGGCTCCTCTTCGTTCTCCGGTACCTACGGTCCCGGCGACATCCCCGGCACGAAGCGCGGGAGCCCGCTCCGCTGGTTCGCGATCGCCGCGGTCATCGGTGGCGTGATCGCGGTCGCGACGTTCACCATCGGAAAAGGCGATCCTGCGCGCACGTCTCGCTCCGATGCGACGGCGACGTCGAGCGCGGCGGCCCCCCCCGCGGCGCCTCTCGCAGCTTCTGCGGCCGTTTCGAGCGCTCCGAGCTCGGCGCCCGCTGCGGCTGTATCGAGCGCCCCGGCGCCTTCGGCCTCGGCGTCGATCAAGGCGCCACCCAAGCCGGGACCCCGTCCGGGCGAGACCATTGCGCCGAACCCGTACGGTCCGGCTCCGCGATCGCCCTGACTGGTTGTCGCGCCCGTGCCAGAAAGTGCTAGAAGGCGGCATGCCTTCGGTCGAGGACCTCGAGAACGAGCTCAAGGAGCTCGAAGCGCAGTACGAAAACACGTACTCGGGCAAGGATCGCCACACGGTCGAGCTCGGCCCGATCGAAGAGCTCGTCGCCAGGACCGACAAGGCGATCGCGTCGCTCGAGGCGCTCGGTGCGTTCACCGCCGGCGAGAACGCCGCGAACCTCCACAACGCGATGAAGGATCGCAAAGCCTTCTTCCTTCGCGAGATCAACATGATCAAGTCGGCGAAGGAGATGGGCCCGGCGTTCGAGCGCTTCTCGGCCGAGGGCACCGCGGCGAACTTCGTCTTCGATCGCTACGTCCGGCACTTCGCTGGCCAGTCGCGCGACACCCGCGACCTCGGGCTCTGCAAAGAGCTCGTCGAGGAGCTCAAGGGCATCAAGAAGCGCATGCTCGCCGTCGGCGGCAAGAAGATCCCCGAGTCGCTCGAGCGCGACGTCGAGCTCGTGAGCCAGAACATCGAGCGCTACCAGACCGAAGCGGTCGAGATCCCGAAGGCGCAGCTCACGGGCACGGCCGAGCAGCAGGCCGATCGGCTGGCGATGCTCGCGAACAACCAGTTCGCGATCTACCAGAAGTTCTTCGCAGGGCAGTCGCGCGTATCACGCCGGCCCGGTCTGCTCGTTCGCGTCATCGACAACCTGAAGCGGTACCGCACGGCGATGTTCGAGCTGAAGAACAAGGGCCTGAACAGCGACTCGAACGCCGGAAACATCGGCATCGTCGACGGCCGCATCCAGGCCTACGAGAAAGAGCTCGCCGAGATCCGCAAGGTGCGAAGCCAGATCAAGCTCGCCGACATCATGGGGTCGCTGGGTGGTGCCGCGAACGAGCTCTTCGAGGAGTATCGCCGCGACTTCGCGGGCAAGGACCGGACGACGGTAAGCCTCGAGCAGCTGCACGATCTCATCGACAAGCTGGACGAGATCCGTCGCCAGATGGACGAGCTCGGCCGCGTCGAGAAGAACGAGAGCAACACCAGGAACCTGGTCATCGTTCGCGACTACCAGGCGAGCTGGGTCCGCGAGCACCAGGCGGTCCGTGCGGCCCAGAGCGGCGCCGCCGCGACCAGGCCGGCCGCCGCCGAGAGCTGACGCTCATGCGCAGGTGCTAGCATCGCGGCGTGCTCGGGGCCGAGGATCTCCGCATCCGTACGCACCTCGAGGGGGCCATCGACCTCCTCCGCCGCGCCGGCACATCGCACCTCGGCCGTGCGCAGCGCCGCGCGCGCGGCCGGCACATCGCCGAGCTCGAGGCGTACACGCGCGGCGGGCGCTATCCGCGCAACCTCGCACGCAGCGGCCCGCGACGGCCGGCTCTCATCGATCCGTTCGGAACGCGCTGCGCGCTCGCCCACCTCGTCGAGCGAAGCGGCGAAGAGGAGCTCGTCGCGCGCCTGAGCATCGGGAAAAATCATGCGCGCGTGCGTGACCTCGCACGCGACGAAGCGCTGCTCGCCTGGCTGGAGGAGGCGGGCCTCTCCGCGGCGGAGGCAGCGCGGATTCAGCCCACGTACGGCGTGATGCTCTCGCCTCCCGAGTGTGCGTGCCAAGCGCTTCGCGGGATCGTCGTCGTCGGGACCGTCATGGAGTCGACGGACAGGCCTCGGAAGTGTGAGGTCCGGGTCGATGAAGTCATCGCGACGACCGATGACGATCCCCGAATCGAGGGGACCGCACCCGTGGTCGGCACCATCCTCGAGGTCGAGGCGTGCAAGGCGACGGTGGGGGTGCGGCTCCTCGTCACCGGGAGCAATCCGAACGCGGTGTGGCAGAACCCGCGGTTCGTCGACGACGCCGACAAGGTCCTGTTCGAGAGCTGCAACTTGATGGGGAGGGGTAGGCCATCGGAGCCGAAGGCCGTCTCGCTCGCGGAGCTCCGGTTCGGCGATTCGGTCGAGCCAGGGCTCTGCCCGACCGCGCTCGGCAAGCCGTTCACACGCCCCATCCCGTCCCCGCTGACGCCGGTTCCCGTCGCGCCGCCGCATCCTTTGCTGACGCTTCCGACGATCGACTACTTCGTGGCCGGCGGCGGCGTGCTCTTCATCGGCGCTGCGATCACCGTGCTGATCAAGCGGCGTCGGAAGCGATAGGGGACGCAGCCCTCACCGAACCCTCGGTGAGGGCTGCACGATCGCACCGACTAGATCGACAACGTCCCCGTTCTGAGCAGATAGGCGAGCCGCTTTCTCTGCTCGTCGTCGAGGATCCCGTGCATCTTGCCGAGCGCGGCGACGACGGCGTCGCGCAGGCGCTCCGCGGTCTTCACGCGGGTGTCGCCTCCGCCTTTCGCTTTGTCTTCATCGAACGTCGAGCCTTCGACCGCATCGGCGAACGCGCCGATGCTGCGACGGTTGTCGACCGAAGCTTGCGCGCGCTCGATCTTCAGCTCGTCGAGGATCGAGGCGAGCTTCTTCACCTGTTCCTCTTCGAGCTCGAGCTTCCACGCGAGAAACCTGAGCGGCCTCTTGACGCCGAAGCCGCCGCCGTCGTCCTCGGACGGTCCGTGGTGACCGCCGTGATGACCGTGACCGCGCCCCCAAGGGGGACCGCCATGCCAGGAGCCGAAGTGCCCGTGGCCGCCGTGCCCGCCATGACCGTGACCGTGCCAGCCGCGCCCGGGGCCGCAACCGCCGTGACCCGCGTGCTCGCCGGGTCCGCACGAAGACGGACCGCACCCCTTCTTCCACCAACTGAAGAAACCCGGATACATACTTTCACCCTCCTCGCCGGGGCTGTCGCACCCGACGGGACAAACGAGCGGGCGACATGCCGCGCTCGCACGGGAGTCTTGGCCTCGACGGCTCGGCTGTCAACCGTGACGGGTCAACTGCGGTACCGAGCGTCGTACTGGAACGCGCGCTTCTGTATCGCTTGCTGGCCGTCGGGGTTCTTCACTGCGACGTCCACGAGCTTGCCGTCGTCGCCGCTCGGGGTGTTCGCTTCGAGGACGCTGCCGCTGATGCGACGAGTCTTCGCGGCCACGCCCCCGACCAGCACGACGGCGCCCTCGGCGAAGTTCTTCCCTTCGATCGAGAGCTCGGTGCCGCCGTCGATCGTCCCCTTGTTGGGCGAAACGAGGGTGATCGCCGGCGGCGGGGTGGTCTCGTACTTGAAGCCGGCCTTCGCGATGCCGGGGCCGGTCTCGGGAGAGCTGACCTCGACGTCGACGAGACCGGCCGAGCTTCGCGCCGGCGAGACGGCCTCGATCTTTTGCGGCGATCGCACGATGACGCTCTTGGCGAGCTCGCCGCCGAAGCGGACCGTGGCGTTCTTGGGAAAGCTCTCGCCTTCGATGACGATTTTGGTGCCGCCGCCCGTCGGCCCGGTGCGCGGCTCGAGGTGCGAGATCTTCGGGGCGCGCGGCGACTCGTAGGTGAAGAGATCCTCGTGGCGCACGATGACCCCCGCGAGCGAGACCTCGACGGCGACCGTTCCGGGCTCCTTGCGCGGGGGAAGCTCGACGTCGATGAGCTTCGACGAGATCACCTTCTTCATCGCCGTCACCTCACCGATCTTCACGCGTACGTCGTCGGTGAAGTTGTCGCCGGTGATGCGGATCGTCGCGCCGCCGAGGGTGAGGCCGGTACGCGGGATCGCATCGATGATCTTCGGCGGGGCAGGAATCGGCTCGTAGGTGAACCCGCCAGCGACCGTCGCCGCCCTTCCGTCCGGGTTGGTGAGCACGACGTCGACGGCTCCGGGCACCTCGGCAGGAGGGACCTCGATCTCGACGCTCGTGCGGCTCTTGTGCTTCAGCGTCGCAGGTCGGCCCCCGATCGTCGCCTCCACCCGCTCGTGCAGATCCTCTCCCGTGACGACGAGGACCTTGCCGCCGTTGAGCCAGCCGCGCGCGGGATCGATCGAGTCGATCTGTGGCTCGAGGCGGCGGTAGCGAAAGATCGTCTCGCTCTTTCCGGAGAGTCCGTTGGGATTCGTGACGATCACCATGCCCTCGAGCGGACCGTCGCCGGCGGGCGGTGCGAGGAAACTGGCGCGCTTGTCGCTGTCGTACGACAGCTCGGGCGCGTGCACGCCGAAGAGGTTGAGCGAGATCCCCTGCGCGAAGCGCTCGCCCTCGAGGATGACGTGCACGCCGCCCTCGAGCGGCACCTCGTCCGGGATCGCGCGCTCGAGGTCGGGACCGAGCGAGTACGCTATCTCGGTGTCGTTGGCGCTGCGCTTTCCGCTCGCCGACTCGACCGCGACGCGCGCGGTGGCTGCTTCGCAGGGGGGCGCCACGAAGCGGATCGTGAACGCGTCCACGACCTCGCCGATGAGCTCCTCTTCGTCGACGAAGACACGGCATCCGGGAGCGAAACCGGCACCAAAGATGGTGATGCTGGTGCCCCCCCGCCTGTCCGCCATGCGCGGACGCAGGCCGGTGATCGCGGGTGCCGATGGGACGTAGTTGTCGATCGTCGTGTTCAGCGGCTCGTCGCCGAGGCCGTCCTCGTCGGTGAGCGGGCCCGATTCTCCGAGCTCGGCGGAGACCGGATCGGCAATCTGGGCACCCCCAGGCTCCTCGCCCGCGGGCGGGACATTTTCGTCGTCGGTCGACATCGTCCCCTACGTTACTCCGAGCTCGGCGACTCCGGCACGCGCTTGCGCATTCGATAGAGCTTCACCAAGGCCAGGACCGCGACCACGGCCACGGCGTAGGGCGCCCACTGTGAAGCCGGGCGGTCCTTGATGAAATCGATCGCGTACCCCGACGCCCAGACCCCTGCGCCGAGGATCGGGACGTAGGCCGCGAGGCACGCCGCGAAGTATTGCGAGAAGCGCACCTTCGAGATGCCGAAGAGCATGTGGATGAGCGGGTTGCCCCAGAACACGAGGCGCACCACGAACACCGTCACGAACGCCCGCTCTCCGATCTTCTTGTCGATGGCGAGGAGGCGGGGCGGCAGCTTGGCCGCGACCCAGTCGCGGGCCATGAAGCGCGCGAACACGAAGCCGAGGCACGCAGCGCCCATCGCACCGACGAGCGAGAGGGCAAACGCGATCGGCCGCGGCCAGACGTACGCCGAGCCGACGACGAAGGCCATGAGCGGAATGCCGAGCGCCTGAAAGACCACGAACGCCAGGACGAACACCACGTAGCCGACGGCGCCCATGCCGAGGAGGCTGTCGCGCATTCGCTCGGGATCGGCGAACACCTCGAGGAGGCCGAGACGCCAGGAGACCACGAGCACGACCACGGCAGCGATCGCCGCCAGGAGCCTCGTGGTGGTCCGTCTCGACATTGCAGCGCGCGAGCCTAGCACCGCGCGCGCGCGATTAGGCGGCGGCGCTGCGCGAAGGCCTCACCAAATCTGCGAGGGCGAGCGCGTTCTCGACGGCCGCGCCTTCGGCGTCGTTGTCGAAATAGACGTAGACGTCCCGGCCGCTCCGCGCCCACCGCCTGGCGGCGTTCGCCCACCGTCGCAGGCTCGCTGCGCTGTAGCTCGACGCGTACTTCCGGGTGTGCCCGTGGAGCCGGACGTACACGAAGTCGGCCGTGACCGCGTCCCAGAGCGGAAAGTCCGGAGCGTCGCTTTGGGCGACGGCGACCTCGGCTTCGGCGAGGTTCCGCGCGACCCGCGGCGTGAACCACGACGCATGACGCGGCTCGAGCGCGTGCCGCACCGCAGGCCAGCGAGCGCCCAGCACGCCGAGGAAGTCTTCGAGCCGCCGTTCGTCCGCTCACATCTGCGCAGGCAATTGCCACAGCACGCACGCGAGCTTGTCACCGAGCGCGCTCGCCTGGTCGCGCAGGCGCTCGACCGAGCCCTCGACCTCCCGGAGGCGCTTGTAGTGCGTCACGTAGCGGTGAGCCTTCAGAGAAAAGACGAAGTCATCGGGCGTCTCGCTCCGCCAGCGCCGGTACGTCTCGGGGCGGATCTGGACGTAGAACGAGCCGTTGATCTCCAACGTGGCAAACGTCGAGGAAGCGTGCTCGAGCCAGCGCTTCATCGGGACGCCTGCGTACAAATGTGCGCGCCACGAGCGGTAGACCCAACCGCTGGTTCCGATTCGGATGCGTCCGGCCATTTGCACGGTGAGGCATGCACGCGCTGCGCCCAGGCGCCGCTTCCGCTTTGCTCGTAGCGGCCGGTTTGCTAAGCCGCCGCATCCGATGAGCCCTCAATCCTCAGGCAACCTGCGGGCCCTCCTCCTCGAGGGCATCCATCCCAGCGCACGGGAGATCCTCGCTGCCGAGGGGATCGGCGTGACCTTGCTCGACAAGTCGCCTCCGAAGGCCGAGCTCGCCGAGCTCGTGCGGGGGTACGACTTGGTCGGCATCCGGAGCAAGACGCAGCTCACGCGCGAAATCATCGACGGCTCCCCCCGGCTGATCGCCATCGGCGCCTTCTGCATCGGGACCAACCAGATCGACGTCAAGGCCGCGAACCTGTCGGGCGTGCCGGTCTTCAACGCGCCCCTCTCGAACACCCGCAGCGTGGCCGAGCTGATGATCGCCGAGATCATCATGCTCGCTCGCCAGCTCGGCGACCGAACGGGTGAAGTGCACCGCGGCCAATGGCAGAAGCGCGCCGTGGGCTGCCACGAGATCCGAGGC
>JBGTSH010000259.1:0-15542 GCA_041940405.1 Polyangiaceae bacterium
TTGATGCCGTTGTCCTCGAACGGGTTGTGGCTCGCGCTGATGACGACGCCGGCGTCGGCGCGCATGCTCTGCGTGAGCTGCGCGATCGCCGGCGTGGGGATCGGGCCGGTCAGCATCACGTGGCCGCCCATCGCGCAGATGCCCGAGGCCAGCGCTGTCTCGAGCATGTAGCCCGAGAGACGCGTGTCTTTGCCGATGAGGACGCGAACCGGGCGGTTCTTGCCCTTGCCCGCCTCGAACGCGATCGCGCGGCCGAGGCGCAGCGCGAACTCGGGCGTCATGGGGTGGGCGTTCGCGAGCCCGCGTACGCCGTCGGTGCCGAAGATCTTGCGCTCTGCCATGAGGGACTACTCTCGGAAGTTTACGTACTGTAGCTCGAGATCGAACTCACGTGCTTTGAGCGCCGCGATGCACGCCTGAAGATCGTCGCGTTTTTTCCCACTGACGCGAACTTGCTGCTCGGCGATCGACGCCTGCACCTTCAGCTTCTCGTCCTTGATCCATTTGACGAGCTGCCGGGCGTGGTCGGTGTCGATGCCCTCGACCAGCTTGATGTTCATTTTTGACCCACCCTTGCCGGTGGGCTCGATCTTGCCTGCGTCGAGGTGCTTCAGGCTGACCTTGCGCTTGACGAGCTTCTCTTTGAGCACGTCCAGCATCGCCTTCACGCGGTCGTCCGAGCTCGCCTTGAGGACGATGAGCTCTTTGGTGTGCTCGATCTCGGCACCCGTCCCGCGGAAGTCGAAGCGGGTGCCGATTTCTTTCTTCGCCTGATCGACCGCGTTATCGACCTCGTGCCATTGGAGCTTGGAGACGATGTCGAACGACGGCATGGCTTCCCCCCTGCCCTCTCAGGGCAAGAACTGGATCTTCACGCGGATCGGCGGATCGGCCTCGTCGTCGTTGTGCTCGCGCACCTCCAGGTAGTAGGTCCCCGCGGCGAGGTTCTGCGCGAACGCATTGGTCGCCGGATCGATCGTCGAGCAGAGGCTGAACGGGCTTGGCGTATCGTCGTTCTCGCCCAGGAGCGTGCCCGTTCCGTCGTAGAGGTAGATGTGCGGGTCGGCGCCGCTCGGGCAGCTCGCCGAAGCCGGGCCCTCGATGTGGACATGGAGATCGGTTCCCGTCGTGGGGATCGTGATCTGGAACCAATCGTGATCACCGATGGTGGTGATCTGCGTGAAGGCGTCCATGCACGTGTTGAGGACATCGGCCGATGCGAGGTCGTTGTTCGGCTCGCTCTCGCCACACACGCCGGCTTCGAACGTGCACGTGGGGGAGCACCCGTCGCCTGCCGCGAGGTTTCCGTCATCGCACTCTTCGGGCGCTTGGATGTTGCCGTCCCCGCAGCCAGGCTCGACGACGTTCACATTGAGCCGGTAAGGCGCCGACGTTGCATCGTCACCAAGCTCACGGACCGCGAGATAGTACGTGCCGGCGGGGAGGTTGCTCGCCCCGGTGTCGGTCGACGGGTCGATGAGTGAGCAAAGCCCTGCTGCGGCGCCGTCATCGTCGTACGCGATCTCGGCCATCGCGGGGTTGAACACCCGGAGCGTCGAGTCGAAGCCGGAGGGGCAGCCGGTACCGCTGACGTCGACGACCTCGGCATCGATGCGTGAGCCTGCGACCGTGACCTCGACGGCGAAGTAGTCGTGGTCGCCGACCATGCCGATCTGCCCCATCCATGCGGTGCAACCTGGGCCGGCGTTCGCCGTGGCGATCGAGTTGTTGGCTTCCGTCTCGGGGCAGAGGCTGCCCTCGAACTGGCAGAGCGAGTCGCAGCCGTCGCCATCGTTGGTGTTGCCGTCGTCGCACTCTTCACCGGTCTGGATCGAGTTGTCGCCGCACACCGGCGTGACGGTGCAGTCGTTCTCGCAGCCGTCGGCTGGCGTCATGTTCCCGTCGTCGCACTCTTCGCCGAGCTGGGTGACGTTGTCGCCGCAGATGGGGTCGTTGACGGTGATGTCGATGATGTACTCGTCGACCTCGGCCGGCGCGGTCACGTAGACGAAGTACGTCCCTGCCTGCACCAGGCTGAGGAGATCCGGATCGTTCGCAGGCGTGAGCGACGGGCAGAGGCTGGCCCCCGCGGAAGCGATCACCAGGTCGGACGGATCGTAGATCTGCACGAGGACGTTCGCGTCGGCGGGGCAGCTGCCGTAGCCGTCGCTCACCACGACGCTCATCGTCGCCCCGAGGGCGGCGTCGACGGCGAAGACGTCGATGTCGCCGTCCGGCAGCTCCGCCGCGAAGCCCGGCGCGCCGTCGGGAAGATCGTTGGCTTGGCCGAAGGTGTCGTTGGGCTCGGTCTCGAGGATGTATTCGGCGGGCGGGCCGCCACCCTCGTTCATGCCGCCTTCGCCGCCCATCCCGCCGCCGCCGGACGACGACGTCGACGCCGTCGATGACGATGTCGTCATCATGCCCGAGGTCGTCGTCGTGGGCGACCCGGTCGTCGTCGTGCTCGTCGATCCGCTGGTGACGGTCCTGCCGCCGCCTTGGCCTCCCGTCCCCTCATCGTCTTCGGAGCTTGCGCACGCGACCAAGAAGGAGAGAGCCAGAACGGGAAGAAGCGCGGTACGCATGGATGCCCGCTCGTAGCACACAAGAGGCGGCGAATCCCGTCGCTTAGAGGCCCATTGCAGGATCGGAATCCGTCCCGCAGAGGACCGACCGAACCTGCCCCACCAGGTACATGGATCCGGCGACGACCAGCACCTCACCACGCGGCGTGACATCGATGCTTCGACGCAGCGCATCGACCGGAGCGTCGATCGTTTCACCCGCTAGGATTTCAGCGAGTCGAACCGGCGGTGTCGCGAGCCGACCGGGCGGGCTCGTGTAAACCCGTCGCGCGAAACGCGGCCCGAGGACCCTTATCATCGGCTCCCACGCCTTGTCGGCGAGCGCCCCGAAGAGGAGGGTCGCATTTCGATTCTGCAATACGCCGTCGAGCGCGGACGCGAGGGCCTCGGCGCCCTCGACGTTGTGTGCGCAGTCGAGCCACACCTCGCGGCCGTCGACGTCGAACCTCTCGAGCCGGCCCGGCCAGACCGTCTCCGCGATGCCTCGAGCGATGATCGCCGGGTCCGAGGCAACGGCCGAGCCAGCGGCGAACGCGAGCAGCGCGGCGACCGCGGCGTTCTCCAGCTGATGCGGACCGGCCAGCACGGGCGAAAGCACGAGCCTCGTGCCGTCAGGCATCGCGACCGCACGGGCGGCTGGATCGACCGCGACCTCCCAGATCGGAGCGGCCCCGACCGAGCCGGCGACGTCGAGGACCGCTGCGCGCGCTGCATCGGGCAACGGGCCGAGCACCGCGGGGACGCCTCGCTTGAAGATGCCCGCCTTCTCGCGCGCGATGGTGGCGACGTCGTCGCCGAGAAAGTCCGCGTGCTCGAGCCACTTGCCGTTCTGGCCTCGGGTGATGCTGACGACCGCCGTCGCCAGCGGATCCTCGATGACGTTCGTCGCGTCGAGGCGGCCGCCAAGGCCGACCTCGAGGACGGCGACGTCGACGGCGGCGTCGCGGAATACGACGAACGCGGCGAGCGTGAGCGTCTCGAAGAACGTGAGCTCCTCGGGCGCGTCTCGGAGCACGCGCTCGAGCGCCGCGCCGAACGCTTCGTCGCCGGCGGGCATGCCATCGAGGCGGATGCGCTCGTTGAAGCGGATCAGGTGGGGTGACGTGTAGAGACCCGTTCGCTTGCCGGATGCGCGCGCAATGCGCTCGACCATCGCACACACGCTGCCCTTGCCGTTCGTGCCCGCGACGTGCACACATCGAAGGTCGCGCTGGGGATCGCCGAGCGCGCGGCACGCAGCGATCGTTCGGTCGAGGCCGAGGCGCATGCCGCGATGGCCGCGCGCCACGAGCTTCTCGAGGAGATGGTCCAGCTTGTCCATCGGCGGCCGCGGGAAGCTACCATGCGCCCGGTGCTCCGGCTCGCCGCGCTCGCGCTCCTCTACTTCGCGCAAGGCCTGCCGTTCGGCTTCTTCTCGCACGCCGTCCCGACGCTCCTCAACAAGGACCACCCGCCGGAGATCGTCGGGCTCTCGTCGCTCCTGGCGGTGCCCTGGGGGCTCAAGCTCCTCTGGGCGCCGTTCGTCGACAGGGTAAAAGGCACGCGCCTCGGTCCGCGCAGAACGGTCATCTTTCCTCTCCAAGCGCTGACCGTCGTCGCGCTCGTCATCCTGGGCTCGCTCGACGTCTCGCCCTCGAAGCTCGCGCCGCTCATCGTCGGGTTCGTGATCGTGAGCTTTCTCAGCGCGACCCAAGACATCGCCGCCGACGGGCTCACGCTCGATCTGCTCGAGCCTTCGGAGCGACCGAGAGGCGGTGCCATCCAGACCGGTGCGTACCGACTGGGCATGATCGCGGGCGGCGGCGGGATGCTGTGGCTTGCCGACGATCTGGGGTTTCAGCCGAGCTTTCTCGTGATGGCGGCGCTCGTCGGCGCCTCGAGCGTCCCGCTCTTCTTCTTGCAGGAGCGCCCCAGGCCGGCCAGCCCGGCGCGCGCCGCGCTCACGCCGGCGTGGTCGATGCTCACGAGCTTCTTTGCGCGCCCGGATGCAAAGGCGATCGTGGTCCTGCTCGTGACCTTCAAGCTCGGCGACGCGCTCGCCGCGGGCATGGTGACGCGCTGGTTCGTGAAGCAAGGTCTGACGTTGGGCGACATCGGCATCACGCGCGGGCTCTACGGCGGCTTCGCCGCGGTCGCCGGCGCCGCAATCGGTGCCGCTCTGGCGCGGAACATCGGAACGCGCTCGGCGCTCATCACCTTCGCTGCGCTCCAGACGGCGGCGATCGCGATGTACGCGGTGCTCGCGCTCGCCGATTTCGGGCCGCTGCCGTTTCGCGCCTTCACCGTCGCGTCGATCGTCGAGCACCTCTTTGGCGGCGCGGCGACCGCTGTGCTCTTCACTCGCATGATGGACCTCTGCCGCGACGAGTCGCGCGCGACCGATTACACGGTGCAGGCGTGCTTGCTCGTCTTCGTGACCGGTCTCGGTTTGGTAGGCAGCGGGCTCATCGCGGGTCAGGTAGGATTGGGCGGCTTGTTCACCGTCGCTGCCGCGGTGGGGATCTTGGCACCGCTCGGCGCGCTGCGTACCTGGAAGAGAACCGACCGATGAGCGACGAAGCAGAGGACCGAAGGGCGATCCTCGCGAGGCGCGCGATCCTCGTAGCGTCGGCGCTTGCTTCGGCGGGCGTCCCGACGCGCGCCATGGCCGATGAGGTCGTCGCGATTCCGGAACCGTGTCCTCCGCGCGGGGAGCCGTCGCCCGAAGCTCTGGCCGAAGCGAGGCGCTTGGTCGAAGAAGCAGGGCAACCGGGCGCCGATCCGCAGGCCGTCGTCGTGAAGCTGTCGCGCGCATATGCGCTCGCTCCGCGCCCGGGTCTTGCCGCCCTCTTGATGGAGGCGTTCTTCCGCACCGATCGAGTCAACGAGGCGATCAAGACCGGCAAACGGGAGCTCGAGTGCGGAGGGCCCAACCCCGAGATCGAGCGGCGCGTTCGGGAGCTCGAGACCCCGCCGCCGCCTCCGCCGCCTCCACCGCCCGTGCCGTGCCTGTCGATCCCACCGCCCGAGCCGTGTCTTTCGATCTCTCCTGGCGGAAGTAGAGAAGAGCGGTGGTCACTCCACGTCGGTCTGGTACCGATGGTCGCGATCGAGAGAGACGACGAAGCGGAGCACTCCCGCGTCCTCGGCGGCGGCGGCACGCGGGTCGGCATTGCCGTCCAAACGACAAAGGACCTCTGGTTCGACGGCGATCTGTTTTCGACGGCCGGCTACGGCGATGACCACTTCACGACGATCGCGGGAACCGTCGTCGAGCTTCGCTACCACCCGCGCAGCGTCTTCGGGTTCGGTCTGGGTTTCGCGGCGGGCTTCTCGTCGATCAGCCATGAAGACGTCGTCGACGATGAAGACCTTCCGACAGAAGGATTCTTCGGACCGGTCGTCGTTCCCGTGAGCCTGCTCGCCGGCGACGCGCTCGTGGAGCTACGAGTCCCGTTCTTGTTCAATGCGACGGTCGACGGCGAGCCGAAGCGGGATCTCGCGTTCCGAATCGTCGGCCCCCAAATCGTCGTCTCGTGGGGGATCAAGGACAAGTACTTGGGTCGGATGTTCTGATCACATCCCGCGCATCTGGCCGCCGTCGACGACGATAGACGAGCCGGTGATCCAGCTCGCTCGCGGCGAGGAAGCGAACACGACGACGTTCGCGATCTCTTCGGGGGTGCCGAAGCGGCCCCACGGGAGGTCCTCTCGGATCATCTTCTCGATGCGATCGGGCATCGTCTCGCGGCGCTTGTCCCAGGAGCCGCCCGGAAACATGATCGAGCCGGGCGCGACGGCGACGACGCGCACCTTCTTCTTCGCGAGGTCGATGCCCATCTCTTTGGTGAGCGCAGCGATCGCGCCCTTGGCCGCCTGGTAGGGAGCGCTCGAGCAATACTCCAGGCCGCAGATCGAGGAGACGTTGACGATGACGCCGCCTCCGCGCGCTTCGAACGCGCCGAGGGCCGCCTGGCTGCACCAGACGGCGCTCATGAGGTTGAGATCGACGACGCGCCGCCACGCTTCGGCGTCGGAGTCGCCGAACTTGCCGGCTCCGAGACTGCCGCCGGCGTTGTTGATCAGGATGTCGAGCCCGCCGAGCTCGGCGATCGTGTCGGCGACGGCCGCCTTGGCGCCAGCTTCGGTAGCGACGTCGAGCGCCGCTGCGGCCACGACGCCGCCGGCCTGCTCGATCTCGCGCGTCGCTTCGTCGAGCTGTTCTTCGCCGCGGGCGACGATGAGGACTTTTGCACCTTCGGCGACGAGCGCGAGGGCGATGGCTTTGCCGATGCCGCGACTGCCGCCCGTCACGAGGGCGACCTTCCCGGCGAGACCGAGATCCATAGGCGACGGAGGCTACAACGCCCGCCGCATGAAGAGGTCTTCGAGCGTCTCTTTCTTCGGCGAAACCTCGACGACGTGCGCGCCCTCGCGGAGCGCGATCGCGAGCGCCTCACCCACCTTTGCCTCACCCTCGACATCGACCACGAACACGCCCGGGCGCTCTTTGAGCGAGAATCCCGCGCCTTCGAGCGCCGCCTTGGCGGCGTCGGACACCGACGCGAGGGTGATCTCGGTGTGGATCACGTCCCCGCGCAGAAGCGACCGGATCTCGCCGCTCACCACCGCCTCACCCAGACGCAGGATCGTGACGCGATCGCACATCGCCTCGACGTCGCTGAGGATGTGCGTCGAAAAGAAGATCGTCCGGCCGAGATCGCGCTCCTTGAAGATGACGTCGCGGACCTCTTTGCGTCCGACCGGATCGAGGCCGCTCATCGGCTCGTCGAGGATCAGCATCTCGGGATCGCTCACGAGCGCTGCGGCGAGGCCCGTCCGCTGGAGCATGCCCTTCGAGAGGCGGCGGACTTGACGGTCGGCTGCGTACGCGATGCCGACGGTGGTGAGCACCTCGATCGTTCGCTTGTCGAGCTTGGAGCCCCGGAGCCCCGAGAGGCGACCGCACATCGTGACGAACTCGCGCGGGGTCAGGTACGGAAAGACGTACGGGTTCTCCGGGAGAAAGCCGATGTTCCGTCGCGACTCGACCGAAGGAACCTTCTTCCCGAAGAGGTACGCCTCACCGTCGGTCGGCTGGATGAGCCCGGTGAGCATCTTGATGCAGGTCGTCTTGCCGGCGCCATTCGGTCCCAAGAACCCGAAGATCTCGCCCCGCCGCACGTCGAAGCTCACGCCCTTCACCGCCTCGACGACCTTCTTGCGAAAGAGGCCGATGGAGAACTTCTTCGACAGCTTGCGGACGTCGATCAGCTTCTCGGGCTCGCTCACGCTCGCGCAACTTTAGCACCGCGGAGCAGGTGAACGGTGTGGATTGCGAGCGCCACCCAGACGAGCCCGAAGGCGAAGAAGCGCTCGACCGGCACGTCCTCGCGAAACACGAAGACCGCGGTGAGGAGCTGGAGGGACGGCGCGAGGTACTGGAAGAGGCCCAGCGTCGAGAGAGGCAGCTTGCGCGCCGCCGCCGCGAACCAGACGAGCGGTAGCGCCGTGATCGGCCCGCACGTCGCAAGCAGCAGCGCGAGCCGGTGGTCGCCGCGCGAGAACGGGCCGCCGTGCGACTCGAACCACACGATCGCAGCGAGCGCGACGGGCGTGAGCACGAGCGTCTCCACGAAGAGGCCGGCGATGCTCTCGAGCGGAGCCAGCTTTCGGAGGAGGCCGTAGATGGCGAAGGTGCCGGCGAGCGCGAACGCGAGCCACGGAAACGTGCCGCCTGCCATCAGGAGGAACACGACGGCGAACGCGGCGAGCCCGACGGCGATCTTCTGCAGGCGTGCGAGCTTCTCGCCCAGCACGAGGACGCCGAGCACGACGTTGGCGAGCGGGTTGATGAAATAGCCGAGGCTCGCGTCGGCGAGGCGGTAGGTCATCACCGCCAGGATGAAGAGCCCCCAATTGACGGCGATGAGCGCCGACGACGCGAGAAAGAAGAGGAGCGTTCGTCGCGTCTTGAGGGCGCCCAGGGCGCTCCGCGATCCTCCGGTGAGCGCGAGCAACAACGTCACGAGGAGGAGCGACCACGCGATCCGATGCGCGAGGATCTCGAGCGGACCCACGCCTTCGAGCAGTTTCCAGAAGAGCGGGACGAGCCCCCAGCTTCCGTACGCGAGGACCGCATAGACGACGCCACCCCCATCCCGGCCGGGCCCCCCAATCCCGAGAGGGTGGCGGGGCGGCGCGGTCACGTCTCGTCGTCCCTCAGCCCCGACGAAGAGGCCGGCGGCTCGCCGGCATAGTCGCGGAGCTTGTATTGGATCTTGCGCGGGCTCACGCCGAGGATCGCCGCCGCTCTCGACGTCGAGCCGCGACAGGCTTCGAGCGTCTTCAGGATCGCCCAGCGCTCGAGCTCTTGGATCGTCGCACCGGGAACACGCGGCGCTTCTTCGGCTTCGGGCCCGCGCTGCACGAGCGTCCTGGGGAGGTGCTTGAGCTCGAGGCGTCCCGAGTCGCAGAGCACGACGGCGCGCTCGATGACGTTCTCGAGCTCTCGGACGTTGCCGGGCCACGTGTGCGCGCCGAGCGCGGCGACCACCTCGTCGCTCATGCCCTCGATGCGCTTGCCGTTCTCTTCGGCGTAGCGACCGAGGAAGAACGTCGCGAGCGGAGCGATGTCGCTGGCGCGCTCGCGGAGCGGCGGGATCGAGATCGTGACGACGTTGAGGCGGTAGTAGAGGTCCTCGCGGAAGTGACCGTCTTTGACGCGTTGCTCGAGGTCACGGTTCGACGCCGAGATGATGCGAACGTCGACGTGGATCGTGTCGTTGCCGCCGACCCGCTCGAAGGAGCGTTCCTGCAGGACGCGCAGGAGCTTGACCTGGGTCGCCATCGGGATCTCGCTCACCTCGTCGAGAAACAGCGTTCCACCGTCGGCTTGCTCGAACCGACCCTCGCGACGCCCGACAGCGCCGGTGAAGGCCCCGCGCTCGTGCCCGAAGAGCTCCGACTCGAGGAGCGACTCGCTGAGCGCAGCACAATTCAGACGCACCAACGGCTTGCTCTTCCGGGGGCTCTCGCGGTGGATGAGCTCGGCGACCAGCTCCTTGCCGGTGCCCGTCTCCCCGACGACCAGGACGGTCGCCTTGCTCGAGGCGACCTGACCGGCGAGCTCGAGGGCCTCGAGCATCGTCGGATGGCCCGCGACAATTTGTCCGAAGGGGTTCTTGTCGCGGAGCTTCTCCTTGAGCTTCGCGTTCTCCAAAATGAGCCGCGATCGCTCCACCGCGCGCTCGACGACGAGCGCCAGCTGGGGGAAGTCGAGCGGTTTTGTCAGGTACTGGTAGGCGCCCTTCTGGACGGCTTCGACGGCGTTGGGGATGGTCCCAAAGGCCGTCATGACGACAAACGTCGCGTGCGGCGCCATCTCGCGGGCCTTCTGCATGAGGCCGATGCCGTCGAGGCCCGGCATTTTCAGATCCGTCAGCACGACGTCGGGCGCGAAGTCTTCGAGCTTGCCGAGGGCCTTGAACCCGTCCGCGGCGACCTCGGTGGCGTAGCCCTCTTCGTGGAGGATTTCGGACAGCGCCGCTCGGGCATTGGCCTCGTCGTCGACGATCAGAATGCGGCCCCGGGAGCGCACGACGCGGGTGTTAGCGCGGCCCGGCCGCCGCCGCGAGGCCGACCCTCAAACAGGATCAAGTTCTGTTTTCCGGCATCAATTCATCTATGACGCTGGGGAATTTTGCTCATGATTCATCGCCTCACGGCGATGAATGGTGGTAGAAGTCCTGGCACACGGCAGTACCCCATCTCCGGAGCCCACGGATGAGAGCAACGCGCGCATCTGCCCTTCTTCCTTCTCTGTTCGGATGCATGATTGTCGCGACCTCGAGCGCTGCCCTCGCGCAGCAGCCCGAGCCGCAGCCTCCGTTCGGACAGCCGGGGCCTGCTCAACCCCCGCCGGGACAGCCTCCGCCCGGACAGCCTCCCGCCGGACAGCCCGGGACCGCACCAGGACAGTTCGGTCCTGATCCCGGGCAGGGTTCGCCAGGCGCGCCGGGCCAGCCTCCTCCGGGCGGCGCCGCGCCCGGCCAGTTCGGGGCCGAGGGCAGCTTCGGAATCGGCCAGCAAGGCAGCGTGAACTTCTCCGGGCCGCAGCCGCCGTCGGGCAAGCCGGCCGAGAAGGCCGACGAGTGGAAAGAGCGGGATATCTCGCTCATCAACCAGAACTCGCTCTCGGGCGGCACCGGCCTCCTCCGCACGATGTACGCGGGCTCAGCCGTCGGTGGGACCTTCCGCGTCGGGTTCATCTTCGACTACTTCACGACGAGCGGCTTCCTCTGCGATCCGGCCGACTCGACCGAGGCGGGCGTTCCGATCACCTGCTCGGGCGCCAACCGTGAGGACGAAGCGTCGCACGTCGGCGGCTTCTTCTCGCTGAGCGCGACGCCGATCAGCTTCCTCGAAGCGTTCGTGAACCTTCGCACCTATGCGAACTCGAACAGCGAGGGCAGCCCGCAGCTCCTCCAGGTGCTCGGCGACACCACCATCGGTCTCAAGGGCTTCACCCCGCCCCGCCTTCTCGGTCCGGTTCAGATCGGCGCTGACGCCCAGCTCCTGCTCCTTAACGGCACCGGCGACGTCGGCGTCTCCGGCGGCGCGACGAGCGCCGTGTTCCACATCAACACCTCGCTCGATCTCCGCAAGCCCGACGGCAAAGGCATCCCGCTCCGGATGAACCTGAACCTCGGCTACAAGGTCGACAACTCCGGCGTCGCGGTCGAAGACGTCGAGCAGGATCGCGGTGCGACGTTCAATCCGCCGCGCGACTTCCAGCCGATCAGCCGCATCGAGCGCTTCGGTCTCGGCATCAACAAGGTCGACACCTTCCCGCTCGGCTTCGGCGTCGAGGTTCCGTTCCCGTTCGTCCAGCCCTTCGTCGAGTACAGCGTCGAGGTGCCGGTCAACCGCCAGGACTACCAGTGCTTCACGAACCGCGTTTCACGCGGTGACGTCTGCCTCGGCCTGACGGATCTGTCCGATCCGAACTCGGGGACGGTCGGGTTCGACGCCATCCCGTCTCGGGTCGGGCTCGGCGCGCGCGTCAGCCCGTTCCAGTCGATCAAGGGGACCGAGGGCTTCCGCGGCCTCTCCGCGCTCGTCGGCTTCGAGGTGGGAACCACCGGAACCTCGGTCTTCGTCGAAGAGCTCGCCCCCCAGGCGCCCTGGACGCTCTATCTCGGCCTCGGCTTCGCGGTCGACGTGAAGCAGCGTCCGGTCGAGAAGGCCGCCGCGCCGCCCCCGGCGGCACCGGTCGTAATGCCTGCAGCCCAAAACTTCGTGCGCGGCTTCGTGCACGAGAACGGCAAGCAAGAGGGCGTTGCTGGCGCCATCGTCATGTTCCAGGGCGGCACGCAGCCCCCGGTCGCGACGGGCGGCGACGGGCGCTTCCTCACCCGCAACGTCGATCCGGGTACCTACACCTTCGAGATCAGCGCGCCCGGCTTCAAGCCCGGCACCTGCACCGCGACCGTCGCTGCGCAACCGGCTCAGCAACCGGGCATGGGTCCGGGGATGGGCCCCGGCATGGGTCCGGGCGGTCCGGCGGCGCCGGGTCAGTTTGGTCCGGGAGCGGGGATGGGTCCGGGCGCCGGTGGCGCCGGACAGTTCACTCCCCCGCCGCAGAAGCCGGCCGACCAGTTCGTCGACATCGACTGCCCGCTCGAGGCGCTGCCGCGCACCGGCAACCTCGTCGGCGCGGTGAAGGATGCAGGCGGCGCGCCGGTCGCGGGCGCCGTCCTCACGGTCACCGACTCGACCGGCAACGCACAGAAGGTGACCGCCGACGGCTCGGGCAACTTCCGCCTCGAGGGCGTGCAGCCCGGCGACGTCTCGATCAAGGCCGAGGCGGCGGGCTTCATGAACAACGTCTCGAGCGCAGAGATCCGTGCGAGCGAGGATTCGCGCACCACGGTCACGATGAACAAGCGCCCGAAGACTTCCCTCGTGAAGATCCAGGGCAACGAGATCAAGCTCGGCGAGAAGATCCTCTTCGAGACCGACTCCGCCAAGATCCTCGGCCAGTCGAGCGCGCTGCTCGAAGAGATCGCCGAGGTCATGCAGAAGAACCCGAACATCGAGCAGGTCGAGATCCAGGGCCACACGGACAACACCGGCGGCCGCGATCACAACCAGAAGCTCAGCGACGCGCGCGCGGCGTCGGTTCGCGATTGGCTCGTCAAAGCGGGCGTCGCCCCCGGCCGCCTCACCGCCAAGGGCTACGGTCAGGATCGTCCGGTTGCGCCGAACGTGACCGAGGCGAACCGCACCAAGAACCGCCGCGTTCAGTTCATCATCACCAAGAAAAAATGAGCCGGCACTGAGACGTCACGCCGCTCGGTGGCGTGCGTCCCCGTGATTTCACCCCCCTGCCCCCCTCACCTTCGGTGAGGGGGGTTCTGCATTTCGGGTCGGGGCCTTCTTGTCCTAGGGGCGCTTTTCGCACGTGCCCGGACACGACCACGGCCGCTCGAAGCAGTCGTTCTTTCCCTTCACGCACCACGCCGCACCCAAGAGCCGGCTGCACGGCGTCGCGTTGCGATGCCTCGTCCTCGCGGCGGAGCAGGCGGCTTGGGTCTCGTAACACTCCTCTCCGAACGCATCGAGGTGCACCCAACCGAAGCAATGCCACCGGTGCGACAGCGTCACCTTGGTGCGAATGCCGGAGGCTTCATCGTCGGCGCGGTAAAACCGAAGGTCGATGTCGGCGGACGTGCCCTTCGACTTCAGCGAGTCCCAATCGCCGAGCCACACCACGTCTTGGTCGCCAATCGCAAAGCGCGCGCGGCTCTCGTCCACGAGATCGGCGCACTCGGACGGCAGCGCTCCGAGCTGGGTCGCCGTCTTCATGAACTGCCCCACGTGCGCCTGGTGCGCCAGCCAGCCCAGCTCGTCGACCGCAGTCGTCACGCAGGTCGCAATGTGCGAGAGCTCTTTCTGGATGTCCTCGGGCGAGAGCTCGACGGGCGGCTCGGTGGCGAACGGGCTCGGCGCGGACCCCGACGCACGGGGTGATGGTGGGCTCGCCGGATCGAGATCGTTCGCTGCGCTCGACGAGGGCGGCCCATCCACCGGCGGCGTGGGTGACGGCGGCGCTCCGCAAGCCGCGGCTAGGAGCGGCCAGAGAAAGACGACCGACTTTCGACTCCGCACACGAGAACGATAGGCCAGGACTAGATGGGAGGATCACTTCCATCCGCCCTTGGGCCGAACCTTGTAGTCCTCGACGTCCACGGCAAAGAACTTCTTCGCAGGCTGCTCGGCGCCCCACCCAGTGATCTCGATTTCGATCGTGTCGGTGCCCGCTGGGGTCTCGGCCTTGGTCGGGCCGAAGCCGAGCTTCTTCTTTTCGCCGGGCTTGATCTTCAAGATGCCGCTGCCGTTTTCGTAGCTGTGCATCACCTTGCGACCGTCCTCGAACGTGATTTCGAGCTGCTTGCCATCTTTGTCGTAGTAGTAGATCGCCACGTAGCCCCAGCTGACCTCGATCTCGAAGTTGCTCTCGACCTCGAACTCGGGAATCTGGCGGCCAAAGCTGTCCATGTAGCCGCCGGTCCACTTCGCCTTGAACGGGCTCTTGCCCTTCAGGACGCACTCCTTGTCGAGCGAGCCCTCGCCGCCCCAGTCGGCGCAAGTCGCCTTGTCCTTCTTCGGCGCGCTGCTCTGCGGGGCGGTGCTGGAGGCAGGCTTCGCGGACGCGTCGGACGCGGACGCGTCGGACGCGGATGCGTCCACCTTGTTGCAGGCAGCCAGCGTGGGGAACGCGGCGAGTACGGCGAGGGTGACGATCGAATCGAGTCGCTTTCGCATGGCCGAAGACTGTGCGGCTCGGAGCTGCGGATGCGATGGTCAATTCCTGGGGATCAACTGGGCCCCCGGAATTGACCATGGTCGACCGACGACCAAGACGGTTACGAAACCGTCATGAATGTACGCAGCCACGTGACCGTGCTCTCCGTCCTCGTCTCCAGCCTCCTCGCTTGCGGTGACGCGGGCGGCGGGGCCGGATCCGGCAGCGCTGCCGCGGGCAAGGGTGACGACAAGGCGCCCGCCGCCAAGAGCGGCGACGCCAAAGCCGAGAAGAAGGCGACGACCACGCTGACCCAGAAGCAGGTGGACGACGCCCTCAAGGCGGCGTTCGGCCTCGAGCGCATGAGCGATCCCGTCGACAAGAAGCTCGCGGATCTCGAATCGAAGATCGGCAAGCCGGCGAAGAAGGAGGGCGACAGCGCCTACTGGTACGCGATCGGCGAGCCCAAGCAGACCTGCTACGAGCTCAAGGTCAGCACCAAGGATGGCTCCTACGAGATGGGGGGCACCGACGGCGCGAAGTGCGGGCTCTGAGCGGTTACTTCAGGCCCGCGCGCCACAAGAGCCTGTAGAAGTGCATTCGATCGACGCCGGCCGCTCGCGCGGCCTTGGTGACGTTTCCGCCTTCGCGCGCGAGCACCGCTTCGAGGTAGGCACGCTCGAATGCGTCGAGGAAGCGCTTCCGTTCGACCTTCAGCGGACGGCTGACGTCGGGCTTCATCCCTGCGCTCGCCGCCTCGACGGTGTGGAGCGGAGCGGGCTCTACGAGCACGAGGCAGCGCTCGAGGTGGTTGCGGAGCTCGCGGACGTTCCCCGGCCAGGCATGACGAGCGAGATCGGCCTCGGACACGTAGTCGCGCCAGCCGCGACCCTCGGGGAGACCGGTCAGGCTCGCGGCGAGGCGGTCGAGCAGCACCGGGAGGTCATCGGTGCGCTCGCGCAGCGGCGGCATCTCTACTTCGACGACTGCCAGACGAAAGAACAAGTCCGAGCGAAACCGCTTCGCGTTGACCTCGGCGCGCAAGTCGCGATTCGTTGCGGCGATGACGCGAACGTCGACGCGTTGCCACTTGTTCGATCCAACACGCTTGACCTCGCGCTTCTCGAGGACACGTAGCAGCTTCGGTTGAAGCTCGGCAGGGAGCTCGC
>JBGTSH010000260.1:0-15463 GCA_041940405.1 Polyangiaceae bacterium
GGTAGTGGGCCTTCAGCCACGCCGTCTGGTAGGCGATGAAGCCGTACCCGTAGGCGTGGCTCTTGTTGAAGGCGTAGTCGGCGAAGGGCTCGATGATGGTGCGCATCTCGCTCGCGGCGACGTAGCGCAATGGCACCACGCGAACGCTGTATCCGGCCGGCAGCGGCGCGCGCGTCACGGATGCGCTTGTCCCGGCGAGCGATCTGCGTCGCCTGGTACTGGTCGTTGCAAGCCGAGATGTCCACGGGCTGCGCCGCCTCGCCTGGCTGAGGCTCCCCCTGCGCAAATGCAAACTGCGCTGTCATGATTCCAGAAGCAGTCACCATCGCCAGCGCGCCGAGCTTCATGCTTCATCATCCAAACACGAGTTTGGTTGTGATGAAAGATTCGTAGAGGGATCGCGCGGCGGAGCGCGCATGCACGAGTCGCGCACGATGCGTCCAAGTTGGACCGGGATCGCCTGACCCGCGACGCGCGACCGCTCGGAGTGAAGTCTTTTCTGCATGGCCGAAGGATTGCCTCGGCGCCGAAATCCATGACGATGGTTCCTCCTCTGCCATGCCGGTCTGCGTTGCTCGTCATCGCGCTCGCTGCGATCGGGGTAACGGGCTGCGCACCGCGAGAGGCGCCGCCGACGCTACCGCAAGAGCATCAAAAGCCTTGTGAGCGCGCTGCCGAGATCGATCCCGAGCAGCAGCAGCGGCTCGTAGCGTCCGCCGCCGCTGCAGCGATCGTCATCCTTCAGAGCATGCAACCACCACAGCGGAAGGCGCCACCTGCCGAGCCTCCGCCCGCGGAGGTCGCACCGAAGCCCGCTCCGATCGCGTCGGCACCGCCGCTCCCATCGGCGAGCCCAATCCCGAAACCGGCGGCCCCGGCACGAAGGGACTGTCGGCTCGTGAGGGTCTTCAACCAGGCAAAGGCAGTGGCCGAGCTCCACGAGGTCTGCGAGCCCTAGCAGCCGCCCCGCGTGCACGAGTTGTGCACGATCCGAACGACTCGCGCCCGAAGCGACTATGGGAACCGGCAGGCACCCGGGATTCCGGTGCAATTGGCCTGGCCTCGACCTTGCGATGGGACCCTGCGATGCGCCTCGCAAGCCCGGACCTGCTGGTTGCTTTGCTCGGCCTCTCCCTCACTGCCTGCGTCGGCGAAATCGGTGGCGGCGGCCGTCCCGGCGAAACCGACGAGAGCGACGCGCCGGAGAACACGCCTGCGGCACAGGGCCGCTTCAACCGGGTTTCGCACTCCTTCTATCGGAACGCGATCGCCGACGTCTTCGAGGTCGATGCCGGCGTCATCGACGCGCTCGAGCTGCCCGAGGAGCCGTTCCGGTTCGACACGTCGGGCGAGCTCCTCCCCAACTACCCGGTACTGTCGAGCTACTTCGAGAACAGCCGAGCTGTCGCTGAGGCCGTGGTGACCTCCGGGAAGCTCGAGTCTCTCGCCCCGTGCGACGTAAGCGACACCCAAGTCTGCATCCGACAGCTCATCGAAGAGCGAGGGATGCTCCTCTACGGGCGTCGCCTGACCGAGAGCGAGGTGACCAAGCTCGTCGCGCTCGCCGAAGCCGGACCTCACGAGCCGGACACCACTGCGTATCGCGCGCAGGCGCGTGTCGCGATCGAGGCGCTCCTCGTGCAGCCCGCGTTCCTCTTGCAGCCCGAGCTGAGCGAAGGGTCCGACCCTCAAGCCGTCCCGCGAGAGCCGGCCGAGATCGCACGCCTGCTCTCCCGCCGCATCTGGCTCTCGGTACCGAGCCGAGAGCTCGTCGAGCGTGCCGAGGCCGGTGGGCTCGACAGCCCCGACGAGCTCCGCGCGACCATCGAGCAGATGTTCGTCGATCCGCGCGGCACACGCTGGCTGGACGCGTTCATCGCGCAGTTCTTGGACACCGACGCGTACAAGGACATCGTTCAGCCCGACCTCGAGCTCACGCCGGAGCTCCTGGCGACCCTGCGGGCCGAAGCCGTTCTCTTCGCCCGCCATGTCATCGTTGAAGAGGAGGGGAGCATGGCGGAGCTCTTCACGACGCCGGTGGCGTTCGTGAATCGCTTCAATGCGCCGCTCTACGATCTGGAGAGCGACAGCGACGACCTCGTTCGCGTCGACCTCGATCCGGCTGCTCGCGCCGGCTTCTTCACCCAGTCCGGCCAGCTGGCCTCGCTCAACTATCCGGGCGCCACGCACCCGGTCAAGCGCGGCGCGCGGGTCCTGAACGAGCTGCTTTGCGCCGACATCAAGATGAAGGCGCTCGACCCGACCGAAAAGGACAGCTTCGACACCGCGTTCGTCGGCGAGACCACGCGCGAGCGCTGGGACAGCGCCACCCTGGGCGGTGGCTCCTGCTCCTCGTGCCATTCGATCATCAACCCGATCGGCTACGCGTTCGAGGGCTTCGGTCCAGATGGTCGCGCGCGCACGAGCGAAAACGGATTGCCCATCGATACGAGCGGAACTTTCAGCCTCGCGACCAGCGACGACGCAGTCGCCGGCCTGTCGATTTCCTTCAATGGCGCGGTCGATTTGGCGAACCAGCTCGCAGCGTCCGACATGATGGCCGACTGCCTCACCCGGACGCTCTCCGAGTACCTCGTCGGTCAGCCGACGAAGCCGGCTTCCGACTTCGAAACCTTTCGTTCGATGTCGCTGCTCGATTGGATGATCGAGGAGCAGATCGCAGCGACGATCCGTCCCGTCGATCCAGGCGAGACCCCAGCCGATATGGAGGCGTGCCAATGATCCATCTCCTGACGCGTCGCAATCGTCGCGGAACGCTCTCGCGCAGGATGTTCCTCGGTGGCTCGGCCGGCTTGCTCGCGCTTCCGATGCTCGACTCGCTGCTCGGTCGCGAGGCTCGCGCGGGAGGAACGAACGACGTCTCGATCCTCTTCATGACGCAGGCGGTCGGGACTGCGCGCGACGGCTGGTGGCCGGCACAGTCGTTCGGCGCGCTCTCGGCGTCGGCGTTCCCCTCGGGGCACTCCTTCGCTTCGCTCGCGGACATCCAGCAGCATCTCCTCTTCGTGCGCGGGCTCGCCATTCCGGAGTCTGACAACACCTGCGCGCACGCCAAAGCATCCGCCGGCCTCCTCACGGGGCAACCGTGCATCACGAATGGATCCAATGCAGGCGGGACCGACTCGATCGACGTGGCGATTGCGCGTCACTGGGACGAAGGCCAGCGTCCGCCGCTCGTCGTGGTGCCCGGGAATGGAAGCGGCGCACAATACATCGCATCTCATCTCGACGGCTATCCGACCGAGTTTCATCGAAAGCCGGCCGAAGCCTTCGACGAGATCGTGGGACTGCTTCCTTCGGATGGTCCACAGGCGCCCGAAGCGTGGCGGCTGCGCGGCAAGAGCATCCTGGACTCGGCGCACGACGAGCTCTGCTCGCTTCGCCAGCGCAAGCTCGGCGCCGCCGACCAGAAGAAGCTCGATGCCTACCTCGAGGGCCTGCGCGGCGTCGAGCAGGACATCGCGCCTCCGGAGCAGGGCGGGTCGGCCTGCCAGCCGCCGACCACCGACTACAGCCCGTTCACGGAGGTCCCCGCCCCCGGCGCCCTCGATCACGAGGCCTACGCGGGCCACATGCTCGACATCGCCATCCTCTCGCTGGTGTGTGGACACCGGCGGAGCGCGACGCTGCACATGGGCGGCGAAGCCGACCCCACGCAGTACACGTGGCTCCCCGAGTGGATCCCCGGCGCGATGCACCACGGCATCTCGCACTACGTCGGCTCGCAGGACCACGGCGAGTTCGGCGGTCTCGACCAGGCGGGCATCTTCGAGCCGGTTCTACAAGCGATCGATCGCTGGCACGCCGAAGCCCTCTTTGGCCGAGCCATCCGGCGCCTCCTCGAGATCCCCGACGGCGACGGGACGATGCTCGACAGGATGGGCGTCGTCGCGATGAACGCCTTCAGCTTTGGCCGTTCTCATTCGAAAGAAGACCTTCCCATCATGATCGGCGGCACGATGCGCGGGTACTTCAAGAACGGCCACTATGTCGAGGCCGGCGACGGAACGAAGGCGCAGAACGGCCTCTTGACGATGCTAGGCCGCGCCGCGGGGCTCGACATCGAGAGCTTCGGGGCGACCGGCGCGGCGTATCCGTCGGACGAGCTCAGCGGGCTCCGCGGGTCGTAGCCGCAGCCGAGCGCGTGGCGCGCGCCACGTGCTCGATCCCCGCCGAAAGGAACGCGAGGAGATCGCCACCTTGTCCGGAGGCGGACGTGAGGTGAATGGTCTCGAATGATCCTCGAAATGCCTCGGCCATTCGTGGCAAGGTCTCGACGAGGACGACCTCCTCGAGCTGCCTGTCGGACAGCTCACCTCGCGACTCGCGCGACAGACGCATCGTGGCAGCTTCCATCTCTGCCGTCTCGCGGCGCGTCTCGAGCTCGGCGCGGGCGCGCTCGCGCTCTGCCTCGGCTGCCCGGCGATTTCGTTCGAGCTCTGCGTCGAGGGCCTCGGCCGCCAGCGCCGCCGCGTGGCGAGCCGCAGCGACCTGACGCTCTCGCTCCGCGGCGAGGCGTGACTCCTCTTCGTTCATGATCTCGCGGCGGGCCTGCTCTTCGGCGCGGCGCCGCGCCAGGGTGAGCCGCGCCTGCTCCTCGGCGACTTGCTCGCGGGCCTTCAGGGCCTCGAGCGCGAGCGACTCGCGGTACGGAGCCTGAAGGCGCTGAAAGACCTCTTCCGAGAGGACGCGGACGTGCTGGATCTCGATCGTATCGATCACGATGCCCCAGCCCTGGCGCGTCGTGTCCTCGGGTGCGCCGCTGCCCGACAGGACGGGCGCGATCTCATCCAGGAGCGCGGCGGCGACCCGCTCCTTGCGGTGGGTGATGCACTCCTCGAGCGAGAGCCCGGCGACGATCCGCCGAGTGGCGCCGACGAACATGTCGCGGAGGATGTCGGTGAGGCGCGCGATGTCGGTGTCGATCATGCGGTAGGCGAGCAGCGGCTCGACGATGCGGTAGACGGCCAGGCCCGACACCTCGACACCGACCTTCTCGCGGGTGACCTGATCGGCACAGAACGAGAGCTTGGCGATCGACGTCGGGATGAGCGTGACGCTGTCCGACGGCCACTTGAAGCAGCTCGCGCCCTGACCCGAGCGCACGACACGACCGTTCCTCAGGACAATCAAATGCTGGTGGGGCTCCGCCACGACGCGGCCCCAGCGCGGAATCTCCATTGTTTGCTCGACCTCCTGGCCGGCGGCATTGCAAAAGGACGGCCGCGCCTTATCCCGCGCTTTTCTGCTGGAGTCACGCTGCGCTGCACCAGGAGCGCGCACCCTGCACCAAGCGCGGGCGGGCGCGGGTCCGTTGCCTCCGTGATTCACGTCGTGCGACAAGCTTGCTGCGCATGACGCATGCCCGAGCTCGGACAGAAACCTGGCACGGCCTCCGTCGGGTCGCAGCGCACGACGTCGTCATCGTCGCCTATCTCGCCAGCCTTGCCGGCTGGCTCGTCGTGCGCGCTCCCGAAGCCCGCGCCACGCGATACGCGATGCTCCTCCTCGGACTCACGACGCTGGCCATCGGCGTGGTCCGCTGGACGGCACGGAGCGGTACGCTCGCGAACCTCGCGTACCGGCTCACGCTCGTCGGCGCTCTGGTGACGAGCTACCTGCTCCTGCGGCCGGCCCTGCCCTTGATCGTCCAGACGTCCGCAGACGCCGAGCTCGCGGCGGCCGACCGGGCTCTGCTCAGCCTCGACTGGAGCCTGATGCCGATTTCGGAGAGCCGATTCTGGACGGAGTGGTTCTCGTTCTTCTACCTCCTCTACTTCGCAGTCTTGGGCTTCTATGCGATGCCGCTCGGTATCGTCTCGCTCGACGAACGCAACGCTCTCGAAATGGTGATTGGCGTCACCACCGTCTTCTCTGTCGGCCAGGCGACGTACGTCCTCGTCCCGGCCATCGGCCCAGGGCCATCACTGGGTGTGACCGACGACTTCCCCGGCGGGGTCGTCTACCGATGGATGCTCAACCTGACGTCGACGGCGGGCGCCCAGCTCGACGTATTTCCTTCTCTCCACACGGCAGCCACGTGCTTCGTGGCGGCGCACGCGATCCGCAGGCGGCGCGGCAGCCGAGCGGCGCTCGCTCGGGCCCTCGTCCTCGCCTTCATCGCCACGCAAGTATGGCTCGCGACGTTGTTCCTTCGCTGGCACTACGCGGTCGACGTCGTCGCCGGAATTGCGCTGGGGCTCTCCGCCGACAGGATCAGCGAGCGCCTCGCGGGCTGGGAGATCGATCGAAGGGTTCGCGACGACCTGGGCCACGCGTGGCCATGATCGGAAAACGGGCGGCGGATCCAACGAGCCGGCCGTCGGCGTCCTGCTCGAGCGCGATGTAAGGGGCCACGTAAGTGCGAGCTCGTGTAGTCAGCCACAGGCTCGATGGACACCATGGCTTCTTCACTCCGTGCAGCTCTCGCTTTGACCTTTCTCTCTGCAGCGACCGTCGCGTGCATCCCGATGCGCGGAACGATGCCCACACAGACCTGGCGCCCCGGCGAGGATGAGCGCGCGTGCAGCCCAAGCTCGCTCGACGACGCCTCCAGCAAAGCCTGGCGCGACCGCGACAGACTGGCGCTGCGTGCGAAGCTCGAGCACGGCGAGACCGCTGTCGTCAGCGCGCTCGGCTGCCGCGTCGAAGTCCTGCAGCAGTGCCACGCGAACGCGACGGTCCGGCGCGCCGAGCTCGACGACGTCTCGCACTTCGCGGTCAAAGCAGACGGGGTCCGGGCGCAAGATCTCGACGGTGCCTGCGCGGGAGCGACGCACGTCGTCGAAGCAGCGACGATGAGCGCGATGGGTCGGTTCAAGTCGGTAACGCTGGCGCCCCTCTCCCTCGACGGCTTCGACTTGAGCGGGACGTGGACCGGCGTCTTTCGCCAACCTGGCGGACCGTACGAGACCTACGAGATGGAGCTCGAGATCGTCCAACAGGGCGATCGCGTGACCGGCTCGAGCCGCATCGCGACGACCGACGGCGAGTACTGGGGAAACCTCGCGTTCGAAGGGCGGCTCGAAGGCAGCACGCTCTTTTTCGCCGACGCCGAGCTCGTCGACGACAACCTCGGCATCTTCCTCGATTGGTGCATGAAGGGCGGCTACACGGTCGTGGATCCCGAGGCGCGCGAGATGCGGGGCGCCTGGCGAGCCTTCGGCTGCATGCCGGGCACCCTGGAGCTCGAGAAGGCAGGCGCACCAGTGGTGAACCGGCCCGTTGCGCAAGTGGCGCAATAGGGGGGCTCG
Organism: Polyangiaceae bacterium; assembly: GCA_041940405.1. GTDB lineage: Bacteria > Myxococcota_A > Polyangia > Polyangiales > Polyangiaceae > Xiheicaenibacterium. The sequence continues at coordinate 7,275 of JBGTSH010000260.1, forward strand.
CCCGCCAAAAAGCCCCAAGAATCGCGCGAGCTTCGAGCGGCACGGCCCATGCGAAGCGCACGGGCGTGAGCGCCTTGCTTCGACGACTGACGATGGTGGGTGGGCTGAGCCTCGTGCTCGCTCTCCTCGGTTGCGGCGACGACGGTGCCGGCAGCGGAGGCGCCGGCGGCGCCGGGAGCTCGGGGGTGCAGCAAGGCCCCGGCTCCGGCCCCAACGGCACCGGGACCGGCCCGAGCACGGGCTCGATGTCGACGGGGACCCAGTCGACGACCGGGCCCGGCGGCACGGGCGGCGGCACCCCGATCGACTGCCCGCCGCTCGATCCGCCGTCAGGACAGATCATCGACGTCGACCCCAGCCAGGCCTCGAGCCTCACGTCGATCGTCTTCGACGCGCCGGCGGGCGCGACCCTCGTCTTCGCGGCGGGAACGTACGACGTCCCCGGCATCCTCCAGCTCCGCTCCGAGGGCGTGACCATTCGTTCGGCGAACGACGATCCGACGAGCGTCATCTTCGACGGCGGCTACTCGGTCAACGAGATCTTCCAGGTGACTGCGAGCAACGTGACGATCGCGCACGTCACCGTCACGCGCGCCGTCGATCACCCGGTGCACGTCTTCCCGCCCGGCAACGGCTCTTCGATCACCGGCTTCCGTCTCTATGGCGTGCACCTCGTCGACGGCGGCGAGCAGTTCCTCAAGGTGAACGACGTGGGCGACGGCGGCTTCGTCGACGAAGGGCGCGTCGAGTGCTCGGTCTTCCAGATGACCGACGCCGGACGCCCCAACGTCGAGGCGTGCTGCGGCGGCTGCTACACGGGCGGCATCGACGTCCACGCCGGTTGGGGATGGCACGTCGCGCGCAACCGCTTCGACGGCATCTATTGCGAGAACGGCGGCCTCGCCGAGCACGCGATCCATTTCTGGAAGAGCGCGCGCGACACGCTGGTCGAGGGCAACGTCATCACCAACTGCGCGCGCGGCATCGGCTTCGGCCTCGGCGGCGGCGTGGGGGAACGCGTCTATCCCGACAACCCGTACGACGGCGCACCGCTGGCGCACATCGACGGCATCATCCGAAACAACTTCGTCTACGCGGACATCGACTACTTCGACACCGGGATCGAAATCCAGGAAGCACGCGAGCCGATCGTCCTCCACAACACCGTCGTCACACCGGGCGGCGCCGCGTTCTTCAGCTCGATCGACTATCGGTTCGCGAGCACGGTCGCGGTCATCAAGAACAACCTGGTGACGCAGATCACCCAGCGCGACGGCGCGACGGGTGACGTCACGAACAACCTCGAGGACGCGCCGATGTCCTACTTCGTCGATCCGGCGGGCGGCGACCTGCACCTGACGGATGGAGCGACCGGCGCCTTCGGACAAGGCGTGAGCCACCCCGACTCGGGCCTCGACATCGACGGTGAGGCCCACGACGCGACGTCCCCCGATCTCGGCGCCGACGAGCGTCCCTGAGGAGCGACCATGCGCCACTTCGTCTCTCTTCCGAAAGGTTTGCTGCTCCTTCTGCTCGCTGCCGCGCCCGCCTGCACGGGATCGATCGGCGACGGCGAAGCCGACGGTCGCGGCGACGACGGTGAGCTTCCCGTCGACCCCGAGTCGCTCGCGCCCTCGGGTCATCGCAGGCTGACGCGAACCGAGTACGAGCGCACGCTTCGCGATCTCGTCGGCGACGCGGTCGTCGATGCAACCGCGGTCCAGCTCGCGTCGCTGCCTTCGGACGAGGTGGAGAACGGCTTCTCGACGATGAACGGCGACGTCGGCGCAGCGTACGTCCAAGGGACGTTCGGCGTCGCCGGAGCGATCGGCGCGCGGATCGCCGCCGACACCTCGCTCCGAGACTCGCTCTTGCCCTGCCTGGCGGACGCAGCTCCAAAAGACGACTGCGTTCGCGAGCTCGCGGCGACGTTCGGCCGGCGCGCGTTTCGTCGTCCGCTCACCGAGACGGAGATCGACGCGGTGGTCGAGTCCTACGCGGCAGGGCTGGCGCTCACGCCCGAGGATGGGATCGAGCTCGCGATCGCGCACATCCTCGCGGCGCCGCCGTTCCTCTACCGCCTCGAGGTCGACGGTGCCGAGACCCCCGAGCCCGAGATCTTCTCCCTGACGTCGTACGAGCTGGCGACCCGCCTCTCGTATGCGATCTGGGGAAGCTGCCCGGACGACGCGCTCCTCGACGCTGCCGAGAGCGGCGCGCTCGACACCGCCGAAGGCCTGGAAGCAGAGCTCGGGCGAATGGCTGCCCATCCGCGCGCGCGATCGCACGCCGGCCTCTTCTTCCGTGAATGGCTGCGCCTCGACAAGGTCGCGACGCCGCAGCAGTCGGCGGAGTTTCTCGCTGGGATCGATCCCAATGGGCTCGCGGCGCTCGCCGCCGAAGAGACCGAGCGCTTCGCGGTGCACGAAGCCTTCGATGCATCGGGCAGCGTCGCGGACCTCTTCTCGTCGCAGACGGCGTTCGTGTCGTCGCCTGCGCTCGCAGCGCTCTACGGCGTCGCGCCGGGTGACGGCATCGAGCTTCCTCCCGAACGCGCGGGCCTCCTCGGGCGCGTGTCGATGCTCCTCGAGACCGGAGAGACGACCCACCCGATCCGTCGCGGCGCGCTGGTTCGCCGCCGTCTCCTCTGCGATCCGATCGAGGTCCCCGATCCGTCGACGGTCCCGCCCGAGCAAATCCAGCCTCCTCCGTTCGACGCGAACAAGTCAGCTCGCCAGCGGTGGACCGAGCAGACGAGCCAGGGTACGTGCGGCGGCTGCCACGCTCGCATCAACGCGATCGGCTTCGCCCTCGAGGGCTTCGATACCCTCGGTCGCGTCCGCACGCTCGAGCCGATCGTCGACCCGATGGGTGAGGTCGTGAACGAGCTCCCGATCGACACCAACGTCGACGTCGACCTCGGCGACGGTGCTCCGGTCGCGGTGTCCGGCCCGGCGTCGCTCGCGACGGCGCTCTCCGAGAGCGACACCGCCGCGCTCTGCATGTCGCGGCAGTGGCTCCGCTACTCCGTGGGGCGCATCGACGTACCCGAAGACGAAACGACGCTGGAGACGCTCGTCGAACTGGGCACAGAGAGTGGCGGTCTCTTCGCGCTGCTCACGGCATTGCCCAAGCAGCCAGGCTTCCGATTCCACCGCCGGGCGCAATGAAGGGAATGGAGACGACCATGCGAACGACCCCCTTCGGCAGGCGAAAGTGGCTCCTCGGAGCGGGCAGCGCGCTCGCGCTCCCGTACCTTCCCTCGCTCATGGGCGAGAGCCGTGCAGGCACCGAGCCTGCATTCGCCAAACGGTTCCTGTTCTTCTTTACGTCGAATGGCCAGCAGCCCGACGTCTGGCAGCCGCAGGACCCTGCGAGCTGGACCCAGCGCGGCGAGTTCGTGCGCGACGCGCCGCTCTCGGCGTACGCAGGAAAGGGCGGCCTCTCGGCCGCCTGCGGACCCCAATTCGATCCGCTGCTCTCGAAGATCAGCATCCTGCGCGGCCTCGACTACATCAACACGCCGACCGGCGGGCACAACGCGGCGTCGCCGCTGAGCGGCGCGGTGTCGGAGCCGTACGTCACGCTGGATCAGATCCTCGCCTACTCGTCCAAGGTCTACCCGTCCGCACCGCCGGTGCGATCGATCCACGCGCTCGTGAAGTACGACTACCAGAGCGCGACGACCTGCTCGGTCGACGCATCGCTCCAGGGCGTGCCGCACCAGACGTCCGTGAGCGCGGTCTACGAGAAGCTGTTCGGCAGCTTCATCCCACCGGACGACGCCGAAGCGCAGCAGCGCTCCGAGCTGAAGAAGGGTCTCCTCCAGCAGCTCGAGGACCACTACGGAGCGGTCGCCGCGCACCCTCGCGTCGGCACCGACGACCGCCGCCGGCTGGAAGATCACCGCGACTTCCTCGCGGATCTAAGAAACAGCCTCGGAGCAATGGGCGCAGCGTGCGAAAAGCCGGCGTCCCCGACTGAGTCTCCGCTCGATAGCGAAGAGGCGCTCGATCAGGCGGCCGACGCGCTCGTCTCGCTGGTGACCGCAGCGTTCGTCTGCGACCGTACGCGCGTCGCGACGCTGATGCTCTGTCCGGGCACCGACCTGCGCTTCAATCACCACGAGCTGTCGCACGGCGCGCCGTTCGACCAAGGCATCTTGCCCGAGCTCGCCGCGATCAACAGCCACTACGGCGCGCAGGTGGCCAAGGTGCTCTCGGCGCTCGACAGCCTCGAGGAAGATCCCGTGACGGGCACGACCTACCTCGACAACACGCTCGCCTATTGGGGCAACGAGGACGGCTGCAACGGCTTCGATGCGCACGTCCCCTACAACGCGCCGGTGCTCCTCGCCGGCGCGACGCGCTACTTCTCGATGGGACGGTACATCGACTACCGCCAGATCAACTCCGACGGCTCGGGCAACTGCGTCCTCTACTCGTACGACGGAAACCCGACGTGCTCACCCACCGACTACCGCGGGCGGCCCTACAACTCGCTCCTCGTCTCGATGGCGCAAGCGATGGGGCTCGAGGCCGCCGACTACGAGCAGGGACAGCCGGGCATCGGAGATCTCAGCGGTAATGTCTTCGATCAGTGGGACCTGGCGAGCGCTTCGCAGCCGCTGCCGTTTCTCACCTGAGCGTGACATCATGGTGCCGTGCAGCTGAGGGGCCAGAGGCCCGCCTTCCGTGTGCTCGCGATCCTTTGCGCCGCCACCCTCGGTGCGCACTGCTCGCTGCTCGCGCCGGACGTCGTCGGCGAACGGCCGCCCGTCGACGTGCCGCCCGAGGCTCCCTGTGAGCCCGCCCCGCCCTGCGACATCCCGCCGCCGACGACTACGACACCCGACGTCACGGCGGGCCAGACGGCGCAGCTCGCCGAGCGCCTGAAGAGCGCCGCCCCGGGTCAGACGATCTTTCTCGGGCCGGGCGAATACCAGCTCGCCGACACGCTGCTTCTCGACAAGCCGGGGCTGACGCTCGCATCGGCAACCGGCGAGGCAGCGGACGTCACGCTCGTCGCGTCGGGCCCCCAGGTCCTCCTCAGGATTGCGGCGAGCGACATCACGCTCTCGGCGCTCACGCTGACCGGCGCCTACGAGGCCACGGTGAGGCTCGGCGCCGGCGAGGGGACGACGATCTCCGGCACGCGCCTCTGCAACGTGACCATCCAAGATGGCGGCGCGCAGCCGGTCCTCGCCGATTCGGGCTTCGGCTGGTCCGACTGCGGCCTCGTCGAGGGCTCGACGATCGAGCTGACCGATGCCACGCGAGACACCGCGTGCGCCCAACCCTTCGTCAGCGCCGTCTCGGTGGAGGGAGGCCGGAGCTGGGTCGTGCGAAATAGCCACATTACGGGCTTTCATTGCCCGAGCGCCGACCAGCCCGGCCCCTGCGGCGGCTCCGAAAAGACGGTCGCGGTGCTCTTTACCCTGGGGGCGCGCGACACCGTCATTGAAAACAATTGGATCGTCGATGCGGGACGACCCATCGCATTCGGCTTCACCGACACGACCAAGCCCCCGCGAACCTACGACCCCGATCCCTACCCTGGTGAGATCATCGACCACTACGACGGTGTCATCCGGAACAACGTGATCTACAGCGCCATCGACAGCTGCATCGACACCGGGATCGAGCTCAACCATGCGCGACTTCCCGAGGTGATTCACAACACCATCTTCCAGGTTTCGGGCGAGGCCGGCCTCAGCGCAATCGATCGCCGCTACTCGAGCACGCAGGCGCTCATCCGCAACAACCTCGTGTGGGACGAAATCAGCTTTCGGGACGCTCCCGACATCGGTCTCGAAGCGAACATCATCTTCGCCGACGCCAGCTTCTTCGCCGATGCACTCTCGAATCCGCCGAATCTCCACCTCGCGCCCACGGCCGTGATGGCGATCGACAAAGGGGTTCCATCCGAGAACGCCGGCCTCGACATGGATCTGAAGCCGCACGATCAATCGGCCCCCGACATCGGCGCCGACGAGCTCGGCCTCTAACGTTTCGCCGGCGTCTGACCCTTGCGCGGTCGCGCGACGCCGAAAGCGTCGAGACGATCGACGAGCGTGCGGCGCGAGATGCCGAGGATCTCGGCGGCTCTGCCTTGATGCCCCGCAGCCTGCGCGAGCGCGTCGAGGATGCGCTGGTGCTCGGGATCGAGGGCGCTCGGCGACGGCGCCGCTGCGGGGCTCGGCGAGGCCGCAGCTGCGGCACGAGACGCGATCTCGGGCGGCAGGTGGTCGATGCCGATCGGATCTGCCTGGAACAAGAAGATGGCCCGCTCGATGACGTGCCGTAGCTCGCGAACGTTGCCGGGCCACTTGTAGGAGCAGAGGAGCGCCATTGCGCGAGGTTCGATCGACGGCGCCGGCTTGCCGAGCCGGCGGGCGGCTTCGCCGGCGAAGACCCCCACGAGCCCGGGGATCTCCTCGGGCCTCTCCCGAAGCGGAGGGATCGCAATGGTGACCGCGTTCAATCGAAAGAGGAGATCCTGACGAAACGCGCCTTCGGCGACGCGCGCCGTCAGATCGCGGTTCGTCGCTGCAAGGAAGCGAACGTCGACGGCGCGCGGCGTGACGCTCCCGACGCGCGTCACCTCACCGCTCTCGATGACGCGGAGCAGCTTGGCCTGCGTCGCCATCGGGAGCTCGCCGACCTCATCCAGGAACAACGTGCCGCCGTGCGCGGCCTCGATGAGCCCGGGCTTCGCTTGCTGTGCGCCGGTGAACGCACCGCGCTCGTGGCCGAAGAGCTCGCTGTCGATCAGTGTCTCGGAGAGCGCCGCGCAGTTCACCCGTAGGAACGGACCGCTCGCGCGGTTCGAGAGGCGCTGGATCGCCTGCGCGGCGATCTCTTTTCCGACGCCTGTCTCGCCGGTGAGCAAGACGGGCAGCGGCGCCGGCGCCGCGAGCTCCACGAGCCTGTACGCCCCCCCGAAGGCCGTGGGAACGCCGGTCGAGGGCGGCGGCGGGGCGGTGGGACCGCTGGGTGCAGCAGCGGCCGCAGGCGCGTCGAAGAGCACGCGGACCGATCCGATCTCGAGCGGATCGCCGGAGCGGATCGGCACCGGGACGTTCGGCCGCAGCGTCGTTCCGGCGACGCGGGTGCCGTTGGAGCTTCCGAGGTCCTCGACCGTCCAGACTGCACCGAGGGTCAGCCGCGCGTGCCGCCGGGAGACCGAGGCGTCGTCGATCGACACCTCGCAGTCCTTGGCGCGACCGAAGACGAGCTGCCCCTCCGACGGAAGGTCGCGGCTGATGAAGCCGCCATCCCAATGCACGAGAAGCCGCGCGCGCCTGCTCCCCGCTTGCGCGGGTTGCCGCTGCTGCGTCGGATCATCCGAGTCCCGGTACGAGGCCATGCGCCTCTTCTCTTATAGCGATCCGGTCAGGGCGTAGGGATGAGGACTTTCGCGCCGAGCAGGATGCCGGCCGCGTCGGGCGCGACGATGAGCATCGCCGCCGGCGGACGGGGATCGGGCGCATTCGCTGCCGCGATCGCGAAGTAGAGGGCGAGGCCGACGGCACCCGCAGCGCCGACGCCGAGCGCGATGTCGGCACCGAGGTAGAGCCGGCGCCTCTCGGCGTCCTCCTCTTCGGTGCAGAACGGCGCGCACTCGTCCAGGAGCTCGTTCTCCTCTGCCTTGCCCGCTCCCGCGAGCCCGGCGAAGACGAGCGTTCCCAATGTCGCGACCGTCGCGAGCGGGACCCAGGCGGCCGGCTCGTAGACGCGCTCGGCCGGCGGTACGGCGGCGGCCTTCGGCTCTTCGCCGAGGACGACGCGGCGCCGTGCCTCGCCTTCGCGCAGGAGCACCGTGGTCTTCGCAGACGATCCGTCGGCGAGCTCGACGCGGATCTCGTGGCTCCCGGGATCCAGTCGGATTGCGCGACCGTCGAGACGCGTCGCCTGGAGCGCACCATCGATGAAGAGCCGCGCGTCGGCGGCCTCTTTGCCCGAGCTGTCGCGAGCGACGACGACGATTGTGGGAATCGCGGCCGTCCAGGTCTCGCGCCAACCGACGCAGTCCTTTTGCACCAGCGCGGGGCAAGCCTCGGCCCCACAGACATCGAGCTTCTCCCGTTCCACAAGCCACGTCTGGCGATCTGCGAGGCTTATCGTTCCCTGCGCACCGCGCTGCTCTTGTCGAGCGCCGAGGAGCTCAAGCTCGTCGGCGTGACCTCC
>JBGTSH010000261.1:0-15323 GCA_041940405.1 Polyangiaceae bacterium
AGAACCCGCGCAGCCGCATCTCAGCTGATTGCCCAAAAACGGAGCAGTCAGCTGAGATGAATCTGTCTTCCCAGCCGGATGCTCCGTTTCTGTGCATTCGAGCGGGATGGGCGGCGCGCCCGCGGCATGGCTATGTGTCTCGAACGTCCTCCACGGTCGCGCCGGCGGCAGATGGCTGCCTCATCGACGACGACCGTCCTCCACCAGTGCGTTGGAGGTGGATGGTGGCCCTATCGACGACGACTGTCCTCCACCAGTGCGTTGGAGGTGGATGGGTGGCCCTATCGACGACGAACGTCCCCTGCGGTGCATGGGCGCGGCCTATGTCGCGTTCGAGGGCCTTGTCCCCGTCGGCGGCCGTGAACGAGTCGTTGGCTGCGTCTGAACGCGACAACCCATCACAGGTTGCCCGAGCATGCGAGAGAACCCGCGCAGCCGCATCTCAGCTGATTGCCCAAAAACGGAGCAGTCAGCTGAGATGAATCTGTCTTCCCAGCCGGATGCTCCGTTTCTGTGCATTCAGGCGAGATGGGCGGCAGCGCGGCCCTCACGCCCGCGCCAAAGCCGGCCCTCACGCCCGCGCCGAAGGGCGGCCCCGCGCGCGCAATCATGCACTCTCACGCCCGCGCCGAAGGGCGGCCCCCGCGCGCCCGCGCTCAGCGCTCGAGCAGCGCCGTCGCCGATCCGCCGCCCGCGTCGACGAGCTCGGCCTTGTAGAAGACCTTGCCGTCGGAGGTCACGATCTCGCCGCCGAGATCGCCCCAGGCGAAGCCGTCGCTCGCGAGCGTCTTGAGCGTGGCCGCCTTCTTGCCGATGCGGACCTTGTAGACCGAGCGCGTGGCCTGGATCTCGGAGCCAGCGACGGTGATCGTCGCCGGCTCTTCGCCCACGAGAGCTTCGTTCTCGTCGGCGACGGCGACGGTCTCGGCGATGCGCGTCTCGAAGGCTGCGACGTCCGCGGCGGTGGCGGCGCCGTCGGCACCGATGCGCTCGACCGATGCGATCTCACGAGAGTCGATGCGCGTGGTAACGCGCAGGGTCTCCTTCGCCTTCTTGTCCGAGAAGACGTAGTCGACGGTGATTGTCTGTTTGTCCTTCGCAACGACGCGCTGGGTGAGCGCGAGGGGAGACTTTCGGTAGTTGCCGCTGAACGTGAAGGTCACGTAGTCGCCGACTGCGCGCCGCTCGGAGGCGGCGAGCGACGCCTCGGCTGCGCCGGCGGCTGCGGCTTCTTCGGCGGCTTGGTCGACTTCGCGTGCGTCGTCCTGTTGGTCGCGCGAGGCTTGGGCCGACTTCGAGTCCGGCGTGGTGGACGCGCAGCCGAAGGCGAGCGCGCTGACGAGGGCGAGGGGTAGCAGGGCGATGCGGCTCATGAGCCCCCGCTACCCCGCTCGCGCTGGTCGGGCCAACTTTAGGGCGCCCGAGGTCAGGCTCACTGGCATTCGTTGTTGAAGCAGTTGCCGGAGTTGCAGTCGTCGTCGAGGTCGCAGCCGTCGCCGGCGCTGTTCCCGTTGCAGACGTTGCTGTAGCAGTTGCCCGAGTCGCAGTCGTCGTCGAGGTCGCAGGGCGAGCCGACGTCGTTGCTCTCGCAGGTGTTGTTGGCGCAGTTGCCCGAGCAGCAGTCGTCGTCCAGGTCGCAGCCCGCACCGTTGTCGGAGCAGTTGCCGCCCGGGCCGCTCGTGGTGGTCGGACCCGAGCTGGTGGTCGGCCCGCCACAGGAAGCGTCGGGATCTTCGTTGCAGTCGGACGGGTCGTTGTCCGACATGCCCCATTGCGCGAAGCAGTCGTCTTGGCAGGCGAAGTCGCCCGGATCACAGGCCTGCATGCAGCCGTCGATGTCGAACCCGGCGCACTTGTCGAACGCCGCCTTGTTCGGACAGGTGTAGTTCGTGTCGTTGATGCAGCAGGTGAAGCTCGACTTGCTGCTCGAGCCCGAGCTCTTGTCGCCGCCGTCCTCTTCGCTGCCGCTGCCGCCCTCGCCGCCGTCACCCTCGTCCGCCGTGCCACAAGCCAAGACCGTGCCGGCCAAGAAGCCGACAACCAAAGCTGAACCGAGCCAGAAGCGCATGATTGAATACCTCCGAGCGGCTCTTTGCCAAGGGCCGAACGGGTGCGCTACGAAGGCTGGGTAACATCGGGTAACACGCGATAGGCCGGCACGTCGGGCGCGATCCGGTAGCCGTCCTCGGTCGTCTCGACCAGCGACTCGTCGCCGAGGAGCGCGCGCAGACGGCCGATCGCGACCTGCAGGCGCTTGTCGTCCCGGAGGGGATGGTAGTCGTCGATGCTCCACACCTTGAGAGCGAGCTCTTCTTTCGTCGCGCGGCCGGTCCCGTCGAGCAACGCGAGCAGGATCTTCATCGCAACCGGCTTGCGCGACAGATCGACCGACGTTCCGTTCGGCAGCCACACGCGGGACCTTCGCGAATCGAAACCGAGCCCCGGGCGCGCGCTGCCGCCGGCGGTCACGCGCACGGGCCTCGCCGAAGACGAGCGAGCTCGCTCGACCACCTTCGCGTCGACTTGATCGAGCTCCGCGTCGCCGCCGAGCAGCGCGCGGCTCCGGCGTGCAGCAGCCGTCGGCGATCGCTCGGCCGCGAACCGATCGAGGCGCGCCGGATCCGCGTCCGCGCCGCGCGCCAGCTCCTTGAAGAGCTCGGCCTCGTGAAGGTAGCGCGCCGCGCCGAGCTTCGTGGCGACGCGCTCCAGCTCGAGCGCTACCCCGCCCAGCTGCGCGCTCCCGCTCGCAGCCAGCGCTTCGGCGAGCGTGAGGAGCCCGTCCGCCTGCCAGAGCACCAGGCCCTCTTCTTCGGCCAGCGCGATCGCGGTGGTCGCGTTGGTCGCGGCGCCGGCGCCATCCCCGCGGACCGTCGCGGCGCTGGAGCGCGCCAACCACAGGACGATCGCCGAATCGAGGACCTCGGTGTCTTTCTCGGCGTCGAGGCGCGTCGTCCTTCCCGTTGCGCGCACCTCGTGCCAAGCGCCGAGCGCGCGCGTCAGCGAAAAATCGGTCGGTCGCGCCGCAAAGTCCTCATCGAAGGGGCGCGCCGCAATCACGCCGAGGTAATGGCTCGGCGAAGCACCCCACGAAGACCAATACCCGCTCTTGGCCGTGGTCACGCCGCGCTGCAACGCTGCGAGGTGCGCTTCGGCGGTCACGAAATCGCCAATGGCAGCCCAATACCGAAACTCATTCATCGAATGGAAGACGAAGAGCTCTTCGGATCGGTGCGCGACGCGGCCGAGCTCGTCCAAGAGGCGCCGAGCTTCTTCGAAGCGGCCGAGCTCGAGCGCAAAGAGCGATCCTCGGACGAGGCGCACCCGGACGCTCCGCTGCGCCACCGAGACCAATCCGTCGTTCTTTGCGCGAACGAACACTTCGTAGGCACGTCGTGTGCGCCCCAAGTTGACGAAGACGGTTCCGCGGAGCTCCTCGATGTCTCGCCGCGTGGTCAAATCGAGCGAAGGGAGGCGCGATTCGAGGGAAGCGCACAGCGCGAGCGCTTCTTTGCACCGATCAACGAGCACGTAGGCGCGCGCCATCCACGCGTCTGCGCGCGCTCCCACCTCGACGTCGGCGGGAACGAGCGCCTTGGCGCGCGTCGCTGCATCGATAGCCTCGTCCGATCGCGCCAGCATGAACGAGGAACGCGCGGCCAGCAGCCAGGCCTGCGCGGAAATTGCAGGGTGCGTCCCTTCGACCTCGTGCGCGAGCGCGCGCGCGCGTTCGGCTGCCTCGCCCATTCGCGAGCTGAGCTCCAGCGCGCGAAGCCACGAGAGGCGGGTCGCCGGCTCCGCGGGCTCGGCTTGCTCCAACGCCCATTCGAACGGAAGACCTCCGCCGAAATCGACGGCGCACGCGAGCCTGGGGCCGAGGAGCCGCGGGTCCTCGAGCCCGTCCAGGATCTGCCATAGACGCGGCGCCTGGCCGGCGGCCACGAGGCCGGTGAACCGCGCGGTCACCGTCTCGACGGCACGATCCAAGCGCCGGCCTGCGATGTCCAACCGCACAGCTTCGGTCACGAGGCTCGGCTCCGCGCTCTGGGCGAGCGCCGCGGCGACGCTCTCGTGCTCTTCCGGAGCGCCCTTCATCAGGATCGAGCGCGCGACCGCGTGAACCCGCAATCCTTCCGGCACGCGCTCGACGAGCCCGCGAAGCTCGAGGGCTTTGAGCTCGGCGACGTCGGGCGCGACGCCGAAGACGGCGACCGCGCTCTCGGGCAGCGGGACCTCGAGCCAGCCGAGCGCTCGGACCCACGTCTCGGCGCGCTCGGAGAGCCCCGCGAGGAGCGCGCCCGTCACGTCGCTCGAGCCTGCGCCTTGCTGGCCGAGCCGGATCCTCAGCCAAAAGGGCGAGCCGTTTGCATCGCGCGCGGCGCGCGCCGCATCCGGGGGCGCGATGTTCTTGGACCACGCCGCGGCCAGCTCCATGAGGGTGCCCTCGGAGAGGCGGCTGATCTCGATCGTCTGGCCTTCGATTCCGGCGATGTCGAGGGCAGCGCGGCTCGTCGCGATCCATCGGCTCCTCCTTGCGTACGCGGCGGCCGAGGCGAGCAGCTCGCGCACGATCGGGCCGCTGACGAAATGGAGATCGTCGAGCACGATCACCGCGTCGAGGGCGTCCGCGAGATCGACGCAGCTTGCGACGAACGTCGATGGGTCGGCCATCCCGTCGCCGCCGCCTTTGGCGCCCATCTCCGAGGACAGCGCCGTCATGATCTCTTTTGCCAGCTGCTCGCCGGTCCGGTCGCCGGGCGTCGCCGAGAACGCGAGCGTCCGCTCGACGCACGGCGGACGCCGCCGGTGCAAGGCCGCCGAAACGAGCGACGTCTTGCCGAGGCCGCCGCTTCCGCAGACGAGCGTGACAGGAGCGCGGTCCAGCGCCTCGATCACCGCTCGACACTCGTCGTCGCGGCCCAGGAACACGGGCGGCGGATTGCGAAGCCGGAGGCGGAGCGCGGTACCCATCCGCGCGCCGCATGGTAGAACGTTCGCCTCATGAACACGATGGGCTTCGACGACGCGCCCTTTCTGCGCGCGCATCGAGGCGACGTGCTTCTGGTCGGCACCGTCTGCGCGGGAACGCGCCTCGACGGCGTCGTCACGCGTCGCGTCCGGCGCGACGGCGCGAACGCTACGGAGCGCATCGCCGACGCCGTGCTCGGGTCGGGCTTTCGGTCGCACCTTCACGGCGTCCTCTTGCAGGGGATCGCGGTCGCGGGCTTCAACGTGATCGACATCCACGCGCTCTCGGCTTCGATCGGCCTGCCGGTCGTCGTGGTCGCTCGGCGCTCGCCGCGGCTCGCCCTGATTCGCGAGGCGCTCTTGGGCCCGAAGTCGAACGTCCCCGGCGGCGCGCGCAAATGGAAGCTCATCGAGCGCGCGGGGCCGATGGAGCCGGTGGGACCGATCTTCATGCAGCGCGCCGGGGTCTCGCCGCATGACGCGCGACGGCTCGTCGAGCGAACGACCCTTCATGGACACGTGCCCGAGCCGCTCAGGCTCGCGCACCTGATCGCTGGCGGCGTCACGACGGGGCGCAGCCGCGGGCGGACCTGATCAGGGAAACATCGCGTCGAGGCGCTGGACGTACACCGAATTGGGGTTCCGCTTCTTGAACGCGTCGGCGAGCGCGCGGGCCTCGTCCTTGCGGCCGAGGCCGACGAGCGCCTGGATCCGGATCATCTCGCGCTCCTGACCGAGCGTGCCCTTGGGATGCGATCGCGCATGCTCGTCGACGAGCGCGAGGGCGCGCGCCGGATTCGATCCGAGCGACTCGCGCGCTTCCTTCAGGATCGCGATCTCGGGGCGAGGCGGCGCGAATGCCGAGGGCGGAGTCATCGCTGGTACCGCATGCGTGACGCTCGGCGCTGCCGAAGCACTCTGCGCGGCTGCAGCGGATGCCGTCGAGGTCGCAAGCGATACGGTCGGCGGTGGCGAGGCCGATGGGATTTGCGCGCTGCTCGTCGCGGCTTGCTTCGGCTCCGGCGGTCGCGTCGCGACGTACGTGACGCCGGCGAGCGCGGCGCCGAGCGTGAGCACGCCCGCGAGCTTCGCCCATCCGGATGCTGCCGCCGCTGCGGGCGCGATCGAGGTGATGTCGCTGGGGCCGGTGCCGATATCGCCGGTGCCGGGGCCGGTGTCTCCACCTGTCCCGGCATCCCCTCCGCCGCCGTCACCGCCTCCGTCGGGCGGACCCGGCTCGAGCGGGAGCCCGGCGAGGATCGCCTCGAGCCTCGCGCTGTCGGGAAGGTCGCTCTTCGCCGCTCCGAGGGCGAGCCTGAGCTCCCGAGCGCTTCCGGCTTCGGACAAGAACAAGCGCGGCGGATCCTGCTCGCTGCTCATGTGCCCTCCTCATGCGCTCTCAGCGCCGTCTCGACGTGTTTGCGCGCGGCGGCGAGCCGCGAGTACGCAGTCTGAAGCGGAACGCCGACCGCAGCGGCGACCTCGGCGACGCCGAGCCCCTCGATCTCGTAGAGGACGAACGCGGCGCGCTTGTCCTCGTCGAGCTCGGCGAGCGCGCGGTCGAGCTTCGCGAGCGCTCGCCGGCCCTCGACCGAAGCCTCGGGCCCGTCGCCGCCGCTGGTCTCTTCGGGGACTGCATCGGTCACGTGCTCGCGCTTCTTGTGCGCGAGCTTGCGATGGTCCGACGCCTTGCGAATGCAGATGCCGTAGATCCACGCCTTGAGCGAGGCGCGGCCGTCGTAGTCACCGAGCCTGCGATGCACGACGAGGAAGACCTCTTGCACGACGTCGTCGACGTCGCCCTGCCCGACGCCCAGCCGCCGCAGGCAGCGCCACACGTAGGGCGCGTGGGCGCGAAAGACGTCCTCGAACCGGGGGGCCGCTCGAGGTTGGGAAGCGGGGGCAAGCTCCACTTCCTCGGTATTGGGAGCATCTGCGAGCTTTTCTGTCGTCCCGCTCACGGGAACGCCAACATCGCGTAAAAATCGATGGTTCCGGCGACCGGCGCCTGCTGGAAGAGGAGCACCTCGTTCCCGTTCGGCGCCACGAAGACGAACTCGTCGCGGAAGAAGGGCACCGTGATCCCGGTCGCGAGACCGAGCCTGAGAGGGCTCACGATCTTGAAGTCGGCGCGGCCCTTGAGCGTCGCGCCGAGCTGTCCTCGGATCGCGCTCACGTCGGGGATCTCCGTATCGAACCCCTCGCCGTCGCCGACGAGAAAGCCGCCTTCGAGACCGGCGCACGCGCGGATCTCACCGACGCTCCCCGAGTGGGTCACCGGGCAACCGAGCGCCGCTCCTTGGAACGTGTAGAAGAGGACCGTCGCGTCGCGCGGCGCTTCGACGGTCTGCGGCGTGAAGAACTTGAGCGTCACCTCGACCGGGAAGAACCACGGCGGATCGATGCTCGCCCCGACGTGCGCCCCCGGCGCTACCTGAGGCAGCCAACCGAAGCCGAGCGAGAAGCCGGCGAACACGTCGCCGCGCCACGGGTCCGGCTCTTCTTCCTTCGGTTTCTCGGGAACGCGGACGATCACCTTCTCGACCTTCGGCGGCTCCTTCGGCGGCTCTTTCGGCGGCTCCTTCTTCTCCTCGGGTGGAGGCGGTGGCGGCGGCGGCGGCGGCGGCGCGAGCGCGGCGTCGGGGTCGACCATGAGCGCTATCGCGAGGCTCACCTGCTCATCGAGCGCGTGACAATCGGTCGACTCGGTCGATAGCTCTCGGGTGCCGAGCTGCTTGCCGTCCTTGTCTGCGACCGACAGCGTCGCCTTGAACCCGGTGCCGGCCTTCACCTTCTCGACGCGACCCTCGATGGCGAGGTCGGCTTGCGCTGCGGAGACGAAGGTCGGACGCCGAAGGATCTTCTCGACCGCCTCGGCGAGCTCACGCGTGCCGGTGCAGCCGTCGGCTCCCTCGAGGCGCGTCCATCCGAGGCTCGCCGTCTTCTTCGGCTCTTGCGCGCCGGCGGTGCCGGCCGACGAGGCGACCAGTACGAAGGTGAGCGCGCCCATCGCCGCGGTCGGCAGACAGACGTTCTTCGGGAGCCGGTTGCGAACAGCCAACTGTCGCCGGACTATACTCTGAAAATCGTGCCGCTCCCGCGCGTCCAGGCTTTCGAGGTGAACGATCATCCAAGGGCGCCGGCGGTGCTCCGCGACACGATCGTCGAGTCGCTCTCGCGTACCCTGCGCTGGGGCAGGATTCTGTCAGGCCTCGTCGAGCCGTTCGGTCGGTTCCTCGACCTCGCCAAGGCGACCGAGGTCCTCGATCTCGGCTCAGGCGCAGGAGGACCCGCGGCGGTGCTCTCGACCGCGCTCGCGCAGCAGGGCAAGAGCGTTCGATTCCTGCTCACCGATCTCTTTCCGCACACCGAGGACTGGGAGCAGCTCAAGCGAGAGAACCCGCGCACGGTCGACTTCGTCTCGGAGCCGATCGACGCGACGGCTATCCCGCCTTCGATCGCTGCCGGCCGCGCGCGGGCGATCCTGAACGTCCTGCACCACTTTCCTCCGGATTTGGCGCGCGCGGTGATCGCCGCGGCGATTCGCGATCGCGCTCCGCTCTTCATCGCCGAGGGGTTCGAGCGAACGCCGCTCGGCTTCTTGCCGTTTGCGCCTGCGGGCCTTCCGGCGATCGCGCTCTCTCCGATCCTTTCTCACGATCGACGTCTCTCTCGCGCGCTCATCGCGTGGGCGACGCCGGTGCTCCTCGTTGCGTCGCTGTGGGACGGGTTCGTCAGCACGCTCCGCGTTTACACCGAGGCCGAGCTGCGCTCGATGACCGAGGGCGTGCCCGGCGCCGAGGCGTACGAATGGACCTACGGCACGTACCGCTTCCCGTTCGGCGGTCGCGGCTACTACTTCATGGGCACGCTCAGGGCTTCGGGTGAGCCATGAGAAAGTCGACGAGCTTGTCTGCGAAGCCGGGTGCGAGCGTGGGGATGTGGCCCCCTCCGGGGATGGTCCAGAGCTCGACGTCGTAGCCCGCGTCGCAATTCGCGTACGCGTCGATCGTCGTCTCGTCGCCGTCGATGGACGAGTCGATGTCCGTCGTCATGCCGGTGGACATGGCTGGCGTCATGCATCCCGCGAGGGTCGCAAAGTAGGCGGTGCTGTCGGCGGCGCTCGGATACGCCGCGGCTCCGATCGTCCCGCCCGCGTAGACGATCGTGTCGTCCATGTCGCCGTGGATCTGGAGCACGCTCAGCGGAGCCGGTGCAGCGCAGTCGGCCGTGTCGGCGAACGATGCTCCGGCGAGGCTGACGATCGCGGCGATGCGATCCGACGCCTCGCACGCGAGACGGTACGACATGAAGCCGCCGTTCGAGTGGCCGACGAAGTAGATCCGGCTCGGGTCCACGTTCACCTTCGTCTCGATCTCATCGATCAGGCCGAGCAAGTACGCGACGTCATCCACGTCGCTACCGAAAAAGTTGCAGCACGCGTCGGTCGCGTTCCAGAACGGCGAGTTGTTGGCGTCGATCGTGCCGTCGGGAAACGCGTAGATGATGCCGCGCGCATCGGCCACCGGCTGGAGGCCGAAGTAAGCGTCCTGCACGGTGCCGGTCGCAGTGTAACCGTGGAGGAGGATGAGCAGCGGCGTCGGCGTCGCGGGGTCGTAGCCCGGCGGGACATGCACGGTGACGGGGCGCGGCCCACCGGCTTCGAAGTCGGTCGTCACCATCCCACCCGTGGTCGTCGATCCGGTCGTCGAAGCGTTGGTCGAGCCACTTGTCGCGTCGCTGGTCGCGGTCGTGGATGTGGTCGTCGCCGCGTTTCCCCCCGAGCCTTGGCCGTCGTCACCGCATCCGACGCACACGAGCGCACCTGAGAGCGCCCCGGCGCCGAGCCTCCGGAGGTGCCTGAGAGCACCCATGCCGCAGCTGGTCATGCGCCGCAGCGTATCGGAAGGGCTCGACAGATTCTCGGGATTCCCGGATCCTTTCCAAGATCGTGACCGAACGGCGACCGTTCCCTCTCGCGCTGCCGCGATCGCTCCCAGCTCGGCTCGGGCTCGGCGCGGCGATCGGCTATGCGGCGCTCGTCGGCATCACCGGCGTCGCGTACCGCACATTCCTCTATCCCGCGCCGAAGGCGGGGCTCGAGCCGCAGGTCAAGGGCACGAGCTTGTGGCGTCTTCCCTCCGAGCGCGGCGAGGTGATCGCGCTCTTCGCTGCGCCCGCCGCCGACAAGCCGGTCATCGCGTTCTTCCACGGCAACGGCGAAGAGCTCGTCGACACCTCGCCGCTTGCGCGTCAGCTCGTCGGCGCAGGCTTCGGCATCCTGTTCGTCGAGTACCCGGGCTACGGCATGGCGCAAGGCCAGAAGACCGACGAGCACGCGATCTACGACGCCGCGGAGCGCGCGCTGCGAGAGCTGGACGATCGCGGCTACGGAGCCGACCGCGTGGTGCTCGTCGGGCAGAGCCTCGGCAGCGGCGTCGCGACCGAGATGGCGCTGCGCTCGAAGGGCGGACGCCTCGTCCTGATCTCGCCGTACACTTCCATCCCCGACATGGTTCGCCGCTTCGTGCCGTTTCTGCCCGTCGGATGGATCGTGCGCGATCGTTTCGACACCCTCGAGAAGGCGGCGAGCATCCGCGTGCCGACGCTCGTGGCGCACGGCGAGGAGGACCGCCTGATCCCGATCGACATGGGCCGCAGGGTGAGCGCCGCCATTTCGGGAGCGCGACTCGAGATCATCGAGCGCGCGGGCCACAACGACATGTGGTCGAATGGAAGGCTGTTCGATCTCCTGACCGAGTTCTCGGGCTCGGGACGAGCAGGCACGAGAGCCGGCGCCGGCTCTGCCCCTGGCCCGGCCGCTGACGCGTCCGGAAGAGCGGCAAACTAACCATGGCGAGAGCGCAACGCGGGACCAAGCTGAAGCGGAAGCAGGCGCGAGCCAGCGCGGCACGGCTTCGTCGCGGGCGCGACGCGAACGCGCGCGCCACGAGCGAGCGTACGCCGGTGCTTCCGGTCGTCACCGCGATGACGCCGCGGCCGAACCTCGAGGTTCCGCTCGTGAGCGTCGAGAATGTCGACTGGGAGGACGGGCGCGAGCCTGTCTCGCCGCTCTTGCATTGGCAGCAGGCGGAGCGGCAGCTCGACGCGCGCCTCGCCGAGATCGGCGCCGCCGGGCTCCCGGCGCGGTTCGAGCTCAAAGAGGGAAGGGTGGTCTGGCTCGACGCGACCGGGCTGCCTGTGGCCGAAGCGCGCGCTCAAGTGATCGGGACGTGGGCGCGCCCGGCCGATCTCGACGGCGGCGCTCCGGAGCGCGGCCTCTTGGTGATGGCTTGGGCGGACCCGGTGCTCGCCGGCGCGGGGATCGCCAAGCAGGATGAGATGGGCGACTCGCTCCCGGTCGATCTCGGGACTGCCCGCGAGCTCGCGCTGCGCGCCGCCGAAGGCTCGGGCGCAGAGTTCGTGAAGAACATCGCAAGCCCGCAAGGCGAGCACTTCCTCGCCCTTCGCACGTTGCGACCGTCCCTCGGCGCCGCGATGGTGACGCCCGGGACGCCGGTCGGCATGGTGCTCCGCGGTATCGCCGATTTGCGGCGCTCGGTGAGCCAGCGCGACGAGCCCACCGACGTCTTGCGCGCACGCTTCTTGAGCCTGGGCAAGACAATCCTCGTCCAGAGCGAGGGCGCGTACAAAGACTCCGAATGGGTCGGGCGCCTGCAGCGCGCGGGCAAGGTCCTCACGCAGCTCGCCGGCCGGTTGGCGCCGCCGACGTTCACCGCGATCGCGGCCGGGCGTCAGGCCGACGAGTGGCTCGCCCAGAGCGTCGCCGTCGATCTCATCGACGCGCTCAAGCTGCTCGAAGACGAATGGGGAGCGTTCGCCTGACGCCTACGGCCCACCCCCGTCGAGGAGGTGGATGCGTGCAATCAGGTTCTTGAGCTCGAACTTCTCGAACATCGATCGCAATTGCGAGCGGTCTGGCGCGCCGCGGACCAATGCTTGCGGATCGCCTTCGACATCGAGATCTCGCCGGAGCCGCGCGATCTCGCGCGACGCGTAAGCTTGTTTCGCGTTCTCTTCGAGGGTCTTTCGCTTCGCGGGCGATAGCTCGCTCGTATGCGCGAGGATGCCTTCGAGCGATCCATACTTGGCGACGAGCAGCGCCGCCGTCTTCTCGCCGATACCGGGGACGCTGGGGATGTTGTCCGCTGTGTCCCCCTTGAGCGCGATGAAATCGAGGATCTGCTCGGGGCCGATGCCATAGCGCGCGTGGACGCGCTCCGGCGTGTAGACCAGAACGTCACGAACGCCGCGCGGCGTCATCATGAGGCAGACGTGGTCGGTGACGAGCTGGAACGCGTCGCGATCGGTGGATACGACGCAAGTCCGAACCTTCTTTTCGTGCGCGCGCGTCGCCAGGGTGGCGATGACGTCGTCGGCCTCCCAACCTTCGACGACGAGGTTCGTATAGCCGAACGCGGCCACCATCGGAGCGAAGTGCGGGAACTGCGTGCGGAGCACGTCCGGCATCGGCTTGCGGTCGGCCTTGTAGCCTTCGTGCATCTCGAAGCGCTTCACCGGCCGTGTGTCCCAAGCAACGGCGACGCCGCGCGGACGGTAGTCGGTGACGAGCTTCATCAACATCCCCGCGAATCCGAGCAGCGCGTTCGTGGGAAAGCCGGCGCTCGTCGCGATCTCGGGAGGCAGCGCGTAGAAGGCGCGGTAGGCGAGGTTGTTGCCGTCGACGAGGAACAGATCGCAGCCGCGGGCGGGCGCGTCGTTCAGGTCGAGCGTTTCTCCGGTCAAGGTCTTCATGGCGGCAAATTCCGCGGCATCCTAACCCGTGGCCGGCAAGCGGTCAGGCCGAAGGCATTCTCCGAGCGAGAACGGTAGCTACGGGCGCGAGCGCCTCGTATCCATCAAGATACCTTCTGATGACTCAATCCGTGCTCGAAGCCGCGATCGAGGTTGCCCACATGACCGGCGACGTTGCGCTCTCGTTCTACCGCGCGCACGTCCGCGGAGAGCGGCTCCGCGTGGAGACGAAGGCGGACGGGTCGCCGGTCTCGCACGCCGACCGCGCGGCAGAGAAAGCGGCTCGTGCGTTTCTCCAACGATACTTCCCCGAGGACGGCATCCTCGGCGAAGAGCTCGGTGAGACGCGGCCCGAAGCGCGGCGCAAGTGGTGCATCGATCCCATCGACGGGACCAAGGCGTTCCTCGCGGGCGTCCCGCTCTGGGGGTGCCTCGTCGCGCTCGTCGAAGGTGACACCGTGCTGGCTGGCGCCGCGCGCTTTCCCGCAACGGGTGAGGCGATTGCCGCCGCGCCGGGTTCCGGATGCATCGTCGAAGAAGGCCGCGCGGGCGTCTCGACGGTCTCGGACCTCGCGGAGGCGCTGGTGCTCACCACCGACGAGCACTTCCCCGACTCGCCCGCATGCCGTGAGCCCTGGCAGGCGCTCGCGCGCAGAGCGCGCCTCGCGCGTTCATGGGGCGACTGCTTCGGCTACTACCTGGTCGCTACCGGCCGGGCCGAGCTCATGACCGACGGGCGCCTCAGCCCGTGGGACGCAGCCTGCTTCGTTCCGATCGTCGAAGAGGCGGGCGGCGTGGTGACCGATTGGGAAGGCAATCGGACCCCGTTCGGCCGCGGTCTCATTGCGACGAACCGCGCGATCGCCGATGAAGCGCGCGCCGTCCTCGGCGTGCGACCCGCGTAGGCGTGCCTCAACCGGTATTGCGCATGCCGGCCGCGATGCCGTGAACCGTGACCAGCAATGCGTCCGCCACGCGCTCGTCGTGAGTCGCCGAGCCATCGTTGCGCAGCCGGCGCAAGAGCTCCACCTGAAGGAGGCTCAGGGGATAGATGTACGGGTTCCGCACATCGATGCTGAACCTCAAGACGGGGTTCTCTTCGAGGAGGACGCGGTGCCCGCGGAGCGCCGTGAGGGCCGTCTCGGTCCTCCGGAACATGCTCATGAGCATTCGGCCCATCGGCTTCAATTCCGGCGGGACGAGGACGTCATCGTAATGGGAGGCGGTCGGTAGATCGCCCTTGCCCAATACCATTTCGAGCAAATCGACGAGCGCGGCGAAGAACGGCCATTCTTCGAGCATCTCTCGAAGGAGCTCTGCGTCCTTCGGCTCGCGCGGCTCGAGGGCCTCGTGAGCGCCCAGCCACGAAGGCAAGAGAAGGCGGTTCTGCGTCCAGGCGAAATGCCACGGAATGGCGCGGAGCGAGCCGAGGCCGCCCTTCGCAGATCGCTTGGCGGGCCGGCTGCCGATGTTGAGCAACCCGAGCTCGCCCTCCGGCGTGGCTGCTTGAAAGTACGGGTAAAAGCGCGGGTCCTCGAGGACGGCGCGATAGCTCTTCGCCGAGCGAGCTGCCATTTCGCGCATCATCGCTCGGTGCTCGGGCCGCGGCACCGGCGGCGGACACAGCGAGCTCTCGAGCGCGGACGTCACGTAGAGCTCGAACGTCTGGCGCGCGATCTCCGGAAGCCCGAACGCGGCGTCGATCGACTCGCCCTGCACCGTCACGCGCAGCCCGTTGGCGACCGATCCGGCGGGTTGCGAACGAATCGAGAGCGCAATGGGGCCGCCGCCGCGCCCGATCGTCCCACCCCGGCCGTGGAACAGGGTGAGCGTGACGTCGTGTCGCCGCGCGACCTCGACGAGCTGCTCCTGCGCTTCGAAGAGCGCAAACGCCGAGGCGACCCGGCCGGCGTCCTTGCCGGAGTCGCTGTAGCCGATCATGACCTCGACCGCGTCGCCCACGCGCCTGCGAAACGCGTCGAGATCGAGGAGGCGGCCGGTGATGGCCGGCGCGGCTTGCAGATCCGCGAGGGTCTCGAACAGCGGCACGACGCGGAGGGGCGGGTCGAGGCCCGCCTCGCGCTGGAACAGATAAACGGCGAGCACGTCGGAGACGGCTCGCGTCCCCGAGATCACGTACGCGCCGAGCGAGCCCCGCGGCTGGCCCGCGCACGCCTGGAGCGTCGCGATGACGTCGGAGAGCGCGGGATCGCCGGGCAGCTCACGCGGAAAGAGGGGCCGCTTCGACTCCAGCTCCGCGACGAGAAAGCGCGTGCGCTCCTCTTCCTTCCACGAGGCGTACGACCCCAGATCGAGCGCGCGGGTAATCGCGTCGAGCGCTGCCGTGTGGACGTCGGCATGCTGCCGAATGTCGAGCGGCCCGAGGGTGACGCCGAAGGCGGCGGCGCGGCGCATCAGACCGGCCAGACGTCCGCGCGCGACGATCTCGAGGCCGACGGCCGACAGCGATCGCATCATCGCGCCGAGCGCCGTCACGAGCTCGCCGTCGGTAAGGAGCGCCGTCTTGTCCACGCGACAACCGTCCGTGGCGAGCGCTTCCTCGCAGGCCTTTCGAGTCTCTG
>JBGTSH010000262.1:0-15253 GCA_041940405.1 Polyangiaceae bacterium
CACCACCCCCGAACTCATCGCGCCGCTGGTCGAGACCGGCCAGCTGGGCCCACGGGCGGTGGCCATCCTGACCGAACGACTGGGCGAAGGTGTCCGGGTCATTGCGATCTGTTTGCTGGTCGCGGCACTGGCGGCGTTCGAGGGCACCATGCTGTTCGTCTCGCACGACCGAACGTTCTTGGCGGCGCTCTCCAATCGCGTGCTCGAGGTAGGGACGAGCGGCGTGCGGACCTATGGCGGCGGCTACACCGAGTACGTCGCAGCCACCGGGTACGAAGCCCCCGGGATCCACAATTAGTTTCCCAACCCTTTCGCGCGGGGCCCCAACAATTTTTCGCAACCCTTTCGCGCGGGGCCCCAACCCCGCGCGAGAGCAGCGTCAGCCCTTCGCGTACGAAATGGTCTTCGCGTTGCAGAACGCGCGGATGCCGTGCGCCGCGAGCTCGCGTCCGTAGCCGCTCCGTTTGATCCCCCCGAAAGGAACGCGAGGATCCGAGACGACCATCGCGTTGACGAAGGTCTGGCCCGCCTCGATCTCGTCGATGAACCTCTGCTGCTCGCCCTCGTCGCGCGTCCAGACGCTGCTGCCGAGACCGAACACGCTGTCGTTGGCGAGGACAATGGCTTCGTCGATGTCGGCCGCGCGGAAGAGCGACGCGACGGGCCCGAAGATCTCTTCGGCGTAGGCAGGCGAGCCGGGCGGCGCACCCGCGATGACGCCGGGGCGAAACCAGAAGCCCCGATCGCCGAAGGCGACGCCGCCCGTGAGCAAGCGCGCGCCCGCGGATACGGAGCGCTCGACTTGATCGACGACATCGCGGCGCACCGACTCGAGCGCGAGCGGACCTATCTCGGTCGTACGGTCCATCGGATCGCCAATCGCGAGCGCTTCGAACGCAGCGACGAGGCGCGCCTCGAAGGCATCGTAGACGTCCGCGTGGACGATGAAGCGCTTCGCGTTGATGCAGGACTGTCCATTGTTCAGCGTGCGCGATTGGACGGCAGCTTGGGCGGCGCCATCGAGATCCGCCGAGGGCATGACGACGAACGCGTCGCTGCCGCCGAGCTCGAGCACCGTGGGCTTGATGAGGCCGCCGGCGCGAGACGCGACCGCGGCCCCGGCGCCCTCGCTCCCGGTGAGCGTCGCGGCGACGACGCGCGGATCGTCGAGCACGCGCGCGACGGCGGAGGACTCGATGAGGAGCGTCTGGAAGACGCCTTCGGGGAAGCCCGCGCGCGAGAGCACGTCTTCGATCGCCAGGGCGCAGCGCGGAACGTTCGAGGCGTGCTTCAAGAGACCGACGTTGCCGGCCATGAGCGCGGGCGCCACGAAGCGGAAGACCTGCCAGAAGGGGAAGTTCCAGGGCATGACGGCGAGCACGGGACCGAGCGGCAGGTACCGCACGAAGCTCCGGTTTTCGGTCGCGCACGGCTCGTCGGCCAGATCGCTCTCGGCGTGCTCGGCGTAGTGCCGGCAGGCGCGGGCGCATTTTTCGACTTCGGCGATCGCCGAAACGAGCGTCTTGCCCATCTCTTCGGTCATCAGCCGGCCGATGCGCTCTTTCTCGGCCAAGAGGATCCCGGCAGCTCGCCGCATCGGGGCGCTGCGCGCCTCGAAGCTCGTCTTGCGCCAGCTCGCGAAGGCCGACGCCGCCCGGCCCAGCCGGCGCTCGATCTCCTCGGGCCCGTGAGCCTGGAAGGTTTCGCGCGTTTCCCCGGTTCGAGGATCGATGCTCGCGATGGCCATGGGCGACGGCTACCCTTCTTGCATGAGCGACGCCAGCCTCGTCGTCCGCACCCGGCGGGAGCGCCGCATCGAGGCGTCGCCGCGCTTCAAGAACGGCCGCTTCCGCAACACGCACCCTACCCAGATGATGCGAGAGCCGTTCGACACGTCGATGGCGCTCGATTTTCTCGCGGGGCGCGCCGCCCGCTCTCCACGCGCTCCCCTGCCCATCTTCGAGCACGCGCTCCGAGCGCTCTCGTCGGCGCCGGATGGGGGATTGCGCCTCACCTGGCTGGGTCACTCGACGGTCCTGGTCGAGATCGACGGCGTCCGTTTGTTGACGGACCCGGTCTGGGGCGAGCGTGTCAGTCCCGTCAGCTTCGCGGGCCCGAAGCGCTTCCACCCGCCCCCGGTCGCGCTCGCGGATCTTCCGCCGATCGACGCCGTCGTCCTTTCCCATGATCACTACGACCACCTCGACGCATCCACGGTCAGGAGCCTCGCGCGAGGTGCCGCGCCCGGATTCTCCGGCCGGTTCATCACCGCGTTGGGCGTCGGGGCGCACCTCGAACGGTTGGGGGTGCGGCCCGAGTCGATCGTGGAGCTCGATTGGGGTGAAGGCGAAAAGGTCGGAAGCGTGGATGTCGTCGCGACGCCGGCGCAGCATTTTTCGGGTCGCGGAGCCTTCGACAGGAATCGGACGCTGTGGGCGGGCATGGCGCTTCTCGGGCCGCGCCACCGCGTCTTCTTTTCGGGCGACACCGGACCGACCGACGAGCACGCCGACATCGGCGCATCGCTCGGCCCCTTCGATGTCGCGCTCTTCGAGATCGGCGCATGGCACCCCGCCTGGGGCGACATCCACCTCGGCCCCGGAGCGGCGTTCGAATCCTTCGCGCGCGTGCGCGCGCGGGCGCTCCTTCCTGTTCATTGGAGCACCTTCGATCTCGGGCTCCACCCTTGGGACGAGCCGGCCGAAGAGCTCTTTCGGATCGCGAGCGACAACGGCGCGCCGCTGTGGACGCCCCTCCTCGGTCAGCCGACGGAGCCCGCGTCCGCCTTGATGCAACCCTGGTGGAGAGACGTCCTTTCCTTGTCTCGTTGACCTCTACGAAAGAGGCTTCATGCGCTCGCTTGCTTGGCTCTCCCTCTTGGGGATCTGCTCTTCCATTTCGTGTGGTGCGCGCTCCTCGCTCCGCGATCTCGTCGCATCCGAAGAGGGCGCCTCATCGGGTGGCGGAGGAAACGGGCCCGGCTCGACGACGGCCACGACGACGAGCACCGTGGGCACCGGCGGCGAAGGCGGCGGCGCTCCGCCTCCCGAGTGCCCGACGGTAGAGCTCACCGACTATGCGCTCAGCGAGCTCGTGCTCGACGGACGGAGCATCCACAGCGTGGAGATGTCCAAGGCCGCCGGTTTTCCGACCATGGTCTGCGCGGCGGGCGAGCTTCAAGAACAGGCGCCGACGACGCCCTACGGCGCGATCTGCTTCGACGCTTTCGGCAGATGGCCGTCGGTGCTCGATCAGCCGACACCGCTCGTCGGCTCGACCTACGGCGAGATCCGGATCGCACCCGGCGTCCCCGACGGGATCGCCGTCTTCACGGGCTCGGCGGGCGACTTCTTTCCGGTCACCTTGGGGTACACCCAATCGTGGACCCCTGGCGCCGCTCCGGACTGGACCCAGCTCTCGAGCGATATCAGCTTCAATCCGGCGTTCCTCGCGTCGGCGGGCGACAAGCACATCGCCGGGATCGTCGGGGATCCGTTTCAACCGGCGGACATGACGATCGCGTTCCTCGATTCGTCCCTGACACCCCTCGTGGGGGCGGCCTGCGCGCAGGGGTCCATCGCCGCCGACGGCCTGTACCATGACAATGGCGTCATCGTAGCGGCTTCCGGTGGTGCCTCGATCGGCGGCTGCTTGGTCGAGCCGATCACCGAGGCCCGCCGGCTGCAAGTCGCCTGGTGGCCCTTCATGGGGTCTCCGACGCAGTTCCTCGACCAGGATCTTTCACAGACGATCGAGGACGTAGATATCGCCGACGCCGGCAGCTCCGTCTGGGTGGCGGCCCGCGCCGGGGGCGAGGTGTACGTCACCCGCCTCGGCAAGACAGGCTCGGTCGAGGTCCCACTCACCTTCGTCGCGACGACGATCGGCGCGATGAGCATCGCGATGCGCGGCGAGGAGCTGTTGGTCGCAACCATCGACTGGACCGATCCGGATCTCGCCGCCGACATCGTCGTGCATCGAGTCTCGCCCGATGGGGCCACCGGCGCGTTCGGTGGCTTCGATACCAACGAGGCGACGTGGGTCAGCGATCTGGCGATCGAGGTCTCCGACGATCACCTCCACGCGGTCGTCGCGTACCATGCAGGCCCGGGTCAGCTTGCTGCTCGCCGCTTCGACTGCGTCGGCGAGTGACCGCGATCGCACGGATCCGAGGCATCGCCGAGAGCGCGAGAGGCAACTTCGTGGCCCACATCCGAGGCCACTGCTAGGCTCGAATTCACCGTGAAACGCGCTCGAGGTCGCGCCGTCGCGGTCGCGCTGACGACCGCCCTCGCCCTCGCCGGCTGCGCCGAGATCACGGCGTTCTTCAACGCGCCCGAGAAGCCGCTCTTCGAGCCCACGCTCGAGAAGCCGAAGGCGGTCGTCTTCTTCGAGCTCGAAGGCGCGATGGTTCCGTTTCTCTGCGGCGGGGACAAGGCCATCGCCCGGGACAAAGCCTGCGCCGGCCGGGTCCCGGTCGGAGCACGCCTCGATACGCTGACCGAGGGTCTCGAGGTCACCAAGTCGGCGTACCGCGACTGCGGAGCCGGCGACGCGCTCGAGTCCAACCCCAAGCCGCCCATCAAGACGGTGGGGCTGTGGACCGCCGACGGCAAAGCGACGCTCGCGAAGCCGCGCAACCCCAGCGAGCTGGCGACGGGCGAGTGGCAGCGTCTCTCTCCGCGCCTGACCGAGGAGGCAAGCAAGGCGCTCGGTGGCGCGCCGGCGGGCGTCGAGCTCATCTCCTGGATCCCCGCCCAGCTCGATGAGGATCCGGCGCCCGATCTGCTCCTCATGATCGAGGCGACCCCCGCGCCTGGGTCGACGACCGAGGTCTACCGTGCCGTCATCGTCGAGAGCGGCGCCGAGAAACGGCCGTTCTCGACGATCGTCTCGGAGACGAAGAAGAAGGATCCTCCGCTCGATCTGATCACCGCGGTCGATGTCGACGGCGACGGCATCGCCGAGGTCATCAGCGGAGGCGACGTCTGGACCGTCTCGAAGTCGATCCTCGGGAAACGGACCGACATCGCCTCTTGGTATTGCTACAAGCCGCGCCCGCCGGTTCCCGGACCGACCGTCTCGGCGGACGCCAAGCCGTAGCTCGAGGCGCCGCTACTTGGCGATGAGCTCACCCTCGAGGTGAATCTTCACCTTCTTGCCGACGACGACGCCGCCCGTCTCGAGCGCCGCGTTCCACGTGAGACCGAACGCCTCGCGATCGACCTCACCATTGAGCGAAAAGCCGTAGCGCTGGCCGCCCCACGGATCCTTCACCGGTCCCTCGAAGGTGCCTTTCAGGACGACAGGCTTGGTGACGTCGCGAATCGTGAGATCGCCTGCGACCTCGACGTCGTCGCCGTCTTTTCCGACCTTCGTGCTCTTGAAGGTCATCTTGGGGTACTTCTCCACGTCGAAGAAGTCCGGCGAGCGGAGGTGAGCGTCGCGCTGAGCCTCATGGGTCTCGATGCTCGCCGTATCGATCGTCGCCTCGACCTTGGACTTCTCGATTGCCGCGGGATCGAGGTCGACCGTCGCGTCGAAGGTTTTGAACTTGCCCTTCACGGTCGAGATCATCAGGTGTTTTACCGAGAACCCTACTTCCGCGTGCTGCTTGTCGAGCTGGTAGCCCATGACCCTCGTCCTTTCGTTTGAGTCATGGATGTAAGGCCTGCCCGCGTCCCGCGCAGCCCGTTAGAGACGCAACGAGTTGTTGTCGATCCGGCAACGAGCGTGAGCTCGACGGCCGAGCGTCAAGTGAGCACGGCGTCGAGCATCGCCTTGTCGAGCTCGATGCCGTAGCGCGCGAGCGGCTCTTCGATCTCTTCGCGCACCGCGCGACGCGCGCGCTCGCCGTATGCCGACGCCTCCATCCAACCGAGCTCGTTGACGTGCTTCAGCAAGAAGCCCTCGCTCGTCACGCCGTCGGAGACGCGGCTCGTCAGGCGCCTCCAGTGCGGCGACAGATCGAGGATCGTCTGCTCGGCGACCCGAGCGAGCCGGGCGCGTTCGGCGGCATCGAAGCGATCGGCCGCCCAATCGAGGTAGAGCCAACCGACGCGGCCGTGGGGCGCTTCATCGGCGACGATCCGCTCGAGCACCGCGCGGGTCAGCGGGTGCCCTGCGGTCTTCAAGCATCCCGCGAGCATCGGCAGGCTGAACGCTTCGGCGGCGCAGCAGATGCGCACCACGAGCTCCGAAGCTCGCGCGAAAGCCGGCCCCGGAGCCGGCCGCTGGCTGAGCCCGCCGAAGTCGATCTCGTGCGGCGAGCCGCCGCCGAGCTCCATCGCGAGCCGACTCGTCAGCTCGACGTGCAGCATCTCGTCGGCGACGAAGTCTCCCGCCATCGCGACGAGATCGACAGGCGCCTTGGCCTCGAGCATCGCCGTCAACAGCTCGGCGAACGCGTACGCCGTCGTGTACTCGTTGTAGGCCGCCTCGGTCCACGAGATGCGCGCGCGATCGACGAGGATCGGTGGATAGTCGGCGGACTTCAGCGTTCCCCACGGAAAATCGTCCACGCCGGGACGAATGCGCCGGAAGTATTTGGCCGCGACGCCGCCGAGCCATTCGAGCTCGAACGGCTCTTTCACTTCTTGCCGGTCGTGGCCGTCGCCGGAGGCGGCGGTGAGCTCGCGCTCGGCGCGGCGCTGGCGGAGGTGGCAATCTCTGCCGTCGGAGCGGCGCTGGCCGACGCATCCGCGGTCGGCATCGCCGTCTGATCGTAGAGCGATCCCTTCGGGTTGGCGGGCGGCGGGATGTTCGACGCACCGCCCTCGCCGTAGTGCGACCCTTTCGGGTTGCCCACCGGCTCACGGTCGCGATCGCTGCCGCAACCGAACCACATCGTCGTCGCGCTCAAGGCGACGCTGACCAGCAGCTTTCCACGCGGGGGCGGCGATCGGTCGGCCATCGTGCGCCGAGCCTATCACGCCGCCCCTCTTTCACGGTTTCTCGATGCGACCGTCGGCGTGCTTCGCGAACCTACCCGCATCGCGCGCATGCACCGGGTCGTCCTTCGGCCATGGCCAGCCGCCGAACTGCGTTCGCTGGTAGTCGACGATCGCCTGCTGGATCTGCGGCCGAGAGTTCATCACGAACGGTCCATACTGCACCACCGGCTGGGCGATGGGCTTGCCTTGAAGGAGCAAGAGCTCGGTCTCGGCGTCGCCGTTTTCGATTTCGACCGCCGCGGTGGGTACCAAGCGGAGGGCGCCGTGCGACGTGAAGGTCTTGCCGGCCAAGGTGATCGAGCCGCCGCGGAAGAAGTAGAGCGTGCGATTCGCTCCCTTCGGACCGGCCGGAAGCTGCCATTTCGCTCCCGGCTCCATCTTGATCGACCAGACGGCGACGTGAGACTCCGCGCGCGAGGCCCACGACTTCGGCGGAGGGGACGGCGCGCGTGCACCGTCGAGCGATCCGGCGACGACGGTGATGCTCGTCTTTCGACCAGCGGCATCTTCTGCGACGACGGTCGGGACCTGGTCGGCCCAGAGCATGGTGAAATGCGGCTCGACCATCTTGTCCTCCGCCGGCAGATTGAGCCAGATCTGGAAGAGCTCGACAGGGTTCGGAGCGCTCCGCTCGACGAGCGGAAACATCTCGGAGTGCACGATCCCTTTGCCGGCGGTCATCCATTGGACGTCGCCGTGACCGAAGCGCGCCGTCGCGCCGAGCGAATCGGAGTGATCGATGAAGCCCCGACGCGCGATGGTGATGGTCTCGAAGCCGCGGTGCGGGTGCTGCGGAAAGCCGGGCACCACTTCACCGTGGTACATGCGAAACCCGTCGCGGATCTCGAAGTCACTGCCGAGGTTGCGGCCGGCGAGCGAGGCTTGAGGACCCATCGCCTCGTTCCCCGCGGGATACGCGTCGTCGTGGTGAACGCAAAAGAGGAACGGGTCGAAGGTCTCCCACGGAAAGCCGAGCGGGCGAACCGCGAGGACCGGGTGCTCGAGGGAGGTCGTTGTCGTTGTCACGGCCTCCTATTTGCTACCTCGTGGCGCACCCCACAAGGCGGGCCGAAACGCTCCGCCGTTGTTGCAGCATCGCACAGGGCCCGACCTGCGGCGGCTAATCGGGCTTGGATACCGGGACCTTCTTCCAACCGGGTCCGGGATCGAACCGCGTCATCGAGCGCGCGATCGAGTCGGTCGAAGCGCCGAGGTACTTTTCGTAGACGACGCCGTCCTGGTTGACGATGAACGTCATGATGCCGCTCTTACCCAGCGACGCCGGCCAGGCGACCACGCCGAAGCCGCCGAGCTGCCGGCCGTTGACGACATAGTCACGCGCTCCGCCCTTTGCGTTCGGGCCCTGCCCCGTGAGCATACGGAAGTAGTAGCCGTGGTACGGCGTAGGCTCGCCGGTGCTCGATCGCCGGTAGCCCTCTTCGGTGGCCTCGCCGACCATCGGGCCGAGCGGGCTCTGGGGCTCGCCCGCGCTCGTCGGATAATAGAGGCCGTTGCGCTTGCCCGGGTCGCTGAAGAACTTGCTCGCGTAGGTCGGCAGCCCGTCGCGCTCCGGATCCATCCTGGCGTAGTCGTCTTGCGCGTCGACGATCGCGAGGCTCACCTGAATCGCGTCGAGCTCGTTCCGTCCGATGCGGCGCGCGAGCATCTCTTCTTTTCCGTCTTCGGTTGCGAATGTCCAGACGCCGTCGTCCTCGACCAGGGGGATCGGCATGGGCCATTTGCTCTCGCCGACGGTCAGCGTGACGGCGTCATCGGACGCGCGAACGAAGGCGTGCTTTCGGTCGTACGCGGCGATGAACTCTTCCGCGTTCTCTCGGTCTGCGACGCGATCGCCGGAGTCGAGGACCGTCTCGGCGTCCGGGCCGAGGATTTGCCGAAGCGCCTTCTTGTCATTGTGGCGCAGGGCTCCCACGAGACTGTCGGTCGCTTGCTCAGGGGTCTTGAACTCGGTCCGGTCCGGCTGCGCGCAACCGACGGCGGTCGTCGCGACCAGAACGAGCGGCAGCAGGGCGACCCGCTTGGCGAGGTCGAGCTTCGTGTGTCGATTGTTGTTCATGGTTGTCTCGCCTTCGTTGGTGCAGGGGTGCTCGGAGCGAATGCTCGTCACCGCCGCCCGCCGCCTCCACGCGAGCGCCCACCGCCTCCACGCGAGCCGCCCGAGTACGATCGCGACCTCCCGCCGCCGCCCGACGATGCGCGGCTTTGGTTGCCACGGGAGCTCGCTGCCCGCGTGGACCCACCTCGGTTGGCCCCCTGGAACGCGTTTCCGCTGCCGCGGGTCCCCGTGCTCGTAGCGCGCGTCCCGCCTGCGCGACTCCCGGTGCCCGTCGCACGACTGCCCGTGCTCGCGCGGCTTCCGGTGCTGGCGGGACGACTCCCGGTGCTCGCGCGGCCCCCGCTGCCGCGCTGCGCCGCGGTCGCTCGGTTCACGCTCGAGCGATCCACGCGACCCGCGGCGATGTCTCGCTGGCCCTGCTGAGCGCGGCCTCGGAACTGGTCGCGCGCTTGCGCCGCGCTCGCGGAGCGATTGCCGCCATAGCGCTGCGCCGTCGATCGATTTGAATACGCGGCACCACGTCGATGCGACGGATCGTGCTGCCACTGACCGCGGCCCGAGCCGGTGCGCGTGCTGCTCGAGCGATAGCTCTCGCGATTGATGTTTCGATTGAAGTTGGTGTTGCGGTTCACGTCGACGTCGACATGCCCGTGACCCCACCCGGCGTGGCCCCACGCATAGCCCCACGCTGCACCCATCGCCATGCCGACACCGAACGAGATCGCGGCGCCTGCGATCGCCGCGCCGGTCGGGTAGTAGTACGGCTGGTAGGCCGGATACGGCCAGGTGCCGTAGACGACGGTGGGGTTGTATTGGGGCACGTAGATCGTCTGCGGGCTCGACGGCTCGATCACGATCACCTGGGTCCCGCCCTCTTCCTGGACCTCCACGTTCTGTTGCGGCGTGCTCTTCAGATTGCCTGCATCCTTCGCCTTCTTACGAAGCGATTGGATCGTGGCCATCACCGCTTCCTGCTGACCGAGGAACGCGTCACCGAGCTTGACCGTCCAATCGAGCTCCTTGCTCATCATCGAGAGCACGTCGGGGAAGCTGACGAGCGACTTGACGCTCGGATCCCATGATTGCTTCTCGAGCGCCGCAGCGAGCTGGTCACCCTTGAGCGCCGCGTTGCTCTTGTCCTGGAGCCAGCGGTCCGCCTCCACGATCTCGAGCGGATAGGTGGAGGCCATCAGCATCTGCGTGATCACCGGGTCCGGATAGAGCGCCACCGACGCAAGGAGCTGATCGAGCTCTTCCTGCTTCAACGGCGGCTTGTCCGCGTCCGCTGCCGGTGCGCTCGGCGCCGCAGTCTTCGGCGGCGTCGACTGTGCGAGCGCGGGCGTCGCACCGAGCACCATCATGGCTGCGAGGGACAGACCAAAGACGCAGGCCGCGGCTCTCATCGCGATAACGACGAAGCAGGAGAGGTGCCAGGGGCGAGAGGCGAGCGCGCCCCGGTGCCGACTCGCGCCCCCGCTCCCTCCTGCTACAGTCCCGCGCCGACGTGGCCTCAGACGACGACATCCGCCGCGCGATCGATTTGCTCGAAGCGCTCCTTCGTGATCCGAGCGCGCTCGTTCGATGCTCGCAAGAAGACCGCCGTCGCCTGCTCGAGGCCGCAGGTCGCCTTTCGCGACCTGCCCCCGACGAGAAGCGTCGCCGCGCGCGCGCATTTCGCCGCAAGGACAAAGCCGAGGTGCGCGCCCATGACGCTTCGGTGCTCTCGGCTGCGGATCTCCGAAAGCAGAAGTCGCTCTCGGCGTTTCTGCCGGCGGCGATCCACCGGCTCTTGGATCTGCCGCCGGCACAGGCCGAGACGAGCGGCGTCGCCGGCGATGAAGAGCGGCTCGCGGAGCCGCGGGCCTGCTACGTGTGCAAAGCGCCCTACGACCGCGTTCACTTCTTCTATCACTCGATGTGCCCCGCGTGCGCGGCGCTCAACTACGAGAAGCGTTCGCAATCGGCGCCTCTCTCGGGTCGCGTCGCCGTCGTTACCGGCGCCCGGATCAAGATCGGGTACGAGACGGTGCTCAAGCTCTTGCGTGCGGGCGCGCGCGTGCACGCGACGACGCGCTTTCCCATCGACGCCGCGCGCCGCTACGCAGCCGAAGCCGATTACGGCGAGTGGCACGATCGGCTGCGCATTCACGGCATCGATCTGCGTCACACGCCGAGCGTCGAGAGGTTGGCCGGCGATCTCGCGGCGGAGCTCGATCGACTCGACATCCTGGTGAACAACGCCGCGCAGACGGTGCGCCGCCCGCCGGCGTTCTATCGGCACCTCCTCGAGGCGGAGCACACGCCGCCGGCACAGCTGCCCACCGAAGTCGCGCGCCTCCTTTCCTCACCGGGGGATTCGAACGCCCTGGCCGAACGCAGCCGAACGTGGAGCGCGGATCTCGCGGTGACCCCGTGGGCCGGGGAAGCGGCAGAGGACCCCGCCCTCTTCCCCGAAGGACAGCGCGACGGCGACGATCAGCAGATCGATCTGCGCAAAGCGAACAGCTGGCGCCTCTCGCTCGACGAGGTCGAGACCCCCGAGCTCCTCGAGGTTCACCTGGTCAACGCGATCGCCCCGTTCGTCCTCACCAGCCGGCTCAAGCCGCTCATGATGAGGGACCGAACGGACGAGAAGCACGTCATCCACGTCTCCGCGATGGAGGCGTCGTTCTCGCGTCGCAAGAAGACGACGCAGCACCCGCACACCAACATGGCGAAGGCGGCGCTGAACATGATGACAAGAACGTCATCGTCAGACTACGCAAAGGACGGCATCTTCATGAACAGCGTCGACACCGGTTGGGTGACCGACGAAGATCCGCTCCACCACGCCGCGCGCAAGCAGCGCGTCCACGATTTCCACGCGCCGCTCGACAGCATCGACGGCGCGGCGCGCGTGCTCGATCCGCTCTTCGTCGGCCTGCTCAGCGGCGAGCACCCGTGGGGGCTCTTCCTCAAGGACTACCGCCCGACGAGCTGGTGACGATGCAGGCGATCGTTCTTAGCGCCTCTTCCCTCGGCGGCGAAGCGGTGCAAAAGAAGGTGCATATGCCGTCCCAACGTTCCTTCGTCTCGAGCGTCCTCGTCCTCGGCCTGGCTTCGATCGCCGCGTGCGGCGGTGAGGTCCCCATCCCGAAGGGCGGCGGCGGGGGCGGCGGCGCGCAGGGCGGCGCGGGCGGCGCGGGCACGGGCGGCAATGGGCCGGGCGGCGTGCAGATCCCCGGCCTCACCGCAGCGGTAGAGGCCAAGTACGACTCGAACGGGATCCTGCACCTTTCGTGCACGACCGACGACGACTGCTACGCGACGCTCGGCTACTTCCACGCGCAGAACCGCTTCTTCTTCATGGACTTCGTCCGCAACGCGGTCCGCGGGCGCCTCGGCGAGCTGGTGAGCGCGGGCAGCACGGTCCTGGAGAACGACTATCAGAACCGTCATTTCTTCACGACGCGTGAGGGCGAGCCGCTGGAGCAGAAGCTCTATGACGACGCCAGCCCTCAGGTGAAGGGCCACCTCGACGCCTACACCCGGGGCGTGAACGCGTGGATCCAGGACATGAAGGCCGGTGAGAACGGCGCGACGCTCACCACCGAGTACGACTTCGCGCTGATCGTGAAAGAGGCCATCCGCGACTGGGAGCCGGCGGACTCCGCCGCGGTCGGGCTCTACGTCCTCAACGATCTGTCGAACAACAGCGGCGCCGAGATCGACATGGCCGCGCGCCTCCCGGCCTTCAATGCTTTCAACCCCGCGTTCGCAGCCGACCTCTTCAGCGCGCGTCCGGTGTTCGATGCCTTCACGCTTCCTGCGGGCCAGATGTCCACGCTGGCCTACGCCGCGCCGGGCGCGAGCAATCCGCCGGCTCCGTGGGAGGGTCTCCTCCACGACGCGTCCTCGTCGCTTGCTCGCGTGGGCAGCGGGACGCGCACCAGCGCCCCCGGCGAGCTCGGCTCGAACAACTGGGTCGTCGGCCCGGACCGCACGACGGCGGGACGTGCGCTGCTCGCCAACGATCCGCACCTCTCGCTCACCAACCCGAGCATCTGGTTCCCCGTCGAGCTCGACGCGAAGACCAACGGCACCGGCCAGTACCACGTCGCCGGCTCGACCTTCCCCGGCCTTCCGAGCGTGATGGTCGGACACAACGAGACGCTCGCGTGGGGCGTCACCACCGCGTACTGGGACCTCGCCGACGTCTACATCGAGGAGGTCTCGGCCGACGGCACGACGGTGACCTTCAACGGAGAGCAGGTCGCGATCCTGGAGAAGCAGTTCACGTTCAACGACATCTCGACCGGCGTACCGGTCGAGAAGACGTTCCGCTGGGTGCCGCACCACGGCCCGATCGTCAGCGAGGATCCGGCGACCAACAGTGCTGTCAGCGTCCGCTGGACGGGTCACGACGGCGGGAGCGATCTCGACTCGTTCTTCGGTCTCGCCCGCGCGGCAACGACGGCAGAGGCAAAGGGCGTCATCGAGACGTACGCCTCGAGCTCGAGCCAGAACTTCGTCGTGATCGACATGGCCGGGGACATCGGTTGGTACCCCTTCGCCAAGGTTCCGGGCCGACCGTGGGCCTCGCCCGTTCTCGCGCCGTGGCTCCCGCTCCCGGGCGACGGCTCGGCCGAGTGGGACGGGTTCGTTCCGTTCGACCAGCTGCCGCAGCTCACCAACCCGCCGGCGGGCGCGATCGCCACCGCGAACGCCGACATGACCGGCGCCAACGCCGATGGCGACCTCCTCAACGACGGCCAGGCGGCGTTCCAAGCCTTCAGCAAGGCCGAGGGCACGCGCGAGCAGCGCATCCTCGATCTCCTCGCCGACGGCGGAAACGCGCACTCGGTCGCGACGATGAACGCGATCCAGGGCGACACGCTCTCGCTCTACGGAGAGATCGTCGTCCCCGCCGTGCTTGCCGCAGCGAACGGGCAGACGCTCACGGCCGACGAGCAGGCCGTCGTCGACGCGCTCGCTGCGTGGCAGTACACCTGCCCGACGGGCGTCGACGGATCCGATCCAGTCGCGTCGCCCAACGTCACCGACGCGACCGAGTCGGCCGAGGCGATCGGGTGCACCGCGTTCCACGCCGTCCTCTTCTCGCTCGCCGAGGCAGCCGTCGCCGACGAGATCGCTGCAGCAGGCGTCGAGCTCGCCGATCGCTCCGACGTGCAGCTCGTCGTTCGCGCCATCAAGGACCCGGCGACCATCGCGACCGGCGATCTGCTCTGGGACGACGTTTCGACGGCGGCGGCGGTCGAGACGCGCGATGAGACCATCCGGCGCGCGATCACGATCGCGACCGAGGGTCTCGTCGCAATGGGCCCGCCGGACGAATGGCGCTGGGGCCGAACGCACACGCTCACGCTCCGCAGCATCTACGACAGCTTCGGCGTGCCGACCTACAACGCCGGCCCGTTCGCCGCTCCCGGCGGCCTCTTCACCGTGAACGTCGCCAACCCGCGCAGCGCGCTCCCGACCGGCGGCATGCCCTGGGACTTCGCGTTCGCGTCAGGCCCGTCGATCCGCTTCGTCGTCGAGGCCGGCCCCGACCGACCGCATATGACCTACCAGCTCCCCGGCGGCGCCGACCTCCACCGCGAGAGCATGTTCTACAACAACCTCTTGCCGAACTGGCTCGAGAACACGGCGATCGATTTCCCGTTCGGAGCGGGCGCGGTGCCGAACCCGGCGGTGTCGATCACGGTGTCGCCGGTGCCGGCGCCCTGATTGATGTCCGCCCCCCCCGGGCGCTTGGCGGCGCGCGCGGCTGTTCGAGCGCGCGGGCGTGAGCGTGGGGGCGGGAGCGGGCGAGGGCGTGAGGGCGTGAGCGGGCGCGGGCGCGGGAGTGGGCGAGAGCGCGGGCGAGAGCGCGGGCGCGGGGGCGGGCGTGGGCCGTTCTGCGATCGAACCCGGGTAGATAGCGCGCGATGGGCGGCGGTTGGATCGCTCCGCTGCCCGTTGCGGTGCGGTGGGGCGATCGAACCGGGGGGTATTCTTCCTATGGGTGGCGGTTCGATCGCGGTGCTCCGCGCGGACGGGCGCGCCGCGCTCGCCGGAACCGCTCATCGGATCGTTCCGCGATCGAAATCGCGTGGATAGCGCGCGATGGGCTCCGGTTCGATCGCTCCGCTGCCCGTTGCGGTGCGTTGGGGCGATCGAAGCGGGGGGTATTCTTCCTATGGGTGGCGGTTCGATCGCGGTGCTCCTCGTGGACGGGCGCGCC
>JBGTSH010000263.1:0-15237 GCA_041940405.1 Polyangiaceae bacterium
GGAGTCGCTGAGCTTCGGCGAGTCCGACCTCGACATCGTCTCGCTTCCGCTCGCAGGCGGCGAGCCCGAGGTGCTGCTCGAAAAGGACGAAGAGCATACGCGGGACGTCTTCAACGTCGTCGCGGATGAACGATCGGTCTGCTTCCTGCCCTACGGCTCCGGCCCGCGCTGCTTGGACGCGAGCAGCGGCAGCCTGCGCGTCGTCGACGATCCGGCGGAGTGGACGGCAACGGGCCCTTTGGTCATGACCGGCGGCGCCATCGCGTGGCTGCGCAAGGGCGCGGAAGGCTTCGATCTGGTCGCTGCGGTGCCTTGAGACCTCGGCGCCCCGATTCCGAGGGGACAGCGGCGATTGCGAAGTCTTTCGCGCCGGTCTAGCCTGAGACATGCTTAGAAATACTTTGCTAACCCGTGAAGATGGGCCGCATCTCGGGTTCCACAGGACGCGTTGGTTGGGACTCGTAGCGTGCTTCTGCTTCGGGTGCCCAGGCGTCGAGCCCTCGGAGACCGGCACGAGCGCAGCCTCCGGCGGGGAGGGAGGGCGCTCTCCGGCGACGACCAGCTCCGTTGGTCCAGGCCAAGGGGGCGGCAGCACCTCCATCTCTACGGGGACGGGCATGGGCGGCAGCGGCGGTGAGAACTGCAACGCCGATCTGAGCAACGACAAGAACAACTGCGGCGAGTGCGGCCGGGTTTGTCTACACGACGCTCAGGTCGAGAAGCCGATCTGCGTCGACGGCGTTTGCCAGTCGTTCTGTCAAAGCGGGTTCGTCAACATCACGCTACCGGAAACCGGTCCCGACGATGGTTGTGAGTCGTTGGGGCGGCGCACCTTCGTCACCGAACAGCCCATCGGCGTCCAGCAGCTCGGCGGCGTAGCGGGCGCGGACGATCGGTGTCAGCTGCTCGCCGACACGCTCCAGCTAGGCGGACAGTGGCGCGCGTGGCTGAGCGAAGAGGACGACACGACCTCGGTGGCGCAACGCTTCACCACGGAGCCGGAGGCGCCGTACATGCTGCTCGACTTCACCATCGTCTCCGATTCGTTCGCCCAGCTGACGACCAATCTTGGGCTCGACCATCCGATCAATCTGACGGAGAGCTTGACGCCCGTAGCGACTGCGACGTCGGTCTGGACGGGCACGACGCCGGCGGGACTGCCGAGTGGGCTGGACTGCAACGGCTGGACCGAGATCGACGGACAAGTGACCATCGGAAACGCCTCCGCGGTGACAGAGGAATGGACCCAGGCGGAACAGAACGGGGGCTGCAGCCAGATGGCTCGCCTGTATTGCTTCGAACAGTGACCACCTCCCGCACCGCCATCCCGAGCAGCGTGGCCGACGCGCACCGTCCGGTCGAAGTCACGGGCATCCCCGAGGCCGCCGCGCCTCTCCAAGCGCCGCAGGAGCCGAGCGGGGGCTACGAGATCCTCGGCAAGCTCGGTGAGGGCGCGATGGGCGCGGTCAGCCTTGCCCGCGATCCCGTCTTGCGCCGGACGGTAGCGCTGAAGTCGCTCCTTCCCCGTGCCTCGCGAGACGGTGCGCTGTTTCAGCGCTTCGTCAGCGAGATGCAGATCACCGCCCAGCTGGATCACCCGCACATCGTGCCGGTCTATGGCTTCGACCGGAAGGACGCGTCGGTGTCCTATGCGATGAAGCTCGTGCAGGGCAAAGAGCTCGAGCAGCTGCTTCGTGAGACCTCGGAGCTGGAGCGCGCCGGCAAACCTCTGGACGTCGAGCACGCGCTCTCCACCCGGCTCGAGATCTTCGTCAAGGTCTGCGACGCGGTGGCGTATGCCCATGACCGCGGCGTCATCCATCGCGACCTGAAGCCCGCCAACGTCATGATCGGCCGATTCAACGAGGTCTACGTGGTGGATTGGGGCGTTGCGCGTCAGATTGGCGTCGCCGGTGCGGCGCAAGATCGGGCGGCGGAGTCCGTGAAGGAAGACCCCACCGCCCTGCCGTCGAATCAAACCCGCGTCGGGACGACCGTCGGAACACCGCAGTACATGTCACCGGAACAAGCGGCGGCCAAGAACAGCGAGCTCGACGGCCGAAGCGATCTGTATGCGCTGGGGTTGATGCTCCAAGAGATCGTCACGCTCGAGGTCGCGATGGCCGGCACCACCGTCCAGATGGCCTTGGTGAGCGCACTTCAAGGCAAGCGCAATCCGATGAAGGCGTCGGCCGCCGTGCCGCGAGAGCTCGTCGCCATCGTCGACCGCGCGTGCCAAGTCCGCCCAGAGGACCGCTACGCCTCCGTGGCCGAGCTGGCCGCCGACGTTCGGCGCTTCATGAACGACGAGGAGGTACAGGCGCTGCCGGACTCGCTCCCGCGGAAGATGGGCCGCTGGGTGAGCAAGCACCGCATGCTCGCGGTAGGGCTCGTCGCGGGGACGTTCCTTCTCGGCGTGGCAGCTGCGGCCGGAACCTGGGGGTACAACCAAGTGCTGCTCGCGGAGAAGCGAAACCGCGAGGTTCGGCTCGTCGAAGTTCAGGCCGACTCTTCGACGCGGGCGCAACAGCTCGACGCGACCTTGGTGGGCTACCAAGAGTCGCTATCGCGACTGGCCGGGGCCGCCGGCATCATGTTGGAGAAGGGAGACGTCGCACCGCTCGACCTCCTCACCCAGGAGCGGTTCGAGCCGGGCGACAAAGCGTTGGAGGGGCTCGTCGAGTCCGCGTTTTACAACAAGCCCGTCAGCTTCGATTGGCTCGTCGCAGCCCGGGCGCCCAGCGCCGACGCCGCCCATGCCGCGTCCAGCTTCGGCGCGCTCCAGGCCCTCGGGATGACGCTGCCGAACACGTTGATCGACAGCCTGGGAGAAGAGGGGCGGCGCCTCTCTCAAGCCGGCCAGCTCGAGGTGTTGGCCAAGACCGGCGCGCCGGTCAGGCGCATCGTGTTCGCGTTGGAGGACGGCCTCAGCGCCGCCTACCCGGGAATGAGCGGGCTCGCCCCCGACGCCGACGGCCGCGTCGAGTCGCTCTACCAACAGACGAAGGACAAGCGCGGCGTGGTCTGGGGGCCGCCGACCCCGACCGGGGACCAGACGATGCTCCTCACGTGCGCGACGACGATTCACAGCCGCGACGGTCGTCCACTCGGCGTGCTGCAGTTCGAAATCGACGTCGGGCGCACCATCGCCGCTGCGCTCGCGGCGAGCGCAGATGAAGTGGACGTATCGGTGCTCGTCGACAGATCCGGCAAGGTCCTCGCGCAGAACGCAAAGGACCCCGCCAACAAGGAGCCAGAGACCATCGCGAACGATGAGGTCAAAGCCGCGATCGCGCGCGGCGAGAGCGGCTACGTGGCGACCAAGCGCAACGGTCGCGACGTTCTCGTGACCTACCAGCCGCTCGCGTCGATGGATTGGTACCTGGTGACGGTCGCCGACGTGGCCAAGCTGGAGAAGGCGCCGCCGAGCGCCGCAGCGCCAACCAGTCGCCCTGTCAGCAAGACGAGCACGACAACGACGGCGCCACGTCCGCAGGCAACGCCCACGCAGCCGCCTCCGGTCCCTCCCATTCCCACGACCACCGCTTCGGCGTCACCGTCGGCGTCGGCGTCGGCATCGGCATTGGCGTCCCCCCGGAGTCCGATCGCTCCTACGCGGCCGCGGAGCCCGTTCGAGCCTTGGCCCATCTACCAACCGAAGTCTGCCAAACCCAAATGAAGCGCTGGGCGTCGGTGGCGGTGATCCTCGGGCTGACCCTCGGCACCCGTGCGGCTCATGCTCAAGAGGAGGAGCCCCCCGAATGGACGGAGGCCGCCAGGCTCCTCGACGAGGGCCGCGCGCTCATGTCCAAGAAAGCGACGCTCGATCAGGGCTGCGACGTTCTGAAGAAGAGCTATTCGCTGCGCAAACGCGGCGACACGCTGCTCAATCTCGCGGAGTGCCACCGGCGTCAGGGCAAGACGGCCACCGCCTGGCGGGAGTTCGACGAGGCCATTCGGTACGCCAAGGAGGCCGAGTACGGAGACGCCGTGCGCGCAGCCGAGCTCCATCGGGACTTCTTGGCAAAGAAGCTCTCCGAGCTCGTGATCGAGGTGCCTGCCGAATCCGACCGGCCAGCGGGTCTCGCCGTGACGTTGGATGGAGAGCCTCTCTCCGAAAAGCAGTGGGGGCAGGTCCTCTACGTCGATCCGGGGAGCCACCCGATAACGGCGACGGCGCCCGAGCACCACCCGTTTTCCGCCTCGGCCGAGGTCCGGGGCAGCGGGACTCGCGCAGTGGTCGTGGTGAAGCTGGTTCCAGTGCCACGGCCGCCGCCGCCGAAACCTCCGACCCCGAAACCTCCGCCGCCGGCAACGCCGGACGCTACGGAGCCCGCGCCTGTCCCCGTCTGGGCGATCGTCGTGGGGAGCGTCGGCGTCGCGATGATGGGCGTCTCCGTCGGCTTCTTGGTGGACAGCCTCGCGGCCGGCAACGAGCTCGATGACACCTGTGGTGGCGAGCGGCGCAACGCATGCCGTCCCGGCTCTCCGTATGCGGAGACTTACGATCGCGAGGTCCGTGGATTCGGAGTGTTCGTCGGCCTGGGAGCCGGCGGGCTCATCGCGGCCGGGGCCGGTGCGACCGGGCTCGCGCTCTGGGGCGCGTCGCAGCCGAGTCCTGTGGCCGTGCTGCCCTGGGTTGATCCGAGCGGGGCGGGTGCCGTCGTCGCCGGCCGGTTTTAGCAGATTGGGTCATGAGCGCTGATCACCGACGGCCGGCTGAAGGCGCGGCCGCCGCGTCGAAACCCGCGTCCGGCTGGTTCGAGCTGGCAGAGCTGCGGCAGCCCGGTCAGGCGACAACAGGCGAAGGGGAGATCAGGGCGTCGCTTCGCGGCTCGAGCGGAAACGTCGGCGTGCGCGTCGTCAATGGTCGCACGCGCTCGCGCTCGTACAAGAACTGACGCGTGAGCGGGTACTCGTCGTTCACACCGTTCGACATCGTCATCTGGATCAGGTTGCAGTGCCCTGCGCGGAAGGAGCCGACCACGCTCGCCAGATAGAAATCCCAGGTGCGCATGAAGCGGTCGTCGAAGCCCATCTTGCGCTTGATCTGATCGTAGTTGCGCAAGAAATTCCGCCGCCAATGGTGCGCGGTCATCGCGTAGTGGCGCCGCAAGTTTTCAACATCGAGCACGTTGAAGCCGCGCGCGGCCGCGCGTCTCGTCTGGCCTTCGAGGGAGAAGAACCAATACCCCGGGAATACGTGC
Source organism: Polyangiaceae bacterium (assembly GCA_041940405.1). Lineage (GTDB taxonomy): Bacteria > Myxococcota_A > Polyangia > Polyangiales > Polyangiaceae > Xiheicaenibacterium. The sequence goes on from JBGTSH010000263.1 coordinate 5,208, forward strand.
TTTTCGACGAACGGGTCGCTGCCGGGAGACTCGGCCATCTTGGAAATGCAGTGCGTCAGCACGACCGCGCCGGGTGCGCTGAGCGCCTTCAGTTTGTCGTAGAACGCATCCGCCCGCTTCTCCCCGACGTGGCACATCATGCCCACCGAGACGATGCGCTCCCATTTCGCGCGCTCATCGAGCTCGAGGTAGTTCGTGGTCCGCACCTGGACTGGCAGCTTGCGCACACGCGCTTGCTCGCGGATGTACTTCGCTTGGTTGTCGCACAGCGTGATGCCCACGCACTCGACACCGTATTGCTCTGCCGCGTGGAACATCAGGTGGCCCCAACCGCAGCCGATGTCGAGCAGCCGCTGGCCGGGCCGCAAGTCGAGCTTGCGGACGGTGTGCTCGATCTTCTGGTCCTGCGCCTGATCGAGCGTGTCTTCCGGCGTCTTGAAGTAGGCGCACGAATATTGCAGCTTCTGGTCCAGGTAGAGCTCGTAGAACTCGTTGCCCCGGCCGTAGTGGTGCTCGATATCGGCCTTTTCCTGCGGCAACGTGCGCGCGGCCGCTCTGCTCAGCCAGACCTCGAGCTTCGAGCGATTGGCTCGCATTCTCAGCCCGTGATCGACGAGCGTGGTGAACGCGTCTTCCAGATCGCCCTCGACCACGACATCGCCGGAGACGTACGACTCCCCTAGCCCGATCGTCGTCTGCAACACCGAGCGCACGAACGCCATCCGCGTCTTGAAGCGCAGCACGAACGCCGGGGCCCCTTGAGCGGCGCCGAAGCGCTGGCGCTCGCCGGTCGAGAACACGATCTCGAAGGGCGCACCCGTATGGCTGCGGTGAATCTCGTCGAGCGTTCGTTGGAAGATGATCATGGGAGCTCCTATGTATCTCTCCTACAGCCGTGACGGCGGCAAAATCGATGCTCGCTTGTCGCTCGACGCGCCCCTCGGTTACCGCCACGACGCAAAATCACTGCGACCATTCCCTTCGCGAGCCTCCAACGAATCCCCGCACCTCTCGGCGCGTTAATTAATGACATAATCGTTATCTTCGCAGCGTCGTCTCGCCGTGCGAGGGAGCGCGCGAATGAGCACCGAGAAGCGGAACATCGGCGGCGCACCCCGACGCCTTCCCTCCGGCCCCACGCAATCGCCCTCCGACGCGCACTCGTCGGCGATCGTCATCAGCGCGCGGAGGCGGCGGCGACGCGAATCACGCATGCAGTGAAGGATACCGGGAAGCTGTCCCGTCGGCACGGATGCGTGGCTCAATCGCCGCAGAACTTCAGCGTGTCGATGAAGAGCTCCATCTCACTCTCCTGTTCGAGCGCGTCCAGCTCCTTCTTTGCTTTCGCTTTCGCCTTGTCGAGCTCGGCAGGGTCGGTGATCTCGCCCCCGGTGACCTTGGCGGTGAGCTCGGCTGCAGTCGTGAGGTGTCCGATGTGCTGGACGTACTTGTCCTTGAACGTCTGCAACTCGGGCACCGTTACCTTCACCGCCTCGACCGTCTCTTGGGCGTCACGATACTTCTTCGCCATCTTCTTGAAGTCATCCTTGGACTCCTTGTCCTCGTCGAAGGCGGCGCGAGCTTCCTTCATCGCCTTGGTGAGCTTTTCGCACTCCTCCTTCTTCGGTCCACAGCTGGGCATGCTGAAGCCGAACAGAACAGGCAGCGACAGTACGAACACGATCGGCAATCCGCGGGTCTTCATGCCGCGGACGCTATCACCCGCGCTTCCGACGGTGCAACGCTCCCCCTCGCGACAGAAGAGCGTAGGAAAGCGTGACGCCCACGCCTTCGTGTGACCGCTCCCGACTCGCTCCTTCACCCGGCCGCCACCGTGCTCGAGAGAACGAGCTGAGAGCCGAAGTACAGCGGTAACCCCCAAGCCCGGTTGACGAACCCGGGGCGGACGAAACGGTCGCGCGCGACGGCCAGGTCGGAGAGGTAGAAGCCTACGGCACCGAGCGCGATCGCCGGTTCCCCGCGCGCCGCGACCGTGCCGGCCGCGAGCGCGACCATCATCGTGATGACGGCCACGTAGGCCGCGACGGGCGCTCGCATCTCACCGCGAACATGCGGCAAGAGCCACCGCAGGATCGGCGCGGCCGCAGCCAGCAGGGCGACGAGCGCCCCGATCGTCCACGTCAGGTCCACGCCGCGTACCCAGAACGCCACAGCGTAGAGAACGTGGCCGAGGAGAAAGCTCGTGAGCCCGGCCAGGAACGCCAACCGCCCGCGCGGGATCAAGAGGACGTCCCCCAGCGCGGCCAGGCAGAGGCCGGCGAAGAGCACCCACCCATACGGGGAGCCTGGCGCACCCGAGCTCCAGGCCGCCGCGAGGAACGTGGCTGCGGCCGCGGGCTTGAGCGCCCACTCCGTGCGCTTGCTCTCGCGACGCAACGCGAGGAGGAGCGCGCCCACGAGCACCGCCATGGCGATCGCGTACGGCGTCACCGCGGCCCCCCGCAGAGGGAGAGGAGGCGTGAGTCGCTGAGCTCGGCGCACATCGGGCGCCGATTCTACCTTCCCGCGCTCGCCACCGGCGTCATGGGCCGCTTGGCGGAAGAGGCCACCTTCGACCCTCAGGAAAACCCGTGCACGGCAAGAAATCTGTGCCCCTCAGCCTTCGCCCCATGGCGCTCGGGTTACAGGCGGCGCACGATGGCGCTGGCGTGCCCTTACCTGCGACCCCACAGCCGAGCTTCGGCCTCCCGCGATATCCGTTCAATGGGTGGCCGGTTCAGGGGATCGACCGGCGCCTTGGGTACATGTGGTTCGTGGAGCCGAACGTGTTCATCAACCAGGCGCACGTTCGCCACGCGGATGCAGAGGCCGCACACGCGGTGCACGACTGGATCGATCGGGCGCTCGCGGCGAGGGGCGAAGCGATCGCGCAAGAGGGAGGCCTGGTGGCCGTGCACGACTGGAGAGCCCTCGAGGGATACGACGCCGATGCGCGTCGCGCCTTCATCCAGCGCATGCGCGCGCGTCCCCCCGGCTATCTGAAGGCGGCGTACGCCGTCATACCCAACACGCCACTGTTCCGGATGGCCATCCAGGCGGCGAACCTCGCTGCTGCGCTCGGCGTGGGAGGAAAGGTGGAGCTCGCCTCGGATCCGCATCCGATCCTCGTACGGCTGGGTGTGGTCGCACCCCGAACCGGCATGCCGTTCCCAGGGGAGTAGCGATCGGCCCGGCGCCGCCGAGAACTCTCGTCGTCGCTTCATGCGGCCACCCGGATATAGTGCCATGGTGCAGTGCTCTCACCTTCTTCTCGCCGCCGCGCTGGTCGGCGGGCTCGGCGCATGTGGTGACGACGATACGACCGGGCACGAGACCACGCCCGATCCCGATCCGACGCCCGAGCCGAAACACGCCGAAGAGCTCCTGGCCCGCGGTCCGTACGCGGTCGGCTTCCGCCAGACCTCTCTGACATACACCCCGCCCGCCGCGACCGAGCCGCGCACGCTCCCGATCAGCATCTGGTACCCCGCGACCGACGGCGGCGAGGGACCGGCCGAATACTCCGTCGCCGGCATCGTCGACGTCCCCACATCGAGCGTCCTCGCTGGACCCGCCCTCGCCGACCCGCACAGCGGAAGAGGCCCCTTTCCGCTCGCCGTCTACTCCCACGGAAGCGGGGGTGACTCCCTGCTCGCGTACCCTTACGCCGAGCTCTTTGCTTCGCACGGATGGGTCACCATTTCGGCGAACCACATCGGCAATACGGTCCTCGACGATGTCGGAATGACCAGCGATTCATTCGGTCGCATCGCGCTGAATCGGCCGAACGACGTGACCGCCGTCATCGATTGGGCGGTCGCTCCGCCAAACGATCCGCTGGCGGGCAAGGTGGACACGTCGAGAGTCTTTCTCTTCGGCCACAGCTTCGGCGCGTACACAGCGCTCACCGCAGGCGGCGTGGACGTCGATGCTGCCGCAGTCCAGCAGCAGATCTGCGAGGGGCAATGCACCGAGCTCGACGATCCGATCGTTCAGGCTGCCTACGCGAGCGGCTTCGGCGATCCGCGCATCGTGGCCATCAGCCCCGAGGCTCCGGCGCTGGTTCCGCAGTTCATCCCTGGTCAGCTCGCTGCGCTTACCCCTCCCACGCTGCTCATGTCGAGCGTCCGAGACCAAACGACGCCCCACGAGGAGCAAGGCCTGCCGGCGTGGGCGGGGCTCGATGGCCCGGAGGATCTCAGGCTCGATCTGATCAACGGCGGCCATTACTCCTTCATCACCATCTGCGACGATCTGAGCCCGGCCTTGCTCGAGGCGTTCCGACCCAACGCGGCGAACGACGGGTGCGGCGCCGACTTCACGCCGGTCGCGGAGATCGTCCCGGTCCTCGCCGCCTACACCCTCGGCTTCGCGCGGTGGCACGTGCTCGGAGAGGACGGCTGGGCCGAAGTGCTGCGCGGACCTGCGCTGCATGCCGAGCTCGTCGTCACGACCAGATAGCGACCGAGCCACGGGGCGATCTCTGACCCAAGGGATGCGCGCGTGCAGCAGGATCTATCGGTTGACGGTGATCCGGACGACGAGGCCCGAGTTCGGCACGTACGTCGTCACGTAGACGGCCTCGTCGTCGAACGCCACCTGGTTCGGTATAGAGGTCATCCGCAATGAGGAACGTCTCGCCAGTCTCCACGAGCGCTGCGTAGACCTTTCCTTTGTGGTCGATGTCGTCGTACGTGAAGCTCTCGACCACCCAATAGACCCACTTGTCGTCGCCAGCGATCCCGGAGCAACCCTTCCCAGGGGCAAAGTCGACTGCCTCGTTCGCGCCGTGTGCGAGGAACTTGATGACCTCCGACGTCGCCTGACAAAAATAGAACCCGCGCGAGTTCGCCATGAGCCCGACGGCTCGCCAAGGGCCCGCGTCCACGCCGTCATAGGTGTAGAGGGCGGTGACCGGCCCGCCGCCGTCCTTCGGCGTTTGGAGCACGTGCCCGGAAAGCGTGTCCGTCATATAGAGCGTGTCGTCGACGACGAGCATCTTCCTGATCCAGCCGACACCGGAGGCGACCTCCGAGGGGCTCTCGCCGCCCGCCTTCGGAACACGAAGGATGCGATTTTCGAACGAGGTGTCGTCCGGCGTCTCGGCGAAGTACACGTACTGGTCGTTCACTGTGGCCGCGGCGATGTGCCATTGCTGTTGAGCGAGGATCTCGGGCATCTCGCTCGTCTCGCCGAGGGGCGCCGCGCCGATCCGCGCATCCATCGTCGCCATTTGGGCATCGACCGACTCGGTAGCGAAGAACAGGTCGGCGTCGTCCCGCGCCAGGGCCACGACCGGCCTCGGCATCGTCGCCACATCCACCACGTCGCCCGTGCCGTCCTTGGGCGCGCGCTTCACTTTGTTGCCGTAGATCTCGGCCCAGTAGACGAACGTGTCGTCGACGACGATCTCGCCCCCATGATTCTCCGACGTCGAGATGATGGTCTGGATGCATTTGCCGTTGTCGCAGGGCGCCAGCTGCGGTCCGCCGCCTCCCCCACCCGTCGACCCGGTGGCCGTGCCTGTGCTCGAGGTGTCGGCGGTCGAGGCGCTCTGCGTCGAGCCCCCGCTGCCGGCGGCGCGGTACTCCTCCCCGTCGAACACGATCAGGCAGGCCGAGCCGAGAAGAACGGAGGCGGCCGCTAAGACGTAGTGGGCGCGCACCTCGAGCATCGTCGCACATTCATGCGTCGACGGCATCTGCGCGATGGGCCAGATCGAGTCGTCGGTGCGGCTGCGATTTCCCTACGCGATCTTCCCCGCGAGGCTCTTCAACGTCTTCGCGTGCACACCGTCGAACGGCTCCAGGCCTTCGGCCTTGGGGATTTCGCCGCGCGATGGTGGAAGGAGTCACCGGAATGGTCAAACGAGCGAGCCCCACAAGGCCCCCGCCCTCTCGGCGCGGGGGCCTTCGCGTTTCAACGCTTCCCCCCTCACGCCAGCCATCGAGGGCGGGTGAGGTCGCAGTGCTCTGAGACGCCGGCGAAGAGCCTGATGAAGTGAGCGTCAGCGATCTGCCGCGCGCGAGGCGCGGTCGATCATCTTGGCGAGCGAGAAGAACCCGACGGCTTGGTTGTACGCGTCGTCGGCGACGCGGTCCTTCGGCTCCCGGTGCTGCCGAACCACGACGATGCGACGGTCCGGAACGACGAGCAGCGTCTGGCCGAGCCATCCGTCGGCCGCGTACCCGATCACCGGGCCGGGCTTTTCGGTGACCGGAACCATGCCCCGCTGCGCGAGCACCGCGAGGCTCTCTCGCTCGCGCGCGTCGAGCAACGCGCCGGCGTCCATCCAGAACGCGGCCGCGCCGCCCGTGTACTTCCTCCCGAGGAGCGGGGACAGCTTGTCCGCCGCGCTGAAGCCGCTCTTCGACAGCTCCTCCAGCTTTCCTTTCGTGAGCTCGAGCGTCCACGGCCCATACCGGAGCCACCACAAAAGGCCATGGCCGGAGCCGGGCACCGCCTCCTCCGTCGAGACGCTCACCCAGGCCTCGGGCAAGACGACCTTGTCCTGGTAGCGACCCTTGTCGAGCATTACCCTGCCGAGCTTCGCGAGGTCTCGGGCTCGCAGCGACAGCCCGTAGAAAGCCTGGACGTTCCCCGCGCCGTCCTTCGCCCATTGAAAGTCCACGATGCCGAGCGGCGCGAAGATCGTCTCCGCGACATAGGCGTCGAGCGGCTTGCCCGAAGCCGCCTTCACCACGCCGGCGAGCAGCTGGGTTGCTTCGTTGTTGTACGAGAATTTCGCGCCCGGCTCCTCGACGATCGCGCTCTTTCGCGCGAACTCGAGGCGGTCTTTCTGCTTGTTGAGGTTGCCGGCGCCTTTGCCGTGCTCGAGGCCGGACGTGTGTGTCAGCACGTGCTTCAGCGTGACCTTCGCTTTGGCGCCCTTCTTCCAATCGGGAAAGAAGGTGGAGAGGGGCACGTCCACGCTCGCGATCTTGCCGTCGGCGATCAGCTTGCCGATGGCCATCGAGACGACGCTCTTCGTTGCGGACATCGTCTCGATCGGACCGACGGGTTTGCCGAAATACCGCTCGACGATCACCTTGCCGTCGACGAGGACGAGCACGGAATCCGATTGCGTCCGCTCCGCCTCCCGAACGACGTCCGCGAGGGCCTGCTCGTCGAGCCCGGCCTCTTGCGGGTTGCCCCGAGGCGTGTCGGCATCGACCGGAAGGTCGCCGTCGAAGAGGACCACCTGCGACGGCCGCGCGAGCGTCTCGCCCGGCGCCGCCGCGGCGGAGGCGGCCGCTGCCGGAACGCTCGTCGCGGACGCCGGCGCGGCAGCGTGCACACGCTCCTCCCGAACGCCACCCGCCGCGCACCCGGCCAGACCGAGGAAGACGACCGCGCGTTTCATCATGGCGTCCTCGCTAACGGATCAGTCGGGACGGCGCAACGAGGACATCCGGCGCGAGGCCAACCGTCGCGCGACCGAGCTCGCCCCGAACTACATCGTCGAATGGATCTTCAGACGCGGAACACGGCGGAGCCCCATGTGAAGCCTGCTCCGAAGACGCTCGCGACCACCAGGTCGCCCTTTTTCACCCGGCCCTTCGCGCGGTGATGATCGATCGTGAGCGGGATCGTCGCCGCCGTCGTGTTTCCGTAAAGCTGAATGCTGTTGAGCACCTTCTCCGTCGGGATTTCGGCGTAGTGAGCAACTGCCTCGTTGATCCTCAGGTTGGCCTGATGGGGGACGAACCAATCGACGTCGTTCCAGGTCAACCCCGTCGCCGCTAGCGCCGCGCGCGTCGAAAGGTTCATCGTTCGGACCGCGTTGAGGAAGACGGCCTTGCCGTTCATCTGCGGATACATGACATCGGGCGTGCCCCAGGCGTCGTTGTATTGGATGTGAGGCATCCTCTTCGAGTCGAAGACCTTCAAGTAAAGGTCCATCGCGCCGCCGCCGTCCGCGCCGAGCTTCGTGTAGATGATGCCTTCGCGTGGATCGTCGGTCTCGGTCGGGCCGACGACGACCGCTCCCGCGGCGTCGCCGAAGAGCACCATCACGTCGCGTCCTCGCGTCGTGTAGTCGAGCGAATGAGAGTGCAGCTCGGCCCCGACGACCAGCACGCGCTTGTACTCGCCCGACCGCACGAACGAGCTCGCCATCTGCAGCCCGTAGAGAAAGCCCGAGCACTGCTGCCGGATGTCGAAGCATGGACAGCCGTCCTCACCGTCGATCCCGAGCCGCTTCTGGAGAAACACGCCGGTGCCCGGGAAGTGAATGTCGGGCGAGAGCGTGGCGTAGACGATGCAGTCGATGTCCTTCGCTTCGCACCCTGCATCAGCGAGTGCGCGCCTCGATGCGTGCGCGGCGAGATCGCTGCAGGTCGTCGACTCGTCGTTTGGGACGTACCGTCGCTCTTCGACGCCGGTGCGTGCCCGAATCCACTCGTCGGTGGTGTCGGTCTGCTTCGTTTCCTGGCGGACGTGCTTGCTGTCGAGGTAGGCGATCTCCTCGTTGGTGACCACCCGGTCAGGAACGTACGAACCGAGACCGAGGATCTTCGCGCGCTGCATCGCAGGTCCATACGCTCTCTTCGAGAGCAACACCATGGCGGGTGCGGATTGAACGTCGTCATCACGTCGAATCCGGTCCGTTTGGTTAGCGATCGTGACGGAAGCAGGCGGCCTCGAAGCTTCAGCGTGACCCTCGCTTTGGCGCGGTTGGCGCGCGTGGGAGGAAGATCCGGTAGACGCGCAACGAGGTATGGACGGCGGGATCAGCGTTCGAGGCGGAACCCGGTCATGGCCGTCTCACGAAGCTTCGCCGCGAGACGCTCCGAAACCAAGTAGGTCCGCCGCGTGAGGTGCAGCACGAACAGATCCAGCGGGTCGGCGCCGCTTAGCACGATGTCCAGGGGCCGCAGCTCGCCACTCAAATCGTCCACCAGCTTGCGGGCGGCCGCAGCCATTTGTGCACCGGACTCGAATGTCCGTGTCTGTGGCATCCCACCCGCGCGGAGCTCGAAGCGGCTCGATTGCCAGTCGACGCGGGCGTCGATCGCCTCGTTCATGTCGAGCCAGTAGTACGTTCGCACCTCCCCGTGGAGCACGACCTCGGCCGGCCGTTGCAGCGATCCCTGCCGGCGGAAGCCGGCGAGCAGATGGTGGAGGCGTTCGGACACGAGCAGGCCCGAAGTCGGGATGTAGCCCTGGGTGACGATGTCGGTCCAGCGGGTCGCCGGATCGAGGTGGAACGAACGAAGCCTCGGCGCGATGCCGGCGGCCGCCACGTTGCCGATCTGCGTGACCGAATCGGGGGCGTTCCAGTCGTAGCCGTCGCCCATGTGCTCGACCTGGGGATGCACGTTGCCGTTCGACTCGTCCGCGATCGCGATGTTCAGCACTTGCATGCGTTCTGCCTTACGGACCTCGAAGAGCTCGGCGACGCGGGGTACGCGCGCGGCCGAAGGTCTCGCCAACGCAAAGCCCCCGCACCTCACGGCGCGGGGGCTTCCTGACAGTCGCGTTATCTTCGGTCCACTCCCCCCTCACGAAGTGAGGGGGGCCGGGGGGGGTGAATTCACAGGCACTCCGTCTCAGAGCACTGCGACCTCACCCGCCCTCGATGGACGTCACTCCTCGTTGACCGCCACGAGGCTCTCGTCGAGCCGCGCGCGCGGGGGCTGCTCGCGCGGGTACACCGGCGCTTCGCCGTCGATGACGACGTTGAGCCGCTTGTACGCGGGGAGACCGGTGCCGGCCGGGATGAGCCGACCCATGATGACGTTCTCCTTCAGGCCGCGAAGGTCATCCGTCTTGCCGCAGATCGCAGCCTCGGTGAGGACCTTCGTCGTCTCCTGGAAGGACGACGCCGAGATGAACGACTCGGTCGAGAGGCTCGCCTTCGTGATGCCGAGGAGGAGCGCCTCTGCGATGGCCGGGCGGCCGCCGCGCGTGATGACCTTCTCGTTCTCCTGCTCGAACACGTGCTTCTCCACCTGCTCGTCGACGAGGAAGCTCGTGTCACCGACCTCCTTCACGCGAACACGCTTGAGCATCTGGCGAACGATGACCT
>JBGTSH010000264.1:0-15205 GCA_041940405.1 Polyangiaceae bacterium
CCGGGTCGGTGGCCGAGGCCGCCGAGCGAAGGATCAGCATACCGAACCCCTGAGTGAGGACAAAGAAGAGTGCTGAATCGATTATTCAGAATCGGAAAGAATTCCAACATAAACGGCACCGAATTCTGTTATTTCTAGCCAGAAATAAGCAACATCTTTGGATCTCCAAAATCAGTTCATTTCGGATCTGCGACCTCACTTCAGAGGCCGTAGGTAATCGATTTAGCTCGTGACTTGGTTTCGGCGTCCAATGCCAGCAAGTCCTCGCGGAAATAAGAAAGTCAAGAGAATCAGTCCCACACCAAAAACGAACGCCGATTCATCGAGAAGATCAAAAAACTCGCCGATGGGACCGAGGCCATCGGCGCCAGCAGCTGCTTGGCCAACCTTCCCGATGATGGTGCTCGCGATCACGCCCAACACCGAACCCCAGATGGTGCCGAGGCCTCCAATGACAGCGGTGGCGTATATGACCAATGATACTTGGGGAGTAAATTTCTCTTGCGAAACAAACGGCACCAGAACTACCTGAAGCGCGCCACACAGTCCTGCCAAACCTGCGCTAACCGCGAAGGTCTGTAGTCGTGCCGAGATTAGGTCCACTCCATAAACGGCAGCGGCGGTGTCGTTGTCTCGGATGGCTCGCATAGCGCGACCGAGCCGGCTATTAACAAGGTTCCAAGTGGCCCATAGGGCAAGCCCTACAACCACTATGCAGAAGAGATACCGGTATACGGCGGTGGCCATTCGAGTATCGCTTGGCCACCATGAGGGCGACACAAACTCAGCGTCGATCCCTGAGCCGCTCACACCGCCCGTAAATCTCGGAAAGCGTTTACTCAAAGGTTGGAACACAATGGCGAGCCCCAATGTGACGAGTGCTAAATGAATTCCTTTGATACGAAGCGCGGGTAGTCCCACCAACGCTCCGGCTAACGCCGCAGTAGCCGATCCCAGTGCTATGGCCAGCAACCAAGGAAGAGCTAATCCGTCTACGTAGTATCCGGTAGCGAAGGCACCAACGCCAATGAAAACACCGTGGCCCAGGCTGATCATCCCGCCGTAGCCCGTCGCCACATTGACACCTAGAACTGCGAGAACTCCAATGACGATCTGGCTGGCCTGACGAACACCGGTAGTGGAGGCAACAAAAGGAACGACGGCCAGGACTACAGCTATGAGAGCCGCTCCTACTAACCCCATTCGGCTGAATCTCTGCGGAGCGAAATTGATCACACTCGCTCTATCCGCTTGGTTCCGTAAAGACCCGCTGGTCGAACTAACAGGATCGCCACCATCGCAAGTAACGCTGGTAACACGCTTAACTCAAATCCGATAAACGGCACGTACGCGGGAATCAGCGTCTGACTCAAGCCAATGATGAGGCCCCCGATTAACGCGCCTTTCGGCGAGTCAAGGCCTCCCAGCGTCGCGGCAGCAAACGCGTAGACGAGAACTCTTAGCATCATGTTCGGTTCTAACAGCACCGAGTTTGCGCTTAAGCACGCGGCGAGGGCTCCGAAACCAGATGCCAAAGCCCAGCCGTACATAAGGGTCGGTCCGACACGTACACCGACAAGTTCTGCATTGGCGTGGCTTATGGATACGGCGCGAAACGCTAAACCAGTTCGGGTGTGACGCAACAGCACAATGAGGAGCACGAGTACGGCTAACAGGATTACCCATACACCGACGGTGGAGTAACGAAGTCGAGCACCAAGAATGGTGAAGTTTTGTCCTGCTCCGCTGGGGAAGATCGCTGGGAAGATCCGCGGGCCGGTTCCCCACCATTGCGCCATGAGCGAGTTAGTCGCTAACAAAAGGCCGATGGTGACGTTTACTAATACTAAATCTGGTGCCTTCCCTAGTGGCCGAATTAAGGCTCTTTCGGTTACCGCGCCGACTACCATGCCGCAGATCACTGCCCCGATAACTGCTAGAGGAATCGAAAACGGCACACCTGGCACAAGTCCTGCAAGTCCTCCACCGGTGAGACGCGGCTGTGGGCCTGACAGAAAAATGAAGGCAATGTACGCCGTAAACGTAGCCATCTCCCCTTGGGCGAAATTTAGTAGCCCTGTTGATCGGAAAATGATGACGAGTGCCAGCGCCAACGACGAGTAGATCGCGCTGTTGAACATCGCATCGAAGATTCGTTGGAGTAAAAGAACCAGGTCCATGTCTAATCAAAAGCCGAGGCTAGCAACTGCTTCGGAGCGCGCGCTGGCATCGGGGTAGCAATTACCACCCGGGCTACCTCCCGGAAAACTCGCACGGCTATATGCCTGGGATGTCCCAGATCGGGTAGGTCTGAACGAAGCGTTGAATCGCGTAGCCGATTACGAACAGGAAGCCAAGCGCCCCCAGGGTGCGAGCCATTGTCGCTGGGCCCTTCGTCGAATCGGGGCGGTTGCCATCAGCGTGCGCCGCCAATTCGTTAGAACCTACAAGCATGGCGACTGGGGCCAGCACCAATATTGCCATGCGCAGACCAAATGCCAGCACACCAACAAGCAGATTGTTCACATTCATCAACAACCAACCGACCGCAAGAAGCGCAGGTCCAGCGATGGACATTTTCATCGCTATGTCGGCTCGTGTGGACTCCACACCCGGATCGAAATTAGACAACGGTTCGATTGGTTGACCCGCAGGAGTCAAGGGAACGACCTTGAGGAGTTTGTTGACAATCAACCGCCCCAACGACACGATCCCGCCAGGCGCGAAGAAAGTGAAAAGGATAAGAATGAGACCAAAGATGGCTTTGGCCAGTGGTCCATCACCGTTAAGGGTGTAAAGACCAAGAGGTATTGAAATTCTCTTTGTGAGGTCATTCACCCAGACCACAAAGAGGCCACCAACTAGCCCACCTTGGATGGCTCCCACACCTCCAAGAACTAGACCAATAATGAGGTCAACTGCTAGGAGGAACGTGAAGTCCTGGCCGGCGACGAAACCCTTGTCCATGCACCACATCAGACCAGCCAAGGAACCTATTGCTGCGCTGATAGCGAAGTTCGTCGTTTTGATAACCGGAAGGTTGACACCGTAGACCGCTGCACCGGCTTCGTTGTCACGGATTGCCAACACTGCTCGGCCTGCGCGGCTACGCAAATAGTTGGTCACTAGTAAGATCGTGATGGCGACCATCAAGATGATGACCCAATATCGGTAGGCCGAACCGCCGCGAGCTCCGTCCACTCCCGGGAGCCACTCCCAGTAACTGGGCGCAAGGACTTCTTCGGAGACGCCTTTACCGTTGGGTCCGCCTGTACGGGCGGCGATACCGAGTTCGTCAATATTGACCAATGATGGGAAAACTGCCGCTTGGGCGATGGTTACCAGGGCGAGATAGAGACCTTTCACCCTTAACGCCGGCAGACCAACAATCACACCTATGAGGAAGCCGACAATCAACACCACGGGAATAATCTGCCAATAATCCCAGTTTTCGTCTTGCACCAAGGATGCGGTGACGAACGCGCCGATACCCATGAACGCTGAGTGGCCAAGGGCCAACATTCCGTTGAAACCAACGACTAGGTTGACCGCCAAAATGGCGACGCCCATAATCAAGGCTCGGTTCATTTTGCCGATCTCAAATGGCTGCAGAACCAGAGGTGTCAGTAGCACAAATCCCGCTACGTAGGCCCATTGAACGTATTGCCATCTTTTGTGTTCTGCGCTGTTCTTTGCAACGACAACCAGTGGTGCACTCATTGTTGTAACTCCTCTTGTTGTTGTTGGCTTAGACGCGTTCGACGCGGCGGGTACCGAATAGGCCCGACGGTCGGAACAGTAGGGTGATAAGGATGACGACGAAGGCTGCGGCTAGCTGCAGGATCGACATATAGAGCTGGCCAAATACCACGACGCCGCCCCAGGTCACTAGGACGGCTTGAATCAGGCCGACCAAGATGCCCCCAAGAACAGCGCCGCCGAGGCTGTCAAGGCCTCCAAGAGCCGCTCCGGCGAGGGCGTAAATCAAGATGGTCGCCATCATGTTGGGGTTAACGCCGCCGAGCTGCGGTGCAACCAATACCGCCCCCAAGGTGCCGAATGCTGACGAGATGGCCCAACCGAACCCGAGGGTGCGACCGGTATGTACTCCGACAAGTCGTGCGCCCTCCACGTTGGATGAAACAGCTCGGAACGCTAAACCAGCTTTGGTTTTGTTCAAGATCAATCCGAGAATAAACAAGGCGAGGGCAAGCGTTACCCAGATGCCAATGGATTGATACTTGAGTCGACTTCCGAAGACTTCGATAAAGCGATCTCCGCCGACGCTGGGAACCCAACTGGGGAACTTCCCGAAGGGATTGCTAAGAATACGAACTTGGTAGTTCCAAATATCGCCAGCGACCGCGTTGAGAATCAGGAATAACCCAAGGGTGATCAATACAACCGGTAAGTGATCCGAAGGGTCAAATGGTCGGGTCAGCGATCGTTCGATCAGAATACCTAGGCCCGCACTGAGCCCCATGGCTATCAACATTGAGAGCCACAGCCAGAGCCCCTGCTCCATGTGAAGCACGTACACCAGGAAAGCGCCAAGCATGGCTAGCTCGCCCGTTGCGAAGTTGATCATGGTGGTTGCATTGAAGATAAGCACCAGAGCTAAAGCGACCGTGCCATAAATCGCGCCGAGACTCAGTCCGTTAAAGATGAAGTCTGGAAGGATGTCAAAGTTCCAATTCATTGCTTTTTGTCCTCCTCAAGCACCCAAGTACGCTTCCTGCACCGCAGGATCGTTCTTGAGTTCGTCGGCGGTTCCGTGTAGGGCGATCTCTCCCGATTCGATGACATAGCCGTAATCGGCCATGTCGAGAGCAAGATTCGCGTTTTGTTCAACGATGATGGTGGTGATGCCGAGCGACTTGATCTGCTCCAGGGTCTTTTCGATCTCCTGGACAATCACCGGGGCCAGCCCCTCATAGGGCTCGTCGAGCAGCAGCAGTTTGAGGTCGCGCGCCAGGGCGCGCGCGATGGCCAGCATCTGCTGTTCGCCCCCCGAAAGCGTTCCTGCACGCTGCTTCAGGCGCGTGGCCAGAACCGGGAAGACGTCGGCGACGCGCTCGCTGACGGCAGCGACCATGTCGGTTCGCGCGACGACGATCGGGGCCAAGAGAAAGTGCGATACGCGCGCTCCTACTTTCCGTGTCTTGCCGCGCTTCGCCAGCGCGCGGTCGACGGTGGTGGGACTGCCGGGACGCTGCGAGACGAGGACGTGCTCGAGCTGGAGCCAGGTCTTGAGGCCGAGCTTCTTTCCGACCTTCGGGTGGTTCTGCCGGACGATGCACGTGAAGACATCCTCGAAGAGACGCTCTGCGCGATGGCGCGGCGGGACGGTGTCGTAGAAGCCGATCATCAGATCGTGCTCGCCGCGCTCCAGCTCGGCCGGCACCTCGTGCAGGCCCCAAGGCCTGAGCTCCAGCCGGACGCCGGGCGCTTCCTTCGCGACGCGCTCGAGCAAGCCGGGCAAGAGGACGAGCTCGACGAAGTCGCTCGTCGCGAGGACGAAGGTGCGCTCGGCCGTCGCCGGATCGAACGATGGCGGCGAGAGGGCCCGCTGAAACGACGCGAGCCCCGAGCGGACGTCGCCGGCGACCGCGACCGCGCGCGCCGTCGGCTCGATGCCGTGCGACGTCCGGCGGAAGAGCGGATCTTCCAGCACGGCGCGGAGCTGCGCGAGCGAGCTCGACATCGAGGATTGGGTGACGCCCACGCGCTTGGCCGCCCGGGTGACGCTGCGCTCGCTGATGAGCGCATCGAACGCGAGGAGCAGGTTCAGGTTCACCGAGCGGACGTCGGTCATATCGATTGGACCAATATCATCATTCGAGAACATCGATTGGATTGCTGAGGCCCCAGGACCCACTCTCTGGTCGAAGGAGATTCCCATGAGCACGAACGATTCGATCAGCCGCCTCGAAGCCCGCCTCGCACGCTTCACCTCGTACGGTCCGCTCGCCCTCCGCATCGGGCTCGGCGCGGTGTTCGTGGCCCACGCCTACGCCAAGGCCGACATCTTCACGTTCGCCGGGACGCGGAGCTTCTTCGAGGCGAACGGCTTCCCCGGATGGACCGTCTACCCGGTGTTCCTCGCCGAGCTCTTTGGCGGCCTCGCCCTGCTCGCGGGCTTCCGGACACGCCTGGTCTCGATCGCGCTCGTTCCCATCATGCTGGGCGCGCTCAAGCCGCACCTCGCCAACGGTTGGATGTTCACCGGCGCAGGCGGCGGCTGGGAGTACGTCGCGTTCTTGATCATCGCGCTCGTCACCCAAGTGTTCGTCGGAAGCGGCGCGCTCTCGGCGGACGAGGCGCTCGCCCGCGCGGATCGCGCACCCCTACCCGCTTCGACGTGAAGGCCTCTATTCCGGCTCTTCACGCGGGATCGGTGGAGGCAGCTTCCGCCTCTTGAGAGGCGGCACCGAAAGCTCCTTCGAGCCCGTCAACAGTACGCGCTCCTCTGCCGCGCCGCGATCCTCACCGAGCTGCCAGGCCTCGCTGCCGCCCGACGTCGTCGTCGCGGACGGCTCGACCGACGGTAGCTCGGGCTCTAGGTCCTCGAGCCGGATGGATGGAAGCCGCACTGTCGTGCGCTCCGAAGGTGGTCGATTCTTGAAAGAGTGCTCACCGGACGAGCCAGCAGAGGGCATGTGGGAAAGCTCCGTGCGAGGTCAGACCGTCTCGAGAAGCCCCCACAGCACCACGACTTGCAGGCTAACAAGCCCGGCCGGCGGCTGCGGCGCCGGCGCGCGCGTCGAGAGCACTCTCCGTGTTCCGGCAGTCAACGAGAGTAGAGCCCGCTAGGTCGACCTGGTCCCCAACATGGCCTAGATACATGTTGGGGGTACAGCAGATGCTTGAAGATCTTCCGGCGCGCGCGGCAAAGGTCGAGGTGGACTACGATGGTCGCGGAGTCACGCTCGAACACGAGACGTTCCGGTTCGAGCTCGATCGGGTGGGCCTGATGGCCGTGATCGACGTCGGTCGAAATGAAGTCGCCGGTCATGCGGTCGTCGGTGTCGACGGACGAGCAGTGTGCTCCAACGCGACCGCGGAGCGGGTCATCGGCGCTTGGCTATCACACTGCTCGACCCACGGGCTCGAGCCCTGGCGACGCTCTCGCGGTTGAGCAAGCTCTCACGCCGCGCGCCCACGCCTACTCCGCCGCGCGCTCCTCTTCCTCCGGCCTCCACCCCTGCCCGCCCTCGCGATCGAGCTCGCCCGATCCCGCTCGAACTGCTGCTCGAGCTGCCGCGCCGCGGATCCCAGAAATCGGGGTCCCACATTCCCGCAACACCGGGAGGGTGGGATTTGGAGGGACACCCCAGCCGAAGGAGGCTCACCTCACCGGGCCGAGAATACGAGCCGGAAGTCCTCGAGGCCCGGCAAGCGGAAGGACTCTTTCGACTTCTCTGCCAGCAGCTTGCCGAGCTCGTTCACGCCGGCCTCGGTCAGCATGACGTCGAGCTTGCGCGGACCTTCCTCGTGGATCGTGCATTTCGCTTCCGCCCCGATCTCGAAGGCGATCGGCGACGCTCCGTCGAGCCGCTTCGCGTTTTCGATTCGTAGCGGCAGCTGATTGATGACGGCCTTCAGCTTGGAGCGAGCTGCCGTAGGCAGATGGAGCTCGTGCCATCCCATGGGGCTGCGCTCCAGACGAAACCAGGCAACCCTCAGGACGCTCTGCTCGGCCTGCCAGCTCTCGAGGAGCGAGCCCACCCACTCCTCGAAGGACGACGAAGCGCCACGAACGCCTCGCTCGATCTCCCAGACTTCGGTGCCTCGCTCGGTCGCTACCAGGACCTTCAACCCTCCGTCGCGCCCCGTGAGGAGCGGAACGAAGGTGAGACCCACCAGCTCTTCCGGCTCGCGCCTCGACCGAACGTAGGCAATCTCTCTGACCGCCTCTTCCACGGTGATGAGGCCCCAGCTCGTTCCGGGGATGAAGCCGTCACCTGAGCCCGCATGCCATCGAAACCAGGTCTCGACCTCCTGCGGGAGCGTTCCGACCGCATCGTGAAGCGGCGCCAGCTCGGCGTCGGACGCGCCCGGTCGGAGGTTCCTCTTGAACGCGGGCGGGAACGCCGCGTCGAGCTGCGCGAGGGTGTCGGTCAGCATCGCGAGGGTCTATCACTTCCGGGCCGCTCGCGGATCCCTTTGGATGCCCGCGCCCGCTCCGGCGCATGGTCTCGAGCTCTCTTGCCGAGCCCCCCTACTCCGCCGCGCGTTCCTCCTCTTCCTCCGGCTTCCATCCCTGCCCGCCCTCGCGATCGAGCTCCGCCCGATCCCGCTCGAACTGCTCCTCGAGCTGCCGCCTCGCGTCGACCGCCATCTTGGTTCGCGTCTCCATGTCGTCCCACTGCTCGATCACCTGCTCGAGCATCTCGACGTTGTGCCGCCTGAACCGATCCGCGCGCTCGCGCGCCTCGTACTTTCCGACCCCGAGGTGCTCGAGCACGCGGCGACCGAGCAGGAGCGCGCTCTCGAACGTCTCGCGCTCCACGATCTCGACGCCCCGCGCGCGAAGTTCGCGGTAGTGCTCCACGTTCCGCGCTCGGGCCACGATCCTGAGGTTCGGAAACGCGTGCCGGACGGCGTCGACGAGCTGGACGCTCATCGTCTGATCGTCGATCGCGACGACGAGCAGCTTCGCCCGCTGCGCGCCCGCGGCCTCGAGCAGGTCCAGACGGGTCGCGTCGCCGTAGTAGATCCGGAAGCCGAATCGCTTCAAAAGCTCGATCTGATCCGGGTCGTGATCGAGCACCGTCGCGGTCAGCCCGCTCGCAAAGAGGAGACGGCCGATGATCTGCCCGAAGCGACCGAAGCCGGCGATGATCACCGGCGCGTGCTCGTCCTCGATCGTGTCGGCCTCGCGTTCGTCCGCTGCCTTCCCGATGACGAGGCGGTCGTAGAGGAAGAGGAACAGCGGCGTCAGCGCCATCGATAGCGCGACCGCGAGGGTCAGCACGCCTTCCCAACTCCCGGGCAAGAGCTTCGCCGATCGAGCGACACCGAAGACGACGAACGCGAACTCGCCGCCCTGTACGAGGAGCGCGGCGAAGAGCCAGCGCTGGATAGGGCTCACGCCGAGCGGGCGCGCGACGGATGCGAGCGCGACCCCTTTGAGGATTTGAAACCCGAGCACGACGCCGATCACCATCAGTGGACTCTCGGCGAAGAGGCCGAAGTCGATGCTCATCCCGACGGCGATGAAAAAGAGGCCCATCAGGAGGCCCTTGAAGGGCTGGATGTCGGTCTCGAGCGCGTGGCGGTACTCCGAGCCTGCGAGAAGCACTCCGGCGAGGAACGCCCCGAGCGCCATCGAGACGCCCGCGAGTGTCATGAGCTGGGCGATCCCGAGCACGAGCAACAACGTGAACGCGGTGAAGACCTCGCGGAGGTGGAGGCGCGCAATCGCTCGCAGGATCGGCTTGGTGACGAAGCGCCCGATGACGACGACGGCGACGATCGCGCCGACGACTTTGAGGACGCCGATCGCACCGCCGCCGCTCCCGCCGGCCGCGCTAGCGCCGTCTACAGCGAGCAGCGGGACGATCGCGACGAGCGGAATGGCAGCGATGTCCTGGAAGAGAAGGACCGCAAACGAGATCCGGCCGAGGCCCGTTCCGAGCAGGTTGCGCTCGCCCATCGTTTGCATCGAGACGGCGGTCGACGACAGGCTGAGCGCGAGCCCGGCGATGACCGCGCCTTGCCAAGGCAGCCCGGCAGCGAGGCCCGCGGCGGCCAGGAGCACCGCACATGCGCCGAGCTGAATGCCGCCTCCTAAGAAGACGGCGCGCCGCATCTTGAGAAGGTGGCTCGGATCGAGCTCGAGCCCGATGATGAACAGCATCAGGACGACGCCGATCTCCGAAAAATGGAGCGTCGACGCGGGGTCGCTCACCAGCCCCAGACCAAACGGGCCGATCAAGCATCCTGCGCCGAGGTAGCCGAGGACCGAGCCGAGCTTCAGACGGCTTGCCAGCGGGACGCAGACGACAGCCGCGCCCAGGTACACGAGCGCGTCGGTGACGAGAGAGCCGCTCATTTCGACGCCTCCCTCGCGAGCGCTTCGAGCCGCCCCCGATACGCCTTCGCCGCGTCGTTCAAGGCCGAGCTCGTGATCGTGTGCGCGCCGTGAACGACGATCGGCTTCTCCCACTCCATCGAGCAGAACCTCGCGGTCTGCTCGATCGGCGGAACGAAGCTCTCGAACGGATGGCCGTGATGCCCCTCGGGGGTGAACGCCGACGGCGTCCCGCCGGTCGTCGTGACCCAAAGGCACCTCTTTCCTTTCAAGGCGACGCCACCCTGGCCGTACGCAAAGCCGCGCGTGAGCACCTTGTCGATCCAGTGCTTGAGCAGGCTCGGCACCGAGTACCAGTACATCGGGTGCTGCCACACGATGACGCTCGCGCGAACCAGCGCTGCTTGCTCGCGCTCCACGTCGATGTCGAAGTCCGGGTAGAGGTCATAGAGGGCCCGCACCTCGACGGCGGCCATGTCGTCGACGGCGCCGAGCAAGGCTCGGTTCGCACGCGAGCGATCACGGTAAGGGTGCGCGAAAATGAGATTGATCGACGTCATTCGTCCTCGGTGGCGCGGTATCGTACGATGGCCGCGTGCCGTTCGAGCCGCCTAGCTACGTGGCGTCGCTGAGAGCCTGCGTCGACGGCTACGACGGCGCCCATCGCGAGGCCGTGCTGCGAGCGCCCGACGTGTTCGCGTTCTTCGCGCGGCTCTTCGAAGACCCCGAGCTGCCACCCGGCGCGCGGCCGCTCGTGAGCGCCGTTCTGGCCTACTTCGTCGTGCCCAACGACGTCCTGCCCGAGGAAGATCTCGGTCCGTTCGGTCTCCTCGACGATCTCTACGTGGCGGCGCACGTCTATCAGCTCTTGCGGCGCGAGCTCCCCGCGGCCGTGCTCGAGACGGCCTGGCAGAAGCGCGGGCGCGCACCCGCGAAGTCGATCCGCGGTCGTCCGTCGACGATGCCGGGTGACGACGACGACCTCGAAGAGGTGATGGCGCTCGTGCGGTCCGAGAGCCGCGCGGCGGTCGGCAAGCAAGGTCGCGCGGCGCTCAAGCTTGCAGGGCTCTCGTGAAGCCCGTCATTGCCTGACGGTCGCTGCCTCGGTGGCGAAGGCGTAATCGCGCACGCACGAGCACCGCATCGCCTCGATCATCGATTGCGGTTGGGCCTCGAGCCGACCCGCGTCGAAGGTGAAGAGGTAGCTCGTGTCCCAGAGCGCTCCTTCGGCGTCGCGAGCGACGAGCATGACGCCCGTCGACAGATCGTTGCCGATGAGCGCCGGCCGGGTCATGCCGCCGTGGCGGGTCACCAGACCGCCCAGCGAACGTCGATCGACGAGCTGTATGCCCGCGGGCGAGATCGAGAACGAGAGGAGCCTCGGTGGCTCCTCGGCGCGCGCGAGCGGATCGCGGTAGAGCGCGAGCAGCACGTCGGCGTCGCCGGCCCGTCCCAAACCGACGGCGAGCCCGTAGGGCGGCAGCCCCTCGGTCGGCAGCTGAATGCTGCCCCGATACTTCCCGTTCTCGAAGAGATGGAGCCGCGTCTGGTAGTCGGCACCGAGGACCTCGAGCGTCGGACCACCCTCACGCGCGTAGCTTGCCACCGCGATGCCCGTCATGCGCCGCGTCTCGAAGACGGCGCGCGCGTCTTCGGTCGTCGTCGTCCCGGCGACAAAGCCGAGCGACGCCGGCGGCAGGTCGTCGACGTTCTCGACCCGCAGTGGCTCGGAGAGCACAGGCGCGTACAGACACCCGGGCAACATCGCGAGCGCCGAGAGCAGGAGGAGTGGGGCCGCAAACGGACGGCGAGCTCTTGGCACGGCATCAACAGGTGCAGCGCCCCGTCACGCAATTCATCCACGGTCTGAGATTGTCGCTTTTCGCGACGTCGAGGCGCCGGCGCACATCGGAGGAAGCAATCGTCGGCTGTGCGTTTGAGGGTGACCGTTCAGCGGGCTAGGCTCTCCGGTGGGGGGACGAGGGGCCGTGACTGTAGCAAAGCACGTGTTTCTGCCTTATGCGTCGCGACGCACGAAGGTCGCGTCGACCCGCTCGTTGATTCGGAGCTCTCTCGCGCGCGGCGCGCGATGCATTTGGTGCGAGGACAAACGCGATCCGAAGCTCGTCGACGAGCTCGGTGACGGCGGCCTCGCCATCGAGCGCGCGATGGTCGACGCATCCAGGCTCGCCGGCTGGATCGCCGAGATGACCGACGAGACGTCGCGGGCCGGTTACGACGGCCTCCTCGTCGTGCGAGATGGAAGCTGCGCGGACCGCGAGCCCGCCGAGCACGGCTGTTACGAGGCTCGGCTGAACGAGGTCCTCGCGAGCCGGCCCGTTCAGCTCGTCTGCCTGTACGACCAATCGACGTTGAGACCGCCCCACGCCGCAGAGCTGCTCGCTACGCACCCGCAGGCGCTCATCGAAGACCTCCTCTGCGAGAGCCCGCACTACCTCCCGCCCGAGGTCTACCTCTGTCGCGAGCGCGAGCTCGACGTCCGCCTCGAAGCGATGCGTGCGCGTCAGCTCAGAGAGGACAACGACCGCCGCGATCTCGATCGCCGCGCGGAGCTCCTCAGAAAGACATTCGAGGTCATCGAGGGCGAGCGTCGGGCCCTCGCGCGCGAAGTCCATGACGAGCTCGGTCAGCTTCTCACGGCGATCCACTTGAGGTTGCAAGCGGCGTCGGCGGCACACCCCGGCGAGCTCGACGATCTGGCAGAGCTGGTGTCCGGTGCCGGAGCGGCAGTGCAGAGCTTCACGCACGAGCTGCGACCTTCCTTGCTCGACGACCTCGGGCTCACCGCGGCGCTGCGATCGTTCGTGAGGCGTCGGGCAAGAGACGCCGGCATCGAGATCGAGATCGACGCAATGCTCGAGCCGAGCGCGCTCGCGCCGGCCGTGGAGACGGCGTGCTTTCGAATCGTGCAAGAGGCCGTCACCAACGTCGTCAGGCACGCGAAAGCCCAGCGCGCGTCGGTGAGCCTGATCGCACGCGCCAAGGAGCTCGACGTCACCGTTCGCGACGACGGGGTCGGCTTCGAGCCGGAGCTGGCGACCTCGGCGATGGCGGCTGCGAGAGGGCGCCTCGGCCTCCTCGGTATGGCGGAGCGCGCGGCGCTCGCCGGCGGCGAGCTGGCGGTCGAGTCGTCGCCGGGGCGAGGCACCGTCGTCCGCGCGCGGTTCCCGCTCACCTTCTCCGGAGCAAGAGCCACGTGAGGCTCGTGCTCGCCGACGATCATGCGCTGGTGCGAGCGGGCATGCGTGTCCTGCTCGAGAAGATGTCCGGCGTCGAAGTCGTCGGCGAAGCAACCGACGGGCACGAGGCGATCGACCTGGTGAGCCGCATGCACCCCGTGTGCGTGCTCATGAACATCTCGATGCCCGGCCTCAACGGGCTCGAGGCGGCCGCTCGCGTGACGAAGGATCATCCGCGCACACGCGTCCTCATCGTCTCGATGCACGCCGACGAAGAGTACGTGCGCCGCGCGTTCTCCGTCGGCGCTTCCGGCTATTTGCTCAAGAGCGCCGACAAGAACGAAATGGAGCTCGCCATAGCGTCCGTGTGCCGAGGCGACATCTGGATCAGCCCTTCCGTGTCGAAGACCGTCGTCGCCGCCCTGCAGAGAGGCGAGGAGCCGTCCGACCCTTTCGAGCTTCTTACCCCTCGGCAACGAGAGATCCTCCAGCTCGTTGCCGAGGGGCTTTCCTCTAAAGAGATCGCGGATCAGCTGGGGCTCAGCACCAAGACGGTCGAGTCGCACCGCGCTCAGTTGATGAAGAGGACGGGCGTCCACAGCCTCCCTGGGCTCGTTCGTTACGCGATCCGTTTGGGCCTCGTGTCGCCCAACGCCTAGAGCACCGCTAAAGAAATCCCCTGATCCAATGCGGGGAAGCCTAGGTGAACTCTTGGCGAAAACTCATCCAATCCCTGATGGGCGGACTGGAGGGTGCGGGCTATTCCTCCAGCCGCTCCCCGGACGCACTCCGGGTCAGGAAAATTTCGCGGTGCCCGAGACCATCGCCAACATGGAAAGCCGCACTCGCGTGCTGCTCGTAGGAGATCATGCTGCCTCACGAGCTGCCCGCAGGGCGAAGCTCTCGACCCTCTCCGAGGTCGAGATTGTAGGAACCGCCGACGGCGGTGAAGCTCAACGGTTGATCGGCGATCTCCATCCGGATGTCGTCATCATCGACCTGGAGAACGAGCGACCCAACGGAATGGAGACGGCGTGGCGCGCAGCCAAGCTCACGCCACGTCCCAGCATCATCGTGGTCTCCTCGAGCGCAGAGAAGGAGCGGGTGCGACAAGCACTCCTCGCGGGCGCGACCGCCTACGTCCTGAAGGACGGCGGCGAGGGTGAGCTCGAGAGCGCGGTCACCGCCGTTCGCGAAGGACGCGTGTGGCTCAGCCCCGCCGTCAGGACCGCGATCGTCGAAGACTTCGTTCGAAGCGTCCGCACGACGAGCGAGGCACGGCCTGCGCACAGCCTGACCCCGAGACAGCTCGAGGTCCTGCAGCTGATCGCCGAGGGTCAACCGACAAAGCAGATCGCCAAGAAGCTGAAAATCAGCGTCAAGACTGTCGAAACCCATCGCGCGCAGATCATGGAGCGCCTCGAGATCCGCCACATCGCGGGCCTCGTGCGTTACGCCCTGCGCATGGGAATCGTCCCTCCGGACGAATAGCCGCCGCCGTACGAGCCAGAGGGTGGAGGTGCGTGCTAAAGAGCGCGCGCCTCCTCATGATTCGCCTCGACGCCGTCTCCAAGCAGCACGGAAAGCAGATCCTCTTCCTCGAGGCGTCCATGAGCGCCTTTCGGGGGGAGAAGGTCGGGCTCGTCGGGCCGAACGGCTCGGGCAAGTCCACGATCTTCCGGCTGATCACCCGGCAAGAGGAGCCGGATGCCGGCCAGGTGGTCCTGGAGCGCAACGTTACGGTCGGTTACTTCAGCCAGGACGTCGGCGACATGGCGGGCCGCACCGTGCTCGAAGAGACGATGGCCGGCGCGGGTGAGGTGGCCGAGGTAGCCGAAAGGCTCCACGAGCTCGAGCACCAAATGGCCGACCCCGAGCTCGCCGACAGGCTCGAAGAGATCGTGGCCGAGTTCGGCGAGGCACAGGCGCGCTTCGACGAGCTCGACGGCTACGCCCTGGACGCGCGCGC
>JBGTSH010000265.1:0-15194 GCA_041940405.1 Polyangiaceae bacterium
GAGGAGCGGCTCTTTGGGCCGCTTTCCGTAACGAGGATCGCCGAGCACCGCCGCGGCCATCTGCTCGCTGAGGTGGACGCGGATTTGATGCGTGCGCCCGGTCTCCAGCGTGCAGGCTACGAGCGTCGCAGCGCCGAGCTCCTCGAGCACCCGAACGTGCGTGACGGCTCGCCTGCCGCCGGCGACGTGGCCCTTCGACGTGAACCGAAGCCGATCCCGCGGGTGCCGCCCGTAGGGCGTGTCGAACGTCGTCGAGCGCGCGCGCCCGGCGACGATCGCGACGTACTCGCGCTCGATGTCGTGCGCCGCGAACTTCGCTTTGAGCGCCTCGCGCGCAGCGGCGTTCTTCGCCACCACCAAGAGGCCGCTCGTGCCCTTGTCGAGGCGGTGGACGATCCCGGGGCGGGGCAAGCCCGAGCCGTCGTCGTTGTCGATGTCCTCGTCACCGGTCCCGAAGCCCTCGCGCGCCAGGAGACCGTGCACGAGCGTTCCCTCCCAGTTGCCCTTGGCGGGATGGACGACGAGATGGGCCGGCTTGTCGATGACAATGATGTCATCGTCTTCGTGTACGACCGGCACCTCGACCGACGGGTCGGGGACCGCCGTGGTGATTTGCGGCTTCGCGGGGCGGATCTCCACCCGCGCGCCTTCGGCGACGCTCGCCGAAGCGCCGAGCGCCGAGCCGCCGACGGTCACTCGGCCGGCGGCGATCCAGCGCTGCGCCTCGGCGCGCGACACCGGGTTGCCGGCGCTCTTCATCGCGGCGACCACGAGCTTGTCCAGCCGGTCGCGGGGCAGAGAACGGTCCGCGACCACGACCAGCACGAGCGCCTCGTTAATAGTCGCCGTCGCCGTCGTCGCCGTCGTCGCCGCTCGACAGCTCGGGATTGAGCGCGACGTGCGATTCGAGATCTTCGAGCCGCTGCCCCTCGCTGAGGTCGATGACGCCGGCCTGCTCGGCGAGGAACAAGTCGAAGGCGGTGTACCGAGGCCAGAACCGGACGAGGGTGTCTTCGTGGTCGATGCCGAGGATGAGGAGCTCACCGTCGCGGCGCGCCTCACCCAGGTAGAGCGCGTTCCAGGGGTGCCGGGGACGGTTCGGGAGGCGGACGAGCTTCGTTCGGATGCGCGAGTCGGTCCAACCGAGCTCGGTCCGCGACTCGGCAAGCTTGCGAACCGAGGTGAGGCGCGGGCGCGGCGCCTGCGCGCTCGACCCGAACCGGCCGCGCCCGTGCCAGTTGGGCCCGAACGAGGAGAAGGTGTAGTCGAACGCGAGGAACGCTCGGAGCGTCGGCGGAAGCTCGACCATGAGCTTCGACTCGAGGGTGTCGAGCGCGCCGCGAGCCGCACCCACGGGCCGCTCGCCACCCCGCTTGGCCACGCGGGCCTTCAGGATGTTGATGACGTGCTCTACGAGCGGGAGTCCGCGTTCGATCGTCGGCATGGCCGTGAGAGTTTCGACGAAAAGCTCTAGCTGCGGGCTAGCATGCCTACTCTCGCGACTTCAAGCCTTATCGCCACGAGGCTCCAACACCGCGGGATCCGCGGGGCGACCGCGGAGCTTCGGGTGCCACGCCCGGAGGATGCCGAGCGCGACGAAGCCGACGACGACCGCGAACCAGAGCGTGGCCAGCCGGCCCAGGACCATCACCGCGGTCGCGATGGGACCCGGAACGCCTCCCAGAGCGACCATCGACTCCTCGAAGACCTTCTCGGTCATGCCGAGGCCGCCGGGGAGTGGCGTCAAGGCGCCGGCCAGCGTCGCCGTCGCGTAGAAGAACACCGCGCGTCCCAGATCGAGCGAGCTGTGGAAGCCGCGCAGGATGACGAAGGTGCCCACGCCCTCGAGCGCCCATCCGCCGATCGAGAGCACCGACGGAATGACGAGCGCCCGTGGCGTCGTCATGGCGCGAAGCTCGACCAGGCCGAGCTCGATCTTCGGAACCATCGCCCCGAGCTTGCCGGGCAGGCGCTTGAGGGGCGAGAGCGCGGCCTGGCTCAGCGCAGGAACGCTGACGAAGGCGAGGATGGCGAGGACGAGCATCGACCCCATGGCGGCCCACAAGAGGCCGCCGGGGAACGCGCTCGCCCCGAAGGTGATGAGCACGATGATGCCGACGAGGTCGGTGAGTCGCTCGGCCACCACGATGGGCGCGGTCCGAACGATCTCGATGCCGCGCAGATCGCGCAGCACGACCGACTTGAAGACCTCGCCCACCTTTCCGGGCGTGATCGTCAGGATGAACCCCGAAAGGAACACCAAGAGGCTCTCACCCCACGGGATCGCTCGAGGGCCCTTCGCCGGCTGGATGCCGAGCAGCCTGAGGTAGTACTCCCACTTCAGGAACCTGAGCAGGTAGTTCACGAGCGACAGCCCGCACGCCGCCGCGAAGGTCCACCAGGCATACGAGGCGAGCGCCTCTTTGATGCGATCCGTTCCTCGGACCACCACCAAGACGCCGTAGAGCGCGATGCCTGCCAGCATCACCAGCACGATGCGCCTGCCGGAGGAACGGCTCGCGCCGGCATCGGGGGCAGGTGACGCGGGGGGAGGGGAGGCGGCCATCATCACGGCTTGGAGCGTGACGACGGCGGTCCCGGGCGGACCGAGCCGCGCGACGAGATCGGTCCCACGTCGTCCGCCGCACGCCGCGCGCGCCGGCGGGCGACGACGATAACGAATGCGAGCGCGAACAGCACCGCCAGCGCGACGACGGTCCCGACCACCCAGGGGGAGGTCGAGTACTTGCCGCGGCCGAGCTCGCTCTCGGGTCGTTCGTAGACGAACTGTTGCAAGAGAAGCGGTTCTGCCAAGACGGGCGGACCCTACCACAGGGGCCGGGAGCCGGCCGCGCCAGCTCGCCCCGACATCGAGAGCTTTTTTGAGGGCGATGCCCGGCGGGCTCTAGGACGATCACCCTCTCGGTCGTGTAAAGTCGACCCCCCGCCATGCTGCGCAACAGGCCGCTTTCGTCCACCTTTGGCGTGATGTTCGCCGCCGCGTTCGCGTTCGCGGCGTGCGGCCGCGCGGGCCTCGACCCGTTCCCGAACGGAAACGGTGACGGCGGCGATGGCGCTTCGGGCGCCGGATCGCCCACGACGACGACGATGTCCGGCCCGACGACGAACACGACGTTGTCCGGCCCCACCTCCACCGGCGGTGGAGGCGAAGGCGGCAGCACCGGGTGCACCGTCGCGCAGGAGTGCGAGGACTTCGATCCTTGCACCAGCAACTTCTGCCTCGGCGGCGAGTGCTCCTTCTTCCTCAAGGACGACGATCAGGACGGTGTCGTCGCGATCGCCTGTGGCGGCGGCGACTGCAACGACCTCAACCCGGAGGTCTTTCCCGGCCACCCCGAGGATTGCTTCGACGGGTCGGACAACGACTGCAACGGCGTCGAGGACTGCTTCGACCCGGCGTGCACCAACGTGCCGAACTGCGGCTGTCAGCCATCGACGGAGCAATGCAACAACAATCAGGATGACGACTGCGACGAGATCGTCGATTGCTTCGATCTCGACTGCATCGGCACGCCGGCCTGCGGGTGTCTCCCGAGCGAGAGCGGCCTCTGTCAGAACGGCTTCGACGACGACTGCGACGGCCAGTTCGACTGCGACGACTTCGACTGCAGCTCGACGCCTGCGTGCCAATGCCAGGCCGTCCAAGAAGACTGCTTCAACGGCCAGGACGACGACTGCGATCTGCTCGTCGATTGCGGCGATCAGGACTGCGCCGGCATCTTCCCGTGCGCGTGCCAGCCTCCGGGTACGCCCGAGGTGTGCAACGACGCCTTCGACAACGACTGCGACCAGCTCCCCGATTGCGCCGACGCCGACTGCCTCGCCTCGCCGCAGTGCCAGATGTGCTCGGCCGAGATCTGCGACGACGGCATCGACAACGACTGCGACCTCGCGATCGACTGCGCAGACGAGGCCTGCTTCCTCACGCCGAGCTGCCCGGTCGGTCCGGAGATCTGCAACAACGGCCTCGACGACGACTTCGACACCTTCGCCGACTGCCAGGACCCGGACTGCGCGCAGAACCCGTTGTGCCAGCAGCAGCAGGCGAACTGCCTCTCACCGAAGCTGATCTCGGGCAGCGGCACCTTCATCGGCGACACGACGGGGCACGTCAGCGAGACCGAGGGCACCTGCGGCGGCGACGCCGGCGAGGCGGTGTTCTTCTTCGTCCTCAGCGATCCGTCGTTCGTGCACCTCGACTCGTCGGGCACGAGCTTCGACTCGACGCTCTACGTGCGCACGGGCGCCTGCAACACGGGGCTCGAGATCGGGTGCGACGACGACAGCGCCGGTAACTTCGCCGCAGAGCTGACGTTCAACATCCTCTACCCGGGCACCTACTTCGTGTTCCTCGACGGCTTTGCGGTCGACCCGGGTGGCGGCGGCGCGAACGAGGGCCCGTTCCAGCTCAACGTCGAGATCGTGCCCAACCCGCCCGAAATCTGCGGCGACGCGATCGACAACGACGGCGACGTCTTCGTCGATTGCGCCGATCCCGACTGCACGACCGTGGGTGCCTGCCTGAACTGCAACGCCGGGCAGCCGCCGACCGCCGAGTTCGAGCCCTCACGATGCACGGACGGGCAGGACAACGACTGCGACGGTCTCACCGACGGCGGTGACGACGACTGCCACGCCAGCGCCGTCTACGTGACCGAGTTCTGCAACGCCATCGACGAGACGCAGAACGGGATCATCGATGACTTCAGCTGCCGGTGCGCGAGCGACAGCGACTGCGACGAAATCGGGCAGCTTTGTTACACGCACACCGTCCACGCGTGCGGCGTCCCGTGCCAGAACATCTTCGGCATGGGCATCTGCGCATTTATTGCTCCGGGCTCGGTCTGCAACCTCGCCACCTCGCAATGCGAGTTCCCGTGAGCTAGAGTCGTGCGCGTGACGAAAGCTCCGATCGTTGCGATGCACCTCGCCATCGTCTGCGCGGCCTCGCTGGGGGCCGCGGGTTGCGGACGAGAGGACTACCTTCCTGCGACGCCCGACGAGTTCGAGCCGCGCACGCCGCCCGACAACATCGCGGTCATCGAGGCGGACCACGAGGATCGGAAGACGTATAAGCACATCGGCACGGTCATGGTGAAGGCGCGCAAGTCGCACAACGCCATCAAGGGCTGCCGCACGGTCGCTGCAGAGCACGGCGGCGACGCGATCGAGGTTCGGCCGCAGGGCGACCGCGAGATCAAGTGCCTGGTGCTTCGGCGCAAAGACGTGCGGATCGAGGACTAGGGCCCGTTTCAAAAACCTGCGAGGGTTCCCGAGCAATCGGGCACGGTATCGTCTGGGGCCTGGCGGGTTTGAAAACGCCGCTTAGCCTCTGGCTCAGAGGCGGGGCGCGGGATCGCCCGAAAGCCGCAGCGTCCTCGCCGCTTGCTCGACCTCGCGTGCGTACTCGGAGCTCTCGAGCCGAGCCGTGAGGGTTGGGCCGGTTGCGAGCACCATCCGACTCGGGCGCCAGTGAACCGGATCGCCGGACTCGTCGGTGACGGCGCCGGAGGCGATCGCTCGCGAAGCCTCGAACAGCGTCAGACCTGCGGTCGCTCCCGAAAGCGCGAGGAAGAAGGCCTCGTCGGCAGGATCGAGAAACTTCATCAGCCGCCTCGCCTGCGCGGCGACGTGAAAATGAGAGGGGACGACGGTGACGCCTTCGTAGCCGAGGCGCTCCGCGGCCATGACGAGCATGCCGACGACGATGCGGAGGCCGCCGAGGCCCGGATGCTTCTGCCCGGGGAGGAGGGGCTGATCGGCTCGTGCGCCCCGTCTCGGATCCTGCAAGAGGAGCCACTCGATCGAGAGAAGCTGCGAGCTCTCTACGACGACGTCGTCGATGAGCAGCTCGATGAGGATCTCCTTCTTCGTGCGGTCGGCGTAGACCCGAAGCCCCTGGCCGCCGCCGGGGCGCGGCTTCTCGCGCGAGATCTCGAAGTCCGGATAGCCGCGAGCGCGAAGATGCTCGGCCAAGCCGTAGCGCTCGAACGCGATCTCGAGGCCATAGCCGCTGTAGAAGCTCAAAAATCGCGGGTCCGCCTCCTTCGCGACGAGGTCGCCGTAGATGTCCGCTTCGGTGATCGCGAATGCATCGTCGGATGGCGTGGCGCCCGTTCCGCTCAGCGCCGCGCCGCCGAGCGACGCGCGGATCTTTCGGAATGCGGCGAGCGCGCGCTGGTCGCTCGAGGCGATCGGTCGGTCTTCGCCGGAGAACAGCCACACCAGGGTGCGCGCCGTGTAGCGCCAGGTGTCCGGGCCGTATCCTCCGGCGAGGAGCATCACGGTGGGAACGCTGCGCGCTCGCTCGAGGACCAGCCGGTCTCTCGTAGCCACCGCGTCGGGCGACAGCCGGAACCCACCCAGCGGATCGCCGAGGGCGACGTCGGTCCCGGCGACGTAGAACACGAGGTCGGGAGTGCTCCTCGCGAAGGCCTCGGGAAGATGATCCTCGAGCGCTGCGAGGTAGGTCGCGTCGCCCACGGCCGGTCCGAGCTCCACGTCGATGGCGCGGGCCACGGCCGACGAATCCCAGGAGACACCGTGCATCGAGAACGTGGTGACACGCTCGTCGTCCGCGAACATCGAGCGCGTGCCGTCCCCGTGGTGAGCATCGAGATCGACCACCAGGACGCGGCCCGAGAAGCCGTCCGCGCGGGCGCGATCGACGGCGACCGCGATATCGTTGAACGCGCAGAACCCGCCGCCGTGATCGCGGCGCGCGTGATGAAACCCGCCGCCCAGGTTGACCACCGGTGCGTGGATCCAGGGAAATCGGAGCGCCAGGCTCGCCGCCAGCACCGTACCGGAAGTCGCCCAGCGCTGCGCTTCGATGACCTGCGCCATCTGCGCGGGCGTGCCGCCGTGACCGCCGAACACACGCTCGAGCTCCTTCGGATCGTCGAGCCGGCTCAGGTAGTCGGCTCCGTGAACCTGCAAGAGATCGGCGACTCTGAGGCGCGGTGGGCGAATGACCGAGCCGGGATCGATCCAGCGATGGAGCGCCAGGTACTCGAGGATGCGCTCGGCCCGCCGGCTGTCGACGAGAGGATCGTCCGGGAGCCTGTACGACGGATGGTAGACGAGCCGCGCGCGCGGCAAGCCGAAGCGGCTCCGCAGCCGGGCGATCTCGCGCCGCGCGGCGCCGACGATCCGGGAGGCGCCGCGGGTGGACCGGCTCAGGAGTCTCGATAGTGAAGGAGGCTCTTGCACTTCGGATCCCCTTTCGAGACGCACGCCACACGCTCGAGGCGCACGTCGCGACATCCCATCGCTTCGAAGACCGCCCTCATCGTCTCACTCGCCACTTCGCAGAGCCACGGGTGGTGGCCGGCCCAATCGTCGATCGTCGACTCGGCGACGCCATCGGAGAGGACGATCTCACGTCGGCCGGTCGAGTGCAGCATGTTCCACGCTCGCTGGATGTGCTTGGCGTAGAGCTCGGGGCTTCCGACCATTCGAAACAGGAACTGATAGAGGCCCTTGCTCATGCGGCGCACGACGAAGTCGTTCGACTCGCACACGATTTCGTAGAGCTCCTCGGTCGTGTGACGCTCGGCCAGCGCGTCCAGGATCGCGTGCACGATAGGCGCGGGATACCAGACGCTCGGGACGAGGCCCAAGGTGAGCTTGTCCTCCGACACCGAGAGAGCGTGGGCCGGCGAGAGCCGAGCGATGACCGCCGGGACGTACTCTCGACCGTAGCGGCCCTCGTACCAGAGCAAGAGCTCGCGGATCGGCCCCCCTTTGATCAACGCGTCGTCCGCGGATCCCGAAGGCGGCGCCATCACGATTTCGTAGCGCGCCGCTTCCCGAGCGCCAGCTCCCGGAGCGGTCGCGGCGCGAGGGCGGCCACGCGAGCCGCGGCGCCGAGCGCGCGCGGCAGGACGATCTCGCGAGGTCGCGACCGGAGTCGGGCCACGATTCGGAGCGCGGCTTCGGGCGCCTCGAGCAGCTGCGGCATCGGATGGGTCGCGTGCCCGGTCATCGGAGTTCGGACGAAGCCGAGGCGGACGTGCGTCACCGCCACGTTCGACCCTGCGAGGTCGAGCGCGAGGCATTCGAGCAGCATCGCGAGGCCGGCCTTGGGCGTGCAGTACGCGGCGGCTTCGGGAAGCGGTCCATACGAGGCGAGCGATCCGATGCCGACGAGGTGTCCGCGCCCGCGCAGGGCCATCGCGCCGAGCGCTCCGGTAAGCGTCGCGGCAGCCCCGCAGAGGTTCGTGTGGAGCGGGCCGCGCAGCGTCTCCCAGGCGATCGGATCGGCGCCTCGCGGCGCGCCGACGCCGGCATTGGCGACCACGAGATCGAAGCCGCCGAGGTCGCCGTCGAGCCTTCGGAGGCGCTCGGCGCAGCGATCGGCTTGGGCGACGTCCATCACCTCCACGATCGGCTCGGCGCCCGCCTCACGGACTTCCGCGGCCAGCGACGTGAGCAGCGGCTCGCGGCGCGCCGCGAGGACGATGCGCTTCGTCCCCGTTCGCGCGAGCTCGAGCGCGAGCGCGCGGCCGATGCCGCTCGACGCCCCGGTGACGATTGCCGTCGGCCAGCCGTCAGCCATCGGTCTCAGCCGTTCGGCGGCGGCTGCGGCGGCTCGACCTTCTTGCAGACGATGACCGTTCGGGGCCTGAGCGGGGAGATCGGGACCTTTTCGAAGCCGCCGTACACCGCCTCGACCTCGAAGCCGACCGTCTGCAGGATCATCCGGATCTCGGTGTACGACCAGAGGCGCACCGAGAACATGACGTCGCGCTGCTTTCCGCCACGAACGTACGTGCGCCGATCGACGAAGCGGCCCGTCTCGAGATCGATCTGCTGTCTGTCGATCATCATGTCTCCGTTGCCCTTGTCGAGGACGCTCGTCGCGGGTAGCCGCACCATGAACTCGCGCGTGCGGAGATCGAGCATCAGCTTGCCGTCCGGGACGAGCGCTTTGTGGACGCACTTCAGGGTCTCGACCTGGTGCATGTCGTCGAAGAAGCCGAACGCGTCGTAGAGACAGATGACGCGGTCGACCTCGCTGTCGACGGCGAACGCGCCCATGTCACCTTGGACGTACTGAACCGCCAGGCCTTCGGCCTCTGCCTGGCGGCGGGCAACGTCCAGGAACCCCTCGACGAGATCCAGGCCGAGCACCTTGTAGCCGCGACGAGCGAGCTCGTTCGCGTGACGGCCGTGGCCGCAGCCGAGATCGAGGAACTTCATCGGCGGCCGCGCCTCGAGCGCTCCCTCGATGAACCCCACCTGGGCCGGAGTGTTCTCCGCGGCGAGCGACTCCTCCATGAAGTAGAGGTACTCCTCGGCGTCGAAGAGCTGAGCGAAGTCGAAGAACACGGGCTCGGGCATGGCCCCGAAGCCTATCAAGGACCCGTCAGCCCGGGACGATCTCGAGCCTCTTTACGGTCGTCCTCTTTACCTCGGCGTCGCTCCAGGCGATCGGCAGCCCGCGGCCTTCCCAGTGGATCCGGTGATCGGCGTGGTGCGCCGAGAACGGGTTGCCGGACTGCCCGGCGAGGAGCGCGTACCGGCTGTTCTGCCAGCCGCCGACGTCGATGACGAGCCGCAGGTTCGGGACGGCGATGGGGCCCGAGAGCGGATCGACGAGATCCAGGGGGCCCTGCACGATCGTGGTGGCGTCGCCGCCGAAGGGCTGCGGGCCGGTGCCGAGCGCGTAGTCGAGCGCGCGGAACGTTTGGGCGAATGGATGATGCATGCGCATCGGCCGCACGCGCCCCCATGCCCACGCCGCAGGGTCGGGGCCCGCTACGTCTCGCAGCCGGCGGACCGCGGCGCCGAGCGCTTGGGCGATTGCGGCGGACCAACCTTCGGCGAAGAAGCCGGCGGGCTGCTCGCGGAGCAAGCGAGACAGATGCGACATGCGGCGCGTGATCATCGTCGTGTGCGGCAGCGCCGGATGGAAGCCCGCGCCCATCGCACGGCCTGCAGTGTTCGGTGACTTGGCCCACAAGAGGCGCGTCGTGATGTTGCCGACGAAGAGCGACCAGACGCTCGCGGGCGACGACGACGCGTCGAGGCGGCCGTCCCACGATCGAAGCAGGTCGAGTGCGCGCGCGGTGTCCTCGTCGCTCGAAGGCGCAGCGAGCACCACGCTCTTCACCTCGTCCCAGACGGGCGTGAGGGTGTCCTTCTGGAGATCCTGCGTCGAGGCCACCGTCCAGTCGCTGCGCGCGGAGAGCGCGTCGACGATCCGCTTTTGGCGATAGCCGTCGAGCCAGTCGACACCGAAGAACGGAGCGTCGGACCCTGTAAGAGAGGGGGCGGGGCAGGGCGCGTTGTTGGCGCTCGCGACGAACCCTTCACGCGGATCGTCGGAGAACGGCATGCGCTCGAACGGAACCGGCTCGGGCTCCCAGCCCGAGTCTGCGAGCCAACCCGGCCGAGGCATCGTTCCGTGACCGGCCTTGCGCACCGGGACCTCGACGCCCAGGCGCCAGGCGATGTTGCCGTCCTTGTCCGCGTAGACGAGGTTCACGCTCGACGCCGAGCCGTCGCGGAAGAGATCGTGAAACTCGCTCCGGCTCTTGACCGCGTGCGCGCGGTACAGGCCCGTGTAGGGGCGCTTCGCGAGCCACGTCGCCGACATCGAGAGGGTCTGGCCGCGTCCGAGCACCGGGCCGACGATCGGCCCGCGCTTGGTCACGAGCACGTCTTCGATCACAGTGGGCCGGCCCTTCACGTCGATGCGCTCGGAGCGCACTTCGCAAGGCACGAACGTGTCGCCTTCGCGGACGCTCTTGCCGTCGGCGCCGACCTCTTCGATGAAGAAATCGGTGTTGTCGGCGTGTGCTGCGGTGACGCCCCACGCGCAATGGTCGTTGTGACCGATCGCGAACCCGGGCGTTCCGACGAAGCTCGCGCCGGTGACGCGCCACGACGGCGTCGCGATGTGGGAGAGGTACCAGTGGACCGGAATGTCCGGCGGAAGGTGCGGATCGGCTGCGAGGATGGGACGGCCCGTCGCCGTTCGGCCGGGGCCGACGACCCAAGCGTTGGATGCTCCGCCGAGCGGCGCGAGCGCTCGAAGCGCTCCCAGATCCTCCAAGAGACGCTCGGCGGCGCGGCCCGCTTGGGCGAGCGGCGACTGCGAGACCGGAAGGTCACCCGGATAAGGAGCGTCGATCGCGAGGAGCGCCTCTTCTCCGTCGAGTTGCCACGTTTCGAAGCGAAGCAGCTCCACGTCCCAATTCGCGGCGAGCGCAAAGCACAAGAGGACGCTCACCGCTTGCGGATCGGCGACGTCCCAAGGCGTCGGCTCGCAGCCGAGGAAGGCGAGCTCGTGCGCCTTCTTCTGCGCACCGAGCTTCATCCCCGCGTTGATGCCGCGCGCGTACGCATCGAGCTGCGCGCGGATCTCCGGCCGCGCAACCCCTACCTGCGCGATCGCCGCGCGCTTGAAGCCGATGCGGCGCGACAGCCTGTCGACCGGGAGTCCATCCGGTCCGGCGACCTCTCCGAGCGTGCCGCGTACCGTGCGCACCAGGATCTCGAGCTGCCCGGCGCGATCCTGGCCGTGGCAGAAGCCGAGCCCGAAGAAGGCGTCGGCGTCGTTCTGCGCCATGATGGAGGGGATCCCGTGCGCGTCGCGGCGGATTTCGAGGGGCGCTTCGAGGCCCGCTGCGACGAGCTTGCCTTCGAGGAGCGGGAGTCGCTCGCCCAACGCGGATTTCAGCGCGAGCCTCGCGAGGCTCCGCAGGCGCTCTTCGGCTCGCGGCGTCATTCCGCTCCCTCCGGCTGCGCCGTCAGTCGGTGCCTACCTCGGTCTCGGTGCTCGCGCGCTCGCACCTCTTCCTCCGGTTTCATCGGGGTTCGCCTCATAGCGGCGCCGGGCGGCGCCGTCGAGACGGCCAGAACCGAGATAGTTCCGCCGGAGATCGGGCGCCGCGGGTACCATTCCCGCCGGAGAATCCGCCATCTTACGGACGGGCGACGTCGTCGGCGATTGGTTCGAGATCGAGCACCTCGCGGGAGCCGGAGGGATGGGTGCGGTCTGGCGCGCCAAGGATCGCCGGACGGGCGAGCGCGTCGCGCTCAAGGTGCTCGCCGAGTCGCACGCGAGCCACGCGCGCCGGTTCCTCCGCGAAGCGACGCTCCTGTCGGAGATCGACCATCCCGGGATCGTCGGCCATGTGGCTCACGGCTCCGACAAGGAGGGGCTGCCCTGGCTCGCGATGCAGTGGCTCGAAGGCGAGGACCTCGCCGCCAAGCTCGCTCGCGGACGGCTCGATCCCGACGCCGTGATCGCGCTGGGCGTCCGCCTCTGCGACGCGCTCGCGCTGCTTCACGGCCGCGACGTCGTGCACCGCGACATCAAGCCCCACAACGTCTTCTTGTGCGAAGGGCGAACCGACCGCGCGGTCCTCCTCGACCTCGGCGTCGCGCGCCCGTTCGCGCGGGACCGGCGCATCACCTCGACGAACGAGGTCGTCGGCACGGTCGGCTACCTCGCGCCCGAGCAGGTGGAAGAGACCGAGCCGCTGAGCGGCGCGACCGACATGTTCGCGCTGGGATGCGTCCTCTACGAGGCGCTCACCGGCGAAGCGGCGTTCACCGGGCCGCACCCGCTCGCCGTGCTCACGAAGCTCCTGCTCTTCGAGCCGGCTCCCATCCTCGAGAAGCGTGACGACATTCCCGTGGCGCTCGCGGATCTGATCCACACGCTCCTCATCAAGGAGCCGGCTAGGCGCCCGTCGATCGCACAGGACGTCCGGCGTGCCCTCTTGGAGATCGCGAACGAGGGCAATGGAGGGGTGCTGGCGCCGACGCTGCCGCCGCCGTCGTCGTCGCGCATCGGCGCGTCCGAGGTACGCGTCGTCACCTTCCTCCTGATCGAGCCTCGCCCGACCCTACAAAACGAGGCGACGAAAGACCTCTCGGAGCTCCTCGCCGAGCGCGACGTCGCCGAGCAGATCGGCTCGGCGGCAGGCGCGCGGCTCAAGTGGTCGAACGACGGGCTGGCGTTCGCGATCGTCGATCGCGGCGAGACGCCGGGCGATCGCGCAGCGCGCAGCGCGTGGCTGGCGCTCGAGCTGTCGCGGCTCCCATGGGTCGCGCGCGTCCTCGTCTCCACGGGGCGTGCGCTCGGCGATGACGTTCTGCCGCCGGATCCGATCGTGGACCTCGCCGCTGCCAAGGCCCGTGACTCGGAGAGCCCCGAAGGCGCGTTCGTCGACGGCGCGACCGAGGCGCTGCTCTCCGGCGAGGTCGTGCTCGCGGGGCTTCCGACCCGGCGCCGGATCGTGGCCCGAGGGACGACCCGTCTGTCGCGAACCATCCTCGGAAAATCGCTTCCCTGCTTGGGCCGCACGCGCGAGCTCGCCGTCCTCGACGGCATCTGGTCGGCGACGACGCGCGAGCGCCGCAGCGCGGTGGCGCTCGTCACCGGGGCTGCCGGCGTCGGCAAGTCACGCTTCGTAGCGGAGTGGCTGGCGCATCTCGACACGAAGGTCTTCCGCTTGGATGCCGCGGCTGATCCTGTCCACACAGGCACGCTCGGCCTCGTCGGCGATCTCGTCCGGGCCGCAATCCATAAGCTGGATATCGAGGAGTCGACCCCGCGTGACGCCCTCGCCCGGCACGCCGAAGGCCTCGAGCTCGCCGATCCGCGCGTCGTCGCGTTCCTGGGCGAGCTGGCGGGCGTCGGTGACAACACGACGCCTTCGGCGGCGCTGCGCGCGGCGCGGAGCGATCCACGCGTGCACGCCGAGTGGCTCGAGCGCGCGTTCCTGGCCTGGCTCGACAAGCTGACGGAGCGGCCGCTGGTGATCGTCGTCGAGGATCTTCCGTGGGCCGACGATGCGTCGATCGGTTGGCTCGACCGCGCGCTCCGACGCTTCGTCGATCGGCCTTGGCTGATCGTCGCGACGAGCCGGCCGAACCTCGACGACCGCTTCCCCAAGCTCTGGGAGGATGCAGCACCGCAGCGCATCGCGCTCGGCGCTATCTCCGAGCGCGCTGCGGCCGAGCTGGTCGAGATCGCAGCCGGCGAGGAGCTCGACGCCGAGACCCGAGGTCGCGTCGTCGCGCGCGCCAACGGTCATCCCTTCCTGCTCGAGGAGCTCCTCCGGCACGTCGTGCTCGGCGGACCCTCGATCCTGCCCGACAGCGTCCTCGCGATGGTCCAGCTTCGCCTCGGCCGCCTCGCATCGTCCGAGCGTCGCTTGCTTCGTCTGGCGAGCGTGCTCGGAGAGCGATTCTCGGATGCCGATCTGAAGGTCCTGGCCGGAACCGAGGTGCAAGCAGGGCTCGCGTCGCTCGAGCGCGCCGAGGTCGTCGGTCCCGAGCCCGAGCCCGGACGCTGGGCGTTTCGTCACGCGCTGGTTCGCGAGGCCGCGTACGAGTCGATGATCGCCGAGGATCGGCGGCGTGCTCACGAGGCCGCGGCGACGGCGCTCGAAGCGCGGGGCGAGCCGCCCGAGGTCCTCGCGCGCCACTTCGAGGCGGCGGGCAAGCGCGCCGAGGCGGCGTCGACGCTCGTCCTCGCCGCGAGACGTGCGCTCGAGCGGGGCGTGCCGAGCATCGCGCTCGGCCTGGCCGATCGGGCGGCGCCGCTCGCCGAGGATCCGATCCTCCGGGCGCGCGCCTGGGCGTATGCGTCGGGTGCCGCGTCGATGAGCGGCGATCTGGTCCGCGCCGCGACCCTCGGAGCCGACGCGATGGAGGCGCTCTCGCCGGAGTGCGAAGAGTGGTTCATGGCGGCGTATGGTCCGTGCCTCGCGTCGTACCAGCTCGATTCGTCGCGGGTTCCGGCGGTGACGCGCGCGCTCCTCGGGACGGCGCCGAGCCTCGTTCCGCCGACCATCCTCAGCGCGTACGCGTTCTCTGCGTGCATCCTGGTCTTGTACGGCGTCTCGGCGACGCGCCCCGTCGCGCAAGAGGTCGTGCGCGTCGCTCGTGAGGTCGCCGAGTCGCACGGCTTCGACGGCGAACCGTTCCTACGCCCGCTGCAGACCGTGCTCGCCGTGGTGGCGCTGCGCGAGGGTGACGTCGCCGAGGGGAGGCGTCATGGCGTCAGCGCGCTCTCTTGGTGCGAGGCGATCGGCGCCGACGGTCTGACGCACATGGCGCAGGTCTTCGCCGCGCTCGCGGCGATCGAGGTCGGGCGCGGCGGTGAGGCGCTCGTGGCGCTCGAGGCTGCGCGAAAGGGTCTCTACGAG